>PEBX01000207.1 GCA_003050645.1 Candidatus Carbonibacillus altaicus
AATTTAAGCATGTTAAACACGTTGGAAAAAATGCAAAATAAACATTCTGAACAATCACAATTTCCGTTGTAATAACCTTAGTATACTTGTATAATAGTATTTGAATGTAGGCGTTTTCCTACATTTAGGCATCAGACGACGATAAGGAGTGAAGGGGATGACGTTATCGGAAGCGCTTCCTTCTACAGGGGGAAGAGACGATCTATTGCGTGAGGCACGGGCGTGGCTGGCGGGAGGTGAACTACCAGGAGCCATTTATCATGACGAAGCAATATTCCAGTTAGAGAAAAAGCGAATTTTTGAGCATGCCTGGGTATATCTCGGCCATGAGACAGAAATTCCTCATCGTGGGGATTATATGCTGAGAAACATCGCCGACAACAGTTTTATCGTGGTGAGAGACGAAAAGGACGTTATCCGCGCGCATTTTAATATGTGTCGTCATCGGGGGATGCAAATTTGCAGATCTGAGATAGGCAATTCTGGACATTTTCGCTGTCCCTATCACGGATGGACGTATCGCAATGACGGTACACTGGTAGGGATCCCTGCTGGAAAAGAAGCTTACGGAGATTTACTGAACAAAGACGCATGGGGCCTCATCTCTATTCCCCGTTTAGAAATTTATCGAGGGATGATATTCGGTAGCCTTGATCCTCAGATTGAATCGCTCGAAGATTGGTTGGGCGATATGCGCTGGTACATTGATTTATTTACGATGCGCAGTCAAGAAGGGTTGGAGAGCATTGGTGCACCACAGCGTTGGATGGTCGATGCTGATTGGAAGCTGGGGGCAGATAATTTTGTCGGTGATGCCTACCATACGCTCATGACGCATCGCTCAATGGTCGAGCTGGGGCTGGCCCCCAAAGATCCACAGTTTGCAATGTACGGTGAACATGTCCATATTCCGGGGAAAGGTCATGGTCTCGGTATGATCGGTGCACCGCCGAACATTCCTTTACCGCCGTATTGGGGTTACCCGGAGGAAATGGTAGCGTCGCTTAAGGCTACCTATCCGAGCGAAGCGCACGTGCGTATTGCAGAACGATTAAATTTTGTGCATGGGACGGTCTTTCCCAATTTGTCGATTCTCAATGTCATGATCGGTCGGGATCATAAGCATCCTCCGACGCCCATGCTCACGTTTCGTTTGTGGCAACCCATTGGTCCTGGGAAAATGGAGGTTTTATCTTGGTTTATGGTGGAAAAAGATGCCCCGGAATGGTTTAAGGAGGTAAGTCGTCAGACATATATTCGCACGTTTGGTACGAGTGGTGTTTTTGAGCAGGATGATGCAGAAATATGGCGGGGAATTACTCGCTCGGCGCGGGGGGTTTTGGCAAGAAAAAATAGGTTGAACTTTCAAATGGGTATGGAGAACTTGAAGATTGATACAAACTGGCCAGGTCCGGGGATAGCGTATCCACTCGATTATGCCGAAGCCAATCAACGTAATTTTTATGACCGCTGGCTTACGATGTTAGGTTATTAGATATTAGTTCTTTAGATATTAGTTTTTAGATGTTAGGCTGTTAAATATTTCAAAGATTACTTATCGACAAAAGAGGGTGACTGACGATGGCGTTCGCGCAATCCGCCGATCCACAGACATATTTAGATATTGTTCAGTTTCTACATTATGAAGCCTCTCTATTAGATAATGGCCAGTTTAGAGAGTGGGTGAATGTCATAACGGAAGATGTTCTTTACCGTGTTCCCCTTCGCGTCACGCGAGAACGTGAGCACGGAGCAGGGTTTGTTCCGTCGATGTACCATTATGAGGAAGATCGCGATTCGTTAGAAATGCGTGTACTTCGTCTGGAGACAGAAGCAGCCTGGGCTGAAGATCCGCCTTCTCGGACGCGGCATCTGGTGAGCAATATCCGGGTAGAAACCATCGATGAAATGCACGTACGGGTGTTTTCAAATATTTTGTTATTCCGGAGTCGTGGAGAGAGTGCGGCGTATGATTTTTTGTCGGGGGAGCGGATCGATATTTTACGTAAAGAAGGTGATGGTTGGAAAATAAAAGAACGCGAGGTACGCTTGGATATGAGTTCCATTCCTATGCATAATCTAGCCATTTTACTTTAACATCAGGCGCTCGATCATCTTTTTTGGAAGTCGCGTCAAGTAAAAAAGTTGTAAAAGAGAAAATTGCATGAGGGTAAAATTACAGTCCGTACTAGCCAGTATGACGGTCGTGAGGAGGAACAGAATGCATTTGGATGACGCAATCAAGATTGCCAATGAATTTACGACAGTGATCGTAAAAAAAGTGCTGACCCGTAACGGTGAACGTCTTGAAGTATATTCGCCGCGTTTAGGTTATCGGATTCACCTGGATCCGCTCGCTCTAGAAAGTTTAAGCTGGCAGGAGGTGGAGACATTTTCCAAGTTTTTAGAGACACCGTTTGGCCCGGGTTCGGAAAATATCGCTGTTAAGCCGCTTTCAGATGTACTTTAAAAAGGGCTCAATGATAGGCTCATAGGAGGCACAACGCATATGCAGACGCACTGGAGTGTAAATGATTTAAAAGGCGTGATCGCGG
>PEBX01000039.1 GCA_003050645.1 Candidatus Carbonibacillus altaicus
CTCCCCAGGAAGATCCTGGGATATCGTTCACCGAACGATGCGTTTCATGAAGAGTTACGAAACTTGGCTTTATCATAACCATATTTTGGATTACTGTGAGTTGTTGCATTTAATATTGCAATTTAAGAGCTTTTCAAGCGATCACAAGTAATGCTAACGTTTTCTTGACCGGAAGAGCTAAATGAGCAGATCTAAAAGGAGTCCGTGCAGTTCTCCGATGGCTTGTAAGACGGCAAGATCACTTGTGCTTTCATCGAGCACGCGACGCGTCACTTCCTCCAGCGCGTCATCAACAGCACGTACAAGACGAAAACGGCGTAGGCGGCCGGCGCGGTCGAGACCATTTTCTTCATAAACGACAAATGCCTGCTGCAGTTCCTCGACCAATTTTTGAACGGCCTGACGATAGGCATATAAATGCGTAAGCGTCCGCGTCTTTGCAAGACCTTCGGCAAGTTCGAACACCTCATCGATGGTGGCCTGAAATCGGCCATCGAGATGAGCGAGTTCCTTAAAAAGGGTGGCACGAAAGGACGCCCCCGCAGTCCCGCCGAATCCATCCGACTTCTCGCGTGCCGGTCTCGCTCCGTCATACACGGGATTCAACCTTTCTGCAGCCAGAAGGCGCCGAACGCGCTCGTGCGCGCCGATGTCCATGATCTCACCTCCCAACGCACGACCTTTTAACGCTTGACATCAAAAAAGCCACCGGTCACGTCAAAGCCCGTTCCTTGATACGCCTGCTCCATCACCTGCGTGCGACGTGCGGTGATCAGTTCTTGAGAAAGATCTTTTTGCATGTCTAATAGCGCTTCCCTCAGCTTTTCTTCTAGGTGCTTGGCTTCTTCCTGTAGAACAGACGGCCACTCTCGTACGGAAGACGCCGCATGGCGACACGCGAACGAGCGGCGCGCGGCTTCGATCCACTGATCCCGCTTTTCAAGCGCCGCCTCAAGCCGAACGAAGTCGCGCTCCCTAGCGGCGCTCAGCGCTTCTTCCGTCCACCTTCGCCAGGTCGCGTAATCCGTCATGCCCATCCACCTTCTTTCCGCAAGGGGATTCTCCTAAAAAATACTATCACGCGCCCATTAGACATCGCTTGAAGACCTACTTGATGTTCAATAACTTACAGATGTGTCGTTCTTATTGTTTCGTTCTATTTGATTCAAGAAAGCGTCGAAACGGATGTTTTTTCCTGTCGATAGCGTTCGATGGCCTGTGCCCACGTCTCCCGTAAGTCTATCAGGAGTTCGAGGACGGTTTCAACTTTTTGCACGTCCTTTTTCGTGTTGGCTAAAACGAGTTCACGTACCATAAAATCGTATAGCGCTTGTAGATTATGGGCAAGCGGAATGGTTTGATCCAGCCCGTCGATCAAAGCGAGCAGAATATCCTGCATGCGTACGAGGGCACGGTGGCTTTTTTCCAGCTCTTTGGCTGTCATTGCGCGGGTAGCCATCCGCCCCTGTTTGATCGCCGCATCGTAGAGCATGAGCACGAGCTCTTGCGGCGATGCCGTCTGTACTTGATTTTCCAGATACTGATCTCGATACTGGCGCATCATCTCATACCCCATCGTGCGTCCCCCTTCTCCCCGGAACGGTTTCCTCTAAACGGTATAACCATGTACCTGCTTGATCTTGTCGCTACCGGCAAAGAGAGCCGTTTCCTCTAAACGGTATGAATCAGGTGCATCCATCTTACACCACGTATTATGAACCATTCATAAATTGCTGCATGAGCCAGGCACTCTGCATATTCGCGCGCTGGATGGCTTTTTCCATGGCCGTAAACTGCCGCCAATAACGCTCTTCGATGTCTTTGAGGCGGCGTTCAAAGGTATCAATCCGTCCATCCAGTGATTTAAGCTGCGTGCCCAAAGAACTCTGATCCAAGCCGATGATCCCATCGCGCCCTGCCTTTTGCACCAGTCGATCCATAGCGCCACTCAGCACCTCGTACAGACGGACACCGATTCCCTTCTGCGCATGGAGCGGATGATTCGTGTCGAAAGGCGCGGCATCGCTCCCCAACTTCTGCGAAAAAAGCGCGCTTACGTCTTCGGGTCGACTGAGGAGAGCCTCTTTCAGTTTATTTTCATCCAGTATAAGCTTTCCTTTTTCCCAGTAACTGCCGGTCGTAATCCCGATCTCGGAAAGGCTGATCGTGCGCCCGTCACCCATCTCCACTGGTGTGACGAGGGCCATGCGCAGATCAGAAACAATACGATCGACGGTCATATCGCGCGCCAGAAGGCCACTTCGAGCCCGCTCTTCCCATTGTTCGATTTGCCTTTCGGTCATAGCCCTTTTCTGTTCATCGGTAAGAGGTGGATAATCTCGATAACGCGGTTCGCTTAAACGACGATTTAAATCTTCGATGAGCGTGTTGACCGTTTCAACAAAGTTTTTGATTTTATCGACCAGCTGATCGGTAGCAGGGAGGGCAGTAACCGTAACCGTTGTACCGGGTTCGGCACGCTTCAAATCGAGATTGAGTCCAAACACGGTGAGGCGATTGTCGCGGGCAGTAACGGTTACGCCATCCACGATGACTTCTGCATTCTGCCCTATTTGTACTTGATCGGCGTAAGGTTTATTCGTAGCCGGATTGTTGCTCGTCGCGATACCCAGCGCCTGTGCGAGCGATGCAGAAGAGGCGGGATCGTCTTCGATCGTAATCGAATAGGCGCCGCTCAAATCCGTCTGAAGGACGACACGCTCCGTCGTCGCATCAAACATCGCTTTTACTCCAAGTGGTTTTTCGATCGTTCCGCCGTTCCCATCGGGCACGGCCACTTTTTGCGCATTGATCGCATCGACAACATCCTTGATGGTGCGTGTACCGGACGTATGATCGATCGTGATCGTGGACTGAAGAAGCGTTCCCGTATCCACATCGCTTACTTCGATCGTAAAGGTATACGTTCCTTCTTTAAGCGGGTTCCCGGATGCATCATTGAGGTCTGTAAGTAGCGTGGTAGCCTTCGCGCCTTGAATCTGGGCCCCGATCACGCGGGCAGGCTGGGCCAGCTGCATCACTTCGACCGTATGCTGTCCGGGGAGAGCACTTCCGGTTGCCGTCACACTGAAAAGATCATTGCGCGAACTTTGCGCCGATTGCGCAAGAAACGTCCCGGCGAGGCGCAAATCGGCGAGTTTGGTGCGCACATCGAGCAGGCTGCGGTTCACTTCGCGATACGCATCGCGCTGCCAGTTCAGCCACTGTTTTTGCTGCAGCAGTTTATTGAGCGGCAGGCGTTCGGCTTGCATAAGCTTGGCCACGATCGCTTCCGTATCGAGCCCTGAAACAAGCCCTGAAAACCGCCGCACATCACCAATATCGTTATTGGCATTGTTAGCGCTGATGGGAAACACGGTCGCTTCTCACCCTTTCATGACGATCAATCTTATTAATTCGGACGTACCGGCGTTATGTGCCTTAAATTTTCTTATCGATGATCCAGCCGAGCTGTTCCCACATCGTTGCCACCAGATCCAGCCAGCGTTTGGGCGGAATCTCTTTGATGATTTCATTCGTGCGATCGTCGACGATCTCCACGTAATACTCTCCCAGTTTGTCATGATAGGCATATTTCAGATGGGACCCGCTGTGTTCCAAGATCACGTTCATACCGTCAACAACTTTTTTGACTTCATGTTCTGAGAGTTTCTCTGCCACATGCTTAGCGTCTTTTGATGCAACCGAAAGATCGATTGCACTGGGTTCACTACTGCCGACGGGCTTTATTTCTATGATGCGTTCCACGCGCGCAGTAGCGTGTCCCATAACCGGTTCGCGGATTGGCCCAATCTTCATGCTCACCCCCCCTTTAACCCGAGTACAATTATAAAAAAAAAAATTCCCTGTAGCTGTCTTAACCTATTTATCGGCAGACAGAGGGAAAAGGTTTAGCGTTCTAAATCAAGGTGAAGGGCAAGGTTCAGTGATCAATGACAGAAACGCCTCTAGTCGCGTCTTCGCCCAGCACAATATAATAATGCGGGTATCATAATCGTTATCATTACGATTTGTCAACATCATTCGCGCCCGTCATACAAGACGGGCGCGAATGTAACCGCTCAGTCCGTCGATAATCGTGACGGTGACGATGATCCCAAGCATGATAATGCCGACGCGCGACCAAGCATAGCCCTGCAAGGCAAAGATGAGTGGTGTCCCGATTCCCCCGGCACCGACAATACCAAGGACGGTCGCGGCACGCACGTTGATTTCAAAGCGGTAGATAGCAAATGAAGCAAATTCCGGCAAGACTTGCGGTAAGATGGCATACCAGAGAATTTGCAATTTATTGGCACCGGCTGCCTCCAACGCTTCGATCGGACCGGGATCAATACTTTCGATGGCCTCACTGTAGAGCTTGCCCAACATCCCGATCGAATGTACCCCTAGGGCCAAAATGCCAGCAAACGCACCGGGTCCCACGGCGACGATAAAGACGACGGCCAGGATGATTTCTGGAAAAGTCCGGATGGCACTCAGCACCCATTTCCCGCTCAGCGGGCCGAGTGCATAGGGGCGGTTTTTGCGCGCCGCTGCCCAGAAGCCGAACGGAATGGCCAGAATGGCAGCGATAAATGTCCCTAAAAAAGCCATCTCGATGCTTTCAAACAAACGGAGCAAAACTTCCCCAGTGTACGACCATTCAGGCGAAAAAAGCCCTTTAAAAATATTTTGGGTAATGATCCAACCCTGGGCAAAGCCTTTCGTATTGAGCGAAAGATCGGTCAAGGTCCAGCCGTATAGGAGCAGAAGGAAAAGCGCGATTAACACGCCGCGCAGGCGTCGCCTAAGCGCCCCGGGCTCTTTCGGTAAGGCCGGTGTAGTCAAATGAGACGCCTCCTTAACGCGCCGCTTAAAGCTTCGATGAGCAGCACGACGATAAAGATGAGCAGGATAATGCTCGCGGCACGGTCATACTGTAGAAAAGCAAGGGCTGTATTGAGCGGCACCCCGATCCCCCCGGCACCGACTAACCCGAGCACGGCGGCCGTACGTACGTTAATTTCAAACACATATAAGGTGTAAGAGATAAAAGCAGGTAAAATTTGTGGCATCACCGCGTAGCGAATCCACGTCAGCTTACTCGCGCCGACCGCGGTCATCGCTTCCAGCGGACCGGGGTCGATCGTCTCGAGTGACTCACTCGTCAGCTTGGCGATGATCGCAAATGAAAAAAAGATGATGGCCAAAATCCCTGCGATCGCGCCAATGCCTACGATGGCCACAAAAATAGCAGCAAAGAGGAGCTCGGGAATCGTACGAATGAGATTCATCACCGTCCGGCTTAAAAACACGATCACTTTGTTTTTCGTCACGTTGCGCGCAGCCAGGAGGATGATAGGGATCGCGAGAAGCGCCCCGATCGTTGTACCAAGAATGGCCATGCGGATTGTTTCATATACCGCCGGCAGTACTTTTTTCATATACATCCAATCCGGGGTTAAAAATTGCGAGAGGAGTCGCCACATATTGTGCCAGCCTGCAAAAAGTTGCCTAAGATCGCTTTCTGTATGCCAGGAAGCACCGAAAATCGCCACGATAAAAAGGACGATCCAGAACAAGCGCGTGAGTCTTTTTTTAAGCTGCTTCGGAGGACGTGGCAAAGCAGATGACAATACTTGAGAGGCGTGCATATCATCAGACGCCATACGCACTCATTCCTTCCAGTTTTCGTTCATCTTCGCGAAGGGCTCGTCCATAAATGTGCTCAAACACATCGTCTGTCGCCAGGCTTACCGGACCGTCAAAGACGACTTCCCCCGCTCTTAATCCGATGATGCGATCGGCAAAGGCACGCGCCAGATCGACAAAATGAAGATTGACAACCGTGGTAATGCCAAGCTCATGATTGACGCGTTTTAAATCTTTCATGATCATATCCGTCGTCACCGGATCGAGGCTGGCCACCGGCTCGTCTGCCAGAATGATCTTCGGTTGCTGGGCCAGTGCCCGGGCAATCGCCACCCGCTGTTGCTGACCGCCAGAGAGCTGATCAGCACGTTCGAAGGCCTTTTCCTGAATATTCACGCGCCTCAGCGCATCAAAAGCAATCTCCAAATCCTGTCTTGGGTACCAGCCTAACAGGGTGCGCCACGTAGGGTGGTAGGCGACCCGACCGCTCAAGACATTTTGCAGAACGCTCATACGTTTTACGAGATTAAAACTTTGAAAGATCATCCCGATATCGCGGCGATGATGGCGCAGTGCCCGCCCTGAGGCACGGGTAATGGACTTACTGTCGATCAAAATCTCACCTTGCGTTATATCGATCATCCGGTTAATCGATCGCAAAAGCGTTGATTTCCCAGCACCGGAGAGCCCGACAATAACGACAAATTCACCGCGATGAATGGTGAGATTAATCCCATTGAGACCGATCGTGCCATTGGGGTATACTTTTCGCACATCGCGGAATTCAATCACTCGGATCCCCCTCAAAAACTGTTATAAGAATTTTTCCCATTAAAATTTTACCCATTAAACTTACATAAATGAATAAACGCATTTAGAATACATCAACGCATTAGGACGAATGAAGAAGGCGGATATGGCCTACTATGACCATATCCGTTCCTTTTTTTACTAAATCCATACGTTCAACGTATTGATCAACTTACTGATCAACTTACGGATGTACTTATTTATTCATCATTTCATTCGCCTTGCGGACGACATCAAAATCGCTGTCCTTAGCTTCCACATAGCCATCGTGGCTGTAAATATCTTGGATAATCTGTTTGCCTTCCGGATCTTCGGCAATCGCCAAGAAGGCGTCTTTGATCTTTTGTTTCCATTCCTCGGACATATCGGAACGTACGGATATGGTGTCGTTCGGAATGTCTTCCGTATAAGCGAGAATACGCGTCTTGTTCATCACATCGGGATCCGTTTTTTCTACGATGGTGCGCGCATCATCAAAACTCACGGCCACATCGACGTCACCGCGCAGAAGGGCCAGGATGGCCTTATCATGCCCGCCGGCCATCGTCGCCTGAACATCCGTCTCCGGATCAATGCCATGTTCTTTTAGCACGATCGACGGGTAGATGTAACCGGAGGTCGATTGCGGATCGACAAAGGCAATTTTCTTTCCTTTAATATCTTCGATGGATTGGATCGGCGAATCATTGAGTACAACAAACTGTGCGCGGTAAGCATCCGAACCATTGCGCACGGCTTTCAAAAGCACATCGGCGTACCCTTTTTCTTTCGCCGTGACGTAGCCAGCCGGGTTCAAAAAGCCGATGTCTGTCTTTCCGGAACCCATCGCTTCGATCAGACCGTTGTAGTTCGTCGACACAAACACTTTCACCGGAACCCCGAGCTTGTCCGTAAGCAATTGAGCGAGCGGCTCAGCCTTGGCTTCCAAGTTCTCCGCTTCTTGCGACGGCACAAAACCGACGGTGAGCTGGGTCACTTCTGTCTTTTCTCCAGCGTCCGCCGACTGCTGACCAGCATCTGACGTTCCGGTGTCTGTACCAGTGTTGTCAGTCTTCCCCCCACATGATGCCATGACAGCGATGAGCATCAGTGCTATGGCCAGCATGCTCAAGCGTTTGAACAAGGTAATTTCCTCCCTTAAATGATGGTGTATGGATAGCTGTAGCGCTGTATCTTTCGCGCACACGTCTATGATTATAGCATGTTTTTGTTAAGGATTCATCCACATTATTTTAAGGTTTTGTTAAGATTTTGTAAACGGATTCATAGATTTAAACCATCTTATTGATTCGTCATTCTTATGATAAAACGACCTCTTCCGGAAGGAATGAACTTGACACCCCGTGGTATATCACTATAATCATAGTTATAATGATCCATACCCTGTATAGTATATGAAGGAGGCGGTGTCATGTTCGAAAGACATGTTCGCGTTGCGACGGTGACCCCAGAAGAAGTCAAAAATCGTCTGGAAGCAGGCGAGGATATTGTCATATTAGATGTGCGTGAAGCAATGGAAGTCGCTATGGGGAAAATTCCCGGAGCCAAACATATCCCACTGTCTGAATTACCGCAAAGGATACATGAGATCGAGCGGGATAAAGAGACCATTCTCGTCTGCCGCAGTGGAAACCGTTCACATTTTGCAGCAGAATTTCTTCAACAAAACGGGTTCCCTAACGTTAAAAACATGCTGGGCGGCATGATCAGCTGGGATGGCGATATCGAATAAATTAATTATACCTTCTATCAAGCCATACCCGGAATCCCACTGCACATCCCGGAGCGGTGGGACTCATTTTTTTGCATCATCGGCGCACTTACTGTGCGCTCAAAAGTAAAGGAGAGGGGTGATGAATCTGAGTCTTGCTTTAATCCTAACATTGTTTGCAATCGGTTTTATCGGCTCGTTCATCTCGGGTCTGGTGGGTATTGGCGGATCAATCATTAAGTACCCGCTGCTCCTTTATATCCCGCCCCTTTTAGGTGTGGGACTGTATTCTGCACAGGAAGTATCCGGGATAAGTGCCGTGCAGGTTTTTTTTGCAACACTCTCGGCCGTCTTTGCTCTCCGCAAATCAGACGTCCTGAACTGGCCCTTGATCGGGCTGATGGGTGTAAGCATTATCATCGGCAGCTTTGGTGGCGCTTATGGGAGTAAGTTTTTGTCCAATGACGATATTAATTTTGTCTATGCCGTGCTCGCCTCCATTGCCGCAGGGATGATGTTTGTCCCCAAGCGCGGCCTGGATGATATCCCGCTACACGAAGTCCGCTACAATAAAGTGCTCGCCAGTCTTTCCGCGTTTCTTGTAGGGCTGGCCTCCGGGATCGTCGGTGCAGCAGGTGCCTTTATTCTCGTCCCAGTCATGCTCGTCGTTTTGAAAATCCCGACGCGCATGACGATCGCTACCTCGCTTGCCGTCACCTTTATCTCCTCCATCGGAGCGACGGTTGGAAAAATCGTGACCGGTCAGGTGCTGTTTTGGGAATCCCTTATCATGGTTGTGGCGAGCGTGCTCGCTGCGCCACTCGGTGCCCGTTTAAGCGGCAAGGTACACACCAAAGTTCTGCAAGGTATTCTAGCTGTCCTCATTCTTTCCACCGCCATTAAAATATGGGTGGATATCTTAGGTTAGATATTGGACTTTTAGCCAAAAGTAAGATACCATAGTAGGTATAGGGGATACTGTTTTGCAGCTGTTGGCATCCCCTGTCCTTCTTGTTTGTAAAAACCCACATTGTAGAAACCCACAAGCA
Organism: Candidatus Carbonibacillus altaicus; assembly: GCA_003050645.1. GTDB lineage: Bacteria > Bacillota > Bacilli > Thermicanales > DSM-22653 > Carbonibacillus > Carbonibacillus altaicus. The sequence continues at coordinate 9,226 of PEBX01000039.1, forward strand.
CCGCTTTGACCTATCTTAACAAACAATCAGAAGGAGGTGGAGACGCCGCACCGGTCTGTCGAGCGGCGTATATGCATGAGTGCATTTCATCGTACACTGGATACATCCAAATCCGTTGATGAGACGATTCAGATGCTGGAAGGTGCACTGAAGGAGAAAAAGTTCGGTATCCTCTGGCAAATGGACATCCCCGGCATCTTACAACAAAAAGGTGTCGCCTATGAAGGTGGAGCGTACCGCGTCCTGGAAGTATGCAACCCGCACGAGGCGAGCGAAGCACTTGCCACCAACCTACACGCTGGCTACTTCCTCCCCTGTAAAATCGTCGTCTATGAATCCGACGGCAAAACCCACGTCGGTATCACCAGGCCGACCGTGCTTATGCAACACGTCGCCGATGAAAAGTTGCAGGTGCTCTCGGAACGGGTCGAGCAAGCGCTCGTCGATGCTGTACAGAAAGCTCTGGCCTGATCAAAAAGCTTTGCTCTCGTATGAGCTCTGATCTGACTAAAAAAAGACCCTCCCGTGCCGACCGAGAGGGTCTTTTTTGTTATATCTTCATTACATCATATCCATGCCACCCATGCCGGGGTTCGGCATCGGCGGTTCTTTTTCCGGAATTTCGGTAATGGCAGCTTCCGTGGTGAGGAACATCATCGCAACCGACGCAGCATTTTGCAGCGCAGAACGGGTGACCTTGGCTGGGTCGACAATACCCGCGCTGAACATGTCTACCCATTCGCCAGTCGCCGCGTTAAAGCCGACGTTCGGGGCTTCGCTTTTCAAACGCTGTACGATGACGGAGCCTTCTTCACCAGCGTTTTCGGCAATCAGCCGCACCGGTTCTTCGAGGGCGCGCAGCACGATGTTGACACCAGTCTGCTCGTCACCTTCTGCATTCAGTTCGGAGAGCGCGTTTAAGACGTTGATGTACGCCGTTCCACCCCCGGCGACGATCCCTTCTTCGACGGCAGCACGCGTCGCGTTTAGAGCATCTTCGATGCGCAGTTTCTTTTCCTTGAGCTCGGTTTCGGTGGCTGCACCGACTTTGATCACGGCGACACCGCCAGCGAGTTTAGCCAAACGTTCTTGCAGCTTTTCTTTATCGAATTCGGAAGTCGTCTCATCGATCTGCTGACGAATCGACTTAATGCGTGCATTGATGTTCGCTTTATCACCCGCTCCTTCCACGATCGTCGTGTTTTCCTTAGTGACGACGACGCGGGCCGCACGACCGAGCTGATCGATACGCGCCGATTTAAGTTCAAGACCGAGATCTTCGGTGATGACCTGACCACCGGTTAAGATGGCGATATCTTCCAGCATCGCTTTGCGGCGATCACCGAAGCCTGGCGCTTTCACGGCGACAGCGGTAAAGGTGCCGCGGAGCTTGTTCACAACGAGCGTCGCCAGCGCTTCGCCTTCCACATCTTCAGCGATGATGAGGAGCTGACGGCCTTGCTGCACGACTTTTTCTAAGAGCGGCAGGATGTCCTGAATGCTGGAGATTTTCTTATCGGTGATGAGGATATACGGGTTTTCGAGTTCAGCCTCCATCCGGTCGGTGTTGGTCACCATATACGGAGAGACATAACCGCGGTCAAACTGCATCCCTTCCACGACGTCGAGTTCGGTCTGAAAACCTTTGGACTCTTCGACGGTGATGACGCCGTCGTTTCCGACCTTTTCCATCGCTTCAGCGATGAGTTTACCGATTTCTTCGTCGTTTGCCGAAATCGCAGCAACCTGGGTAATGGATGATTTGCCTTCGACCGGTTTGGCGATTTTCTTAATTTCTTCTACAGCTTTTGCCACTGCTTTTTCAATACCGCGACGAATGACCATCGGGTTGGCACCGGCGGTGACGTTTTTAAGCCCCTCGCGAATCATAGCCTGGGCCAGCACGGTCGCTGTCGTCGTCCCGTCACCGGCGACGTCGTTGGTCTTGGTGGCAACTTCTTTGACGAGTTGCGCGCCCATGTTTTCATACGGATCCTTCAGTTCAACTTCTTTGGCAATCGTCACACCGTCATTGGTAATGAGTGGCGAGCCGTATTTTTTCTCCAAAACGACGTTGCGCCCTTTGGGTCCGAGCGTCACTTTTACCGCATTCGCCAGTGCGTCGACACCGCGGAGCATGGCACGGCGTGCGTCTTCTCCAAATCGAATATCTTTGGCCACGGAAAAACCCTCCTTTATAAGTTGTGATTTCTTCTGCCTTGTACCGAACAGTACCAAACTGTACCGAACGGGTTAAGTATGCTTACTCGATGATGGCGAGAATATCCGATTCCCGCAAGATCAAGTATTCTTTCTCATCGTATTTGACTTCGGTGCCAGCGTATTTAGAAAAGATAACGCGGTCACCTTCTTTCACGTCGAGTGGGACGCGCTTACCCTCTTCCATACGCCCTTGCCCGACCGCCACCACACGACCTTCCTGCGGTTTTTCCTTAGCCGTATCCGGCAGCACAATACCGCTTGCAGTCTTTTCTTCTTTAGACGCGGGTTCAATGATGACCCGATCACCGAGAGGACGTAACATGTGTTTTCCCTCCTTCATCAGTTTCGTTAGCACTCACCTCAAACGAGTGCTAACACCACTATTTATGATAATCGGTTCATCCGCAAAATGCAAGTCTCCCGACAAAGAATTTTTTACATCGACCGCTTTTGTTTGCCGACAAGGAGTTCTAGCGCTGGTTCAATAAAATCGACGATCGCACTTAAACATATTTCTGCCGAACGCGGTGCTCCCGGCAGATTGATGATGAGCGTCGCCTTACGCGTGCCGATCACAGCGCGGGTAAAAAGCTCATTGGCCGATACCTGGGAGGCCCGACGGCGCATCTCTTCGGCAAAGCCGGGAATCACGCGATCGACGATCTGCAGTGTCGCTTCCGGCGTGACATCCCTGGGAGAAAGACCCGTCCCCCCAGTCGTAATGATGAGATCGACCTCTTTTCGTTCGATCATTTCGATCATCGTCTCTTTAATCGTCTCGATTTCATCGGGGACGACGCGGTAGTCGATGACCTCTCCTCCAAAATGTTTGGCCACAATCTCAGTAATAATACTTCTGCTGAGATCTTCTCGTTCTCCGCGTGCGCCGCGATCGCTGCACCAGATGATTCCTACTCGCCACAATGTGTCCATTCGCCCCCTGTTATCTCCTGCTTGCATCCCGTTCTTAATTGTAACGAATTTAACACGGAATCTCAAACAGCCCCTCGTCCGTCACCACGGCGTGCAAAGAGATGTCCCAGGGGGCTTTTGGCAAATCGGAAAGAAGCTGATAATGGAAGGCCACGCCGAGGCGAAATGACCGTTTCATGAACGGTAATGTGCGATCATAATAACCGCCGCCGTAGCCAAGGCGCGTCCCTCGGCAGTCGAAGGCGAGGAGCGGGATGAGCACGAGGTCGACTTCCTCCAGCGGAAAGGGGATATCCGTAGATAGGGGCTGGGGTTCCAGCGGTCCAAAACGGTGCTGCTTAAAGACGGTGTGCGCCCCGTAGGGATAAAAATCGAGCGGCGCATCTTTCCTATTCATTTTCGGAAGCAGCACGATTTTCCCTGTTTTTTCATCTCCGGCCAACGTGAGAAGAGGCCCGAGATCGACTTCTTCCTCCATCGGATAAAACATGGCGACCGTATGCGCCACCTGCCATACGTTACTGTTTAACACGTGTTCGACAATACGCTTCGAGCGCTGCGCGCGCTCAGCAAGATGCGTCCGCCTTTTTGTAAGCATCTCCTGACGAAGTGCTTTTTTCAAGGCGCGTGCCTCGTCCGTTTCCATCGATGCGCGCCTCCCTTTGATGGTGGATGTTGCATGGCGTTTCTCCCCGTGTTTTAAAGATTGTGCATCTGTGCATCTCTTAGCATGCGTATTTCGTCGATAGTTTCAGCGAAAAACCTTTCTCCTTAAGCATTCATTCCTACAGACGTGTTCTGCTGCACTCACGCATGTCTTGCATCTCCCAGCACACAAGAAGGGGAAATGCAAAAAACAAAAGGCCCATCGCCGCTGCGACTACGCCGGAATCGTTGACGAAAAAATTGACCAGACTGACTCCGAGCACCCCGTCGAAGACAGTATGACGCACCTTTTTACGCCATAGAAGCCATACGCGATAGGCGATGCTGATCAAAAAGCTGACTAGAAAAACCGTAGAATACGTCGAATATTGCACAAGCTTCCAGTTCATCTGCCACTTACGGAACGCAATCTCCCACAGGGGAGAGAGCCCGTGTGCAAAAAGGCGATCCATGAGGCGCGTCAGATGGGTCGGTTCCGTTTGTAACCCGTGGTGCCAGAGGATGAAAAGGGTCAGGAGGGCGAGCATGATGCTGAAAAGAGCGAGCATACTGCCAAAAAGGGTGAGCGGGCGCCGGGAAAAATGTCGGGTTGATAGTCCGTGAAGTCTCTCCGGGGTAACACGTGCATACGGCAAAAGCATGAGCCAAGCGAGCGTGCCGCCAAAATTGCTCCCTAAAAATGGTGCTGCCAGATACACAAAGATCATCCCATATAGCGTGAAAGGGGCCAAGGGATGCGCGTGCATGTTTTTGAGCATACCGATGATGAGCATACCGAGTCCGCTTACCAGTCCCATCAGCTCATTCCCGAGACCATAATACCGGGCCCCGATAAACGGGTCGTACCCAAAGACACTGTAACGCACCCAGCTTCCGCCTTGTAGCTCGTTACCGATGAGTAAGAGGGCAAGTGTGAAGCTGTACACGATAAAAACTCGATGCGTGCCCAGCCTGAGCCAGAGCAAAAAGAATACAAGCGCGCTCATCAAAATAAAGCCGGTATAAGGTGCCGGCGTGCTCCACCGATCAGGCGGTAAAACCCCTGCGCCCCAAAGCGCCCCTAGGAAAAGAAGGGCAACGGGACCGATGAGAGCATAAACGGCGAGAAAGCGCAGGACATAAGACAAAAGGGTCATACGATACGGCCGGGGTAAGAGTCTATGCACGGCGGAGAGCACGAGGGCGAACGTCGTCACTTTTAAGTAGCCGTTTAAAACTGCTGGACGCAGACGATGCAAAATAAAAAGATGTTCTATGAGCGCGAGCCGAGAATCGGCTTCGACCGGGACTTCTTCGATCGGTGCCCCTTCTAAGTAAGGCGGGTGAGCATCGTGTTCGGCAAGCTTCTCCCAGACGCTTACTGCCTGATAAGAGGCGAGCCATGTCGGCAAAAGATCAACGGCGGCGACGATGCCCGGCCAGCGTGTCGTGGGTGAAGTAAGATACCCCCCTTCCCCCGCGCCAGGCGACGATCTCCACCAGAGAAGCGGCACAGCATGACCTTCGCCGGTGACCGGGGTCGTGCCTAAAAGCATGACCTCACGACCGGCTTGCCTCGCCCGTTCGATACGGTCGGGGAGTGCCTCCGCCAACTTCTGCCACGTCTCCGTCTGCGCTTTAACGGTGAGGAGGAGGACATCGTCGGACGGCTCTTCATAGGCTGCGCGCGCATCGTACACGCGGAGACACCGCGTGCTACTCATAAGCCACAGCGCCGGCAGGAACACCGCTTCATCCAGAGGGACCCAGGCCGCGGTATGACCGGTTTGCATCAGAACGTCGCCCAGCGTTACAACGTCGAGACGTGGACGCCCTGACGAAAGGCAAGCACGGCGTGCACTGTACTCCGAACCGACGTCATCCCAAGCCTCCCATTCAAATTCAAAGTGGACTTTTTCTATGCCGGCATTGCGCATGCCGCCGGCGATCGTCCAGTTGAGAGCTTCCCGTTCACGCCCGACGAGTGTTCTAAGAGACATCGACGCGAGCGCACTTTGCTCAAAAAGCTCCCTCCAGTTTTCACTTTCATCGGCCAGTCGGCGGAGCTCTGCAAAGGAAAGATCCTCTACGGCGATGATGAGCCAATGATTAGAGACAGCGTGCTCATCGGCAAACGCATTAACCGGTGCCATCCACAAAAGAAAGCAAAGAGCCAACCATACAATCCTTTTTTCCACAGGCTCATCCCCTTTACATACGCGGAAGAGCCATCGTTTCCCCAGTTTTCACAGGAACATATCCACATGATCCACAGCACCCTTGTGGATAACTTTCCCATCCTGTCACCGTTCTCATGAACCGTTCTCTTTGTTAAGTCGAAACATTTTAGGGCTAGAGCGAGACTTGAGTCAGATCGAGTGTCGCATGCGGAGAAAATGAAAGATCAGCAAAACGTCCAGCCTGGTACAGCACATCGGCGTAGGCAGCAATCATCGCTGCATTGTCCGTGCAGTATTCTACAGGTGGCACGACGAAATCCACACCTAGCTCTTTGGCTCTTACTGCAAGCGCCCGGCGCAGCGCACTGTTCGCAGCGACCCCTCCGGCGAGCAGAAGCTGCCGCGCACCGACTGCGCCGAGCGCACGCGTCGTTCTGTCCACAAGAACGTCGACGACACTGCTCTGAAAACTGGCGGCGATGTCCTGAACGGGCAGCGATTGGCCCGGGTAATCCCGGCGGTATTTTTGTACAAAATGCATCACATGTGTTTTGAGTCCGCTAAAACTCATCATCAAAGGGCTCTCCGTTCTGGCCCGGGGAAAATCAAAACGCGGTATCCCGCTCTGAGCCAGACGATCGATGTGCGGCCCGGCCGGATACGGAAGATCGAGCAGACGTCCGACTTTATCGTAGGCTTCCCCTACAGCATCATCGAGCGTGCGGCCCAGTACCTCAAAGACACCATGACCGCGTACGGCCACGAGTTCGGTATGTCCACCGGAGACAACGAGCGCGACAGCAGGAAACGCGAGCGGACGAACGAGCTGATTGGCGTAAATGTGTCCGGCCAGATGATGGACGGCGATGAGCGGAAGGTTCAACGCCAGCGCGAGCCCTTTGGCAAACATCACCCCGACTAAAAGCGAGCCGATGAGCCCCGGTGCATACGTCACCGCCACGGCATTAAGTTCCCGCGATGCGACGCCGGCCTTACGTAAGGCCGTATCGACCACGGGGATGATCATCGAGACATGTTCGCGGGAAGCGATCTCCGGTACGACCCCGCCAAAGACCGCATGCCGCGCGATCTGTGACTTACGCACGCTGGATAAAACTCGCGTCCCATCTTCGACGACCGCCGCCGCCGTATCATCGCAGCTCGTCTCGATCGCTAATATCGTGCGCGCCATAGGCAAAGCCCCCCTTCTTCACAGTTTCAAAGCACTCAAATCTATTCCACTTCCTCGCACCCGTCATGTACCGCCCCTTCATCATTGAGCGGTGCCCACATAACATAGGCATCTTCACCGTTATCCTGGTAATACCCCTTCCGCCGCCCGCATATCGTAAACCCGAGCTTTTTATACAGCCTAAGCGCTATCGTGTTCGACACGCGCACTTCTAGGCTCATTTTGCTAGCACCGCAGTCTCTCGCTACCGCCATCAGATGGCGAAGCAGCTTCTCACCCCAGCCACGCCCGCGCTTTTCCGGATGTACCGCTATATTGGTGACATGCGCTTCATCGAACACAAGCCACATGCCAGCATACCCGATCACGGACCCTCCAGCATCGAGGACATAGTACCGGGCCAACGGATTATGTTTGAGTTCATGCATGAACGATTCATACGACCAGGGAAGGGTAAAAACCAGACGATCCAACGCAGACACAGCGTTAACATCTTTTTCTTCCATCGGTCGAATGCGAATCGATGCATCGTGGGTGGACGCGCTTTCTATCATCGAACCGTACGTACTCCTTCCGTCCTCTTCTTGAATCTGCGGCAACCGGACCGCATCCGGATCTCAAGCGATCGGTCTTATTAAGCACTCTCACGCAACGTTTCGAAACATATCATCACTTTTGCTCCAATTTTTTCTCCGGTGCGCTTTTCTGGATATAAAACGGTACGAAAAAAGGGTCGGCGAACGCACCGTCTTCCCATGCTTCCAGTGCAAGATGCGTGAGATGCGCGGCACGGGACGAGGCATAAACACCTTCGATCAAGTACGCGCTTGTGCCTAACCGTTCTTGCCACGCGTCGCGGTAAGGAACACGCGGATCACCGATCAGGATATACGTAGAACGGAAATCTACCGATTCGGGAGCCAAACCGGGGAGCGGAGGTAAGGCTTGAAGCGTATCCACCCACGCCTCGACCGATTGTACCCGATCGGCTACGACCGTCTTTAAGCGCCAGCTTCCTCCTTCCTGCCGCCAGTAGTACACGCCGCCGTAAGTGCGTTCTCCGCGTGCGTCGATCAAGGGCACGAGATAGACGGGATATGGAAGGGGTGGAAGCGCCTGAGCCAGAAGTTTAAGGGAAGAGATGCCGACAAGCGGCAGGCGGGCACCATAGGCGAGCGCCTTGGCTGTCGTTACCGCCAGGCGAATGCCGGTATACGAACCCGGTCCGGCAGCGGCGGCGATCAACGTTAAACTTTCCAGAGACCACTCGAGTTTGTTTAAAAGCATATGAATGACGGGAACAAGCTCGGTGGAAACTTGTTTGGGCAAACGCAGCGTCATCTCTGCCATGAGGACATGGTCTTCTATGAGTGCAACGGAAAAAGTCTCATGCGTAGCATCAAGGGCGAGAATGCGCATCACATACCTCCTTCAGTATTTTTTCAAATTCCGCCCGCCGTTCGATATAACGCTTGCCTACGAGTGAGAGACTCAAACGTCTGATGGACGAGCCGGGATGGTTGTTCGTGTCGGTAAAAACATCGTGATGGTGGACATCGTGCGCGAGAACCTTGGGGTGGTGGGCATCATCTAGCTGAACATTGGGGTGATAGACATCGTGCGTTGGAATATCGTCTGTTGAGGCATCCCGATCGTCGAGATCGCATCCGTAGTCAATGCTTAGCACCATCCGTTCTACAGGCCAAAAGTCCTCCGCCGACTCCGGCCATTCCACAGCGACGACGGCCCCATCGTCTACGTATTCCTGAAATCCGAGATCTTCCCCGGGAGGCAGGCGATAAAGATCCATATGATGGAGGGTCACACGGCCGTGATACGTCTGAATCAGGACAAATGTCGGGGAAACGACCGTGTCTTCGATACCCAGACCATGGGCCAGACCTTGAACGAACGTCGTCTTCCCGGCACCTAGCGCCCCGTACAGGAGAAGCAGATCTCCGGGTTTTAAAACCGCTGCAAGGCGCCTACCCAGTTCCGTCATCGCCTCCTTGCTCGGTACGGTGCATGTTAACGTCAAAACATCCTCTGCCACGCCCCCACCTCCTCGAACCTCATGTTGTTCTTTTTATTGCTTCTTGCTGTTTCGTGTTGCTTCCTGCTGCTTCATGTTGCTTCTTGCTGCTTCATGCTGTTCTTTTTATTGCTTCATGTTGCTCGATTTTCTCGATTTTATTTTACTTTTAGCTTGCTTTATCTTGCTTTGCGCTCCTTACATTGCTTTACTTATCATACACGAAGCACCCGGAAGTTACCAAACCGCTCCTCCAAAACGCTATCGCCAAGCACAAAAAAGCCTGCTTCCCTTACGGAAAACAGACTG
>PEBX01000040.1 GCA_003050645.1 Candidatus Carbonibacillus altaicus
TCAACCCCTCTAAGAGATACTGGATACCGCTCGATGGTCCGACATCGATGAGCACACCTGCTTGAGGCAGGACATACACGCCCGTCCGATACGGCATATGAAGATCATGCACGTCTATCATGAACACATCTTTTCCGAGCGCATACGTTCTCGGTGGGTTCTCAGAGGTCATGGGCACGACTCCTTTTAAATGGTGTAACTATACTTTCCTTCCTTCGTCCTTACTTGAGAGGATTTTGCTTAAGAAGGCTCCGGTTATAACATTATTTTTAAACAGTATAACGTTTTGATAAAAATAGTTTAATACGGTTTTTACTTTCGGTCAATGCACGAAGGTTTAACCGCTCGTGACCTTAGAGTCAACCATTATCACACACGACATGCCTTATTCGGATAATGTGCAGACGGCACGCGTTACGGAACGCGATGTTGAAGCAATCGTCCGCGCCTAAAGTGAGGGTATGGGCATCATGATCTCCCAGATAACCGACAACAACTCGGGCTTATGAGAGCCCGAGTTGTTGTCGAAGTGCTGTTTTGTGAATCTTTCCTGCGCTTGTCGTCGGCAGTTCTTCCAGAAAGACGAAGGTGTCGGGGACCCAGTACGATGACAGCCTTCCTTGCTCGGTGAGCGCCTTTAAGTACGCGCGCAGTGTTTTTTCCAGGTCTTGTTGATCATTTGGGTTACGTGGGTCGGACGAGACGGGAACGATGATGGCGAGTGGCCTTTCACCCCACTTTTCATCAGGTCGAGCTAAGACGACGGCCGCTTTAACACCGGGATGTTCCGAAAGAATGCTTTCCAACACACCAGTCGGGATCCATTCACCGCCGCTTTTCACGGCATCGCGTTCGCGATCCACGACATAAATGGAACCGTCTGGATAGCGCACGCCCAGATCGCCACTTCTAAATCGTCCATCTCGGTAAAAATAAGCGCTCTCATCCGGCTGATTAAGGTAACCGTCTGGAAGCCAGGGAGATGACACCCATATTTCACCGATTGTTTGGCCATCCCAAGGCACAAGATGACCTTCTTTGCTTCTCATTTCAATGTTGACCATAGGTAGCGGGCGCGTTCGGGTTGCCAAAATCTCTAAGGCATCCGGATCATTCAGTGCCATATGCTCCGGAATCACCGATATACCGGTCCCCAGCTGATCGGAACCCCCGTAAATAAGACTAAACTGGATACCGCGTTCTGCACTCCGGCGAGCCAGCCCTTTGGATAAAGGGCTCCCGCCGGTCAACACTTTTAGCGAAAGCGTCTCGCCGGGTGCAAGAAGATCTAAGAGCATGCTGAGCTGCGTGGGGACCATGTTGCTCCAGCTTACCTCTTCCTTGCGAATCAATGCAAGTTGCTCGGCCGGCGTGCTTTTCCCGGGTAGTACGAGCTTAGCCCCGAGGTAGGGAACGAAGACGGCGGTCCCCCAAGCATGAATGTGAAAAAAGGGTATAAGCGGCATAAACGTATCTCGACGATCGATGTGTGCACCGCCCGGATGTAAGGAAAGATGATGCAAAATTTGAAGAGGCGAAAGGACCATATCCCGGTGACGGTAGCGTATACCTTTCGGTTTGCCGGTCGTACCGGTAGTGTAAAAAATAGAGTACGGTGATTGTTCGGTGATCGTTTCTACTGTTTCCGGTAACAGGGCTTGCCCATCATGAATTAAAGTTTCATAGATGAGATCTTTTTCCTGGTAAAACTCTTTCAGTGTACCATTAGCAACTTCTGTTTCATCTGCAAGCCAGACCAGATGCTTTACATAAGGCCGAATCGACGCGTGGAGCTTGGCAAACGGCTCACTTATCCATATCCATTCGTCTTTGGCGTGCTGTACCGTGTAAATAATATCTTGCGGGGGAAGACGGAAGTTAATCGTATGAAGGATAGCCCCCAGCATAGAGAGAGCATAATGCAGTTCTAAATAACGGTGCGTATTCACATCGAGAACGCCCACGACGGTTCCCGGTTTGACACCCATCTGATCTAAACGATTGGCGAGTCTTAAAACGCGCTCGTACATGTCGGCATAGGTCAGCCGTACGTCACCGCTTACGATTTCGCGCTTTGGGAAAAGTTGCGCTGCGTCCTGAAGAATTTCGTGAATGACGAGTTGCCGCATGTAAAGGTCGACGCTGGTTGGGCGCGACCGTACACCTCCTTGTATTTGTATAAATATAAAAGTGCAAAAAATAACTATATTACATACATAACACATACATAACATATACATAACACATTAGATCCGTATGCGTGTAAACGCCGAACATATTTTTGCTATGACTGTAAAGTGATGAGTATGGTTGTGGTGTGTTATAAAGTTTGGCCCCTTCTTAGAGTTAATCAGCTATATATAAACTTTACATATATACTTATATACTTAAGCCCTCAAGCATTTAAGATGGCTTCAAACATGATGAGTGTCGGAAGCGAGATAGATGTCGGCATCGTTTACAGCCCAGTACGGGTAAGTCTTACCGGATAGAAAACGCCGGGCGTATAGTGCCGCCAACTTCTGATACCGCTCTCCACCGGTGCGAGAGAGGTCGTATAAAAGGGCGACCTGGGTGGCATCGGCGATGCGGTTTAAAGCGTATTTTGCCTGCCAGATCGCTTCATCGAGCGAAGACGACCGGTTGAGCTCGACAAACGTGTCTTGGATCGTCTGCCAGGCAAGTCTGCTTTCTGGCGTATCGAAGGCGCTCAAAATGGTCTCGATTTGTTCAAGATACGGTTTGTGCGCCGCTTTTTTGTGGATCGTCTCCAGCCAGTCCAGCGCTTGGATATTACTCGGCCCTTCCCATATCGGGGTGATGAGCGCTTCCCGGTGCCAGCGGGCAACGGCGTACTCTTCTAGAAAACCCAACCCGCCAAACAGTTCCATGCCCATACGCGTGATCTCCGCACTGTGTTCGGCCGTTTTATTTTTGGCGATGTGGCTAAAAAAACGCGCGTAATGATAAGCGTCGGAATAAGGCGGCCGCTCTTTCCAAGCCCGGTCGAATTGTTCGATTGCATAAAACGTAAGAGCAAGTCCGCCTGCCATGCGCACCGCGAGATCGGTTAGATCGTTACGAATCAGCGGTTGATCGACGAGCGCCTTACCAAAGGCTCGGCGTCTTTTCACTCTTTCCAGTACTTCCAGATGCGCTTTTTTGGCAACGCCCATGGCGCCGATCGAATTGGCGAGGCGGGAGACCGTTAAGTTCTCCAGCGTGTAATAAATGCCTTCTTCAGCTCGTCCGATCATGTAAGCCTCGCTGCTGGAGAGCTCGACTTCACCGGAAGGGACGGCGCGCGTGGCACTTTTATCTTTCAGGCGCCGAACATGATAGTTTAAACCGTCTTGATTCAGACGAGGTAGGAGGAAGAGCGCCAGACCCTTCGGACCATCCGGTGCTCCTTGCGGCCGGGCGGTAGTGATAGCTACATCGGTCAGTCCGGCGCCGCTTGCAAAATATTTATCGCCGGTGAGGTGCCAGATACCGGAATGTTCATCGAAAACCGCGCTTGTTGTATTCGCTCCCAGATCGCTACCTCCCTGTGATTCTGTCATCCAAGTCGCACCGTAAGCCTCTCCAGATAAAAGGGGTTCGAGGTAGGACTTGTGTTCCGGGGCATATTTGTAGATGGCATAGGCAGTCTGGTTGGTGATTGTCACAATGCAGTAAAGCCCGGTATCAGCCAGTAAATAACCGTATGCGTAATGCAAGTGCCAGGACTTTCCTGCATAAGGCGGGCGGTTGATAAACGCCACTTTTTTCATCAGCGCATTTTGTGCCGGTGAAAGGCGTACACGATCGATGCGGTTCCCGTCCAGGTCATGCATGACGAGTACAGGAGGGGCGTCGTGATCGATGTGATACAGCGTTTCATAGGCTTCTGTCCCCATCAGCATTCCAAAGTCACGTAGGTCGTTTAAGTTTTCGCGCCAGGACGGAAGATAATGATCGAGGAGGACCGGAAGATCGGGATCGAGTAAAAAATGATTTTGACCGTAAGCATAGGAGATGGCTTGCATGGCGTTGCCTCCTTATCCATTATTCATTTTTTTATAAAAATAACGAGCGCGTTGCATGCTAAGATTAAGATAACATACGTTTACGTTAACGTCAATATGTCGTTGATCTTGTTTTGTTTTTCATCTTCTCTTGCCCAGTCTTTGTTTCTACTTTATAATGAAAACATATCTCAGTACAATGTATGTCTGCCTACTGCCAGAACATAGGATTTATATTTATTTTAAACAACAAAAGACTTGGAGGGATATCGATGCCTTTTTTCAATATGAAAGTAGCGCATGAAGACGCCGCGGTCGAACAAAAGCCTGAGATGATTCGCCGCGTAACAGATATAATGGTGGAAATCCTAGGTAAAGGTCCTAATCCCATGATGGCTCATTTTGAAAAGATCGATCCGGAAAATGTCGGCATGGGCGAGTGGACGATGGCCGATATTCGGACCGAAAAAATGATTGAGGATGATCGATAATGGCGCGCGTCGTGGAGCATATTTATGAACTGATCGGGGGAACACCGCTCGTTCGTTTGAATCGAATCGTCCCGAAAAAGGCAGCGGATGTGTACGTCAAGCTGGAGTACTTTAATCCGAGCGGGAGCGTCAAAGACCGTGCTGCCTTTTTTATGATTGAGCGGGCCGAGCGCGAGGGGAAAATCGTCCCCGGTAAAAGTACGATTATCGAACCGACTTCCGGCAATACCGGAATTGGTCTCGCCATGAACGCGGCGGCCAAAGGCTATCGCCTGATCCTCGTCATGCCGGATAACAGTACGATTGAGCGGATCAAGTTGCTCAAAGCGTATGGCGCCGAAGTCGTGCTCACTCCGGCCGCCCTAAAAATGCCAGGTGCCATTAAAAAAGCAGAGGAGCTGGCACGTACGATTCCCGATAGTTTTATTCCGATGCAATTTGACAACCCGGCTAATCCGGAAGCACACCGACAGGGAACGGGTCCTGAGATTATCGCTCAGGTCGAGCGTTTGAAACGGGTGCTCGATGGTTTTGTGAGCACCGCAGGAACCGGAGGAACGATTACAGGAACGGGAGAAGTATTAAAAAAACGTTATCCGCATCTTAAAATTGCTGTCGTGGAACCGAAAGGATCCCCGGTCTTGTCCGGAGGAAAGCCGGGACCGCATAAGCTCGTCGGAACGAGTCCCGGTTTTATTCCCAGCATCCTCAATACTTCTATTTATGATGTGATTTATCAAATCGATGATGATGATGCGTATACGACGACGCGCCGTCTGGCTCGCGAAGAAGGCATTCTGGTCGGCCCTTCCTCCGGCGCAGCCGTCTTTTTAGCACTGCGTCTGGCTGAAGAACTGGGACCGGGGAAACTCGTCGTGAGTATGACGGCAGATACCGGGGAACGTTATTTATCAAGCGATGTTTTTCCTGAATGATGGAGGAGAAGATTTGAATGGGCGGATATTCCGAATGGACTGCCCTAGGATGTATCATGTTTGAGATTTACTGGAAGTGGCTTGATGAAGGCGGAGAATGGATTTGAGAGAGAAAGGATTTTTAATGATGCCGACAACATGGATAACGCGTTTGCGTGAACGGATGATGGAGCATCCACAGTTTCCGTGGTGGGTGTTTTCTTTTGTGACCATTGGTACGTTTATGGTCAACGTCGATATGAGTGCTATCAATATTGCGCTCCCTACGCTTAAAAAAGCATTCGACACTTCGATCGATACGCTCCAGTGGGTACTCACGGGATATCTCCTTATAATCACAGGAATTTTGCCGCTGGTTGGAAAGCTTTCTGATATATACGGTCGAAAAAAGTTTTTCATTGCCGGTGTGCTTTTGTTTGGACTTTTTTCATCCCTGGCCGCGACAGCACAATCTCTGAATGCTCTAATCGCATATAGGATGCTGCAAGGGATCGGCAGCGCGCTCATACAAGGTAACGTGATGTCGATCGTGGCTGATCACTTTCCACCCGAGCGGCGCGGTCGCCCGTTGGGCATGATCGGGAGTGTGGTGGCGATCGGTACGATCGTCGGTCCCTCGCTTGGCGGCGTTCTCATACGTTATGCTGGATGGCCGGCGATTTTTTGGCTGAATGTCCCTTTTAGTGTTATTTCCTTTGTGGGGGCGCTCATCTTGCTGAAAGGAGGGCGCCGGCAGGGCCCTCAACCGGCCGTCGATTATCTGGGTGCGACGTATTTTTTTGTGGCCATCTCGCTTCTTATGCTGTTTATCAGCTCTCTGGGTAAACCTTCTTTTTTACCAGGATCACTTTCATCGTTGCAAGATGTCATTTTAACCATTTTGACCGTGATCTTCTGGTATCTCTACATTCATCGAAGCCTTCGTCACAAAGATCCGCTCATTCATCTTTCGCTTTTCCGCATCCGTACGTTTTCCATCGGTAACAGCGTCGGGCTTTTGTCGTATATGTTGCTCGCGGTGCCGCAAATAACGCTCCCTTTTTATCTGGAGTTTGTCTATGGCTATACACCGGATGTGGTCGGACTCCTTATGATGGTGCAGGCCCTTGCTATGATCATTGTGGCACCCCTGGCGGGGGTGTGGAGCGAACGCGTCGGGACAAGGCGCCCGGCGCTGGTCGGCTTATGTGTGACGTTTCTTTCGCTCGTGTTGATGGCTCTCGCTGGGACACCGCTCTTGCCCTTCTCAGGGCTTGTCGGCTTAAGCGTCATGATCGTGGGACTGGCATTGTTTGGAACCGGTATGGGCCTCTTTCAAGCGCCGAACAACGTCGCCATTTTAAATAGCGTGCCCAAAGAACAGACCGGTCTTACCGGAGGGATCATTGCCACGGTGCGTAACTTCGGTCGGGTGCTGGGTGTGGCGCTCGTCGTCCTCATCTATGAACGTGTAAGCAATGGTCTCGTCATACCTTCTGCAGTCACTGCCGGTATGCAATCCGTCATGTGGATCGGCGCACTGGCGACGCTCATCGGCTGGGCACTCGTATACTTCGGTCAAAAAGACCCACAAAAAAAAGAGGTGCGTGAGGCAAGATAAAATCAACATAGAACAAAAATCATTCGCAGACAGGGGATTTGGACGAGTATTGCTTGTTTCAAATACATCTTCCAGTAGCGGCCATACAGGGCCGCTATTTTAATGATTTTTGGCTGTTTTAAGGTGATATGGCTCTCTTGCGTTATAATAGGGTAATTATTACAGACAGCCGAAAAAATCGATAAAATAGTTGACATTTAATCTTATATTTGATAAGATACTTTCGACAACCAGATATATACTGAATAATTAAAATCAACTGCTAGTTGCAAAAGGGGTGAATGTCAATACGAATTAAAGGATTGTAAAAGACAGTGCGCGTTACCGGTGACGAGTAACTCATTGGTATCATGAGCGTTATTGACGTTGAGGAAGATGAAAGCGGTTAACACAATCTTAAAAAAGAAAGGGGTTTAGACGATGCCGAAATTGGACCGTGCAGCGTATTACGACCTGACCCGTGATATGAACTGGCACTTTAAGTATGTTCCCTTTGAAGCGGCTTTTCCTGCGGAGATGGTCTACAACCCGGATGTACCGTTAGAAGAATGGTGGACGTGGGATGAACCGTATAAGTGAACCGTAAAAGATTTTATACAAACGAAACGAGACATGGCATAACATCGTCTAGATCACAGTCTATTCATGCGGACGTATCCGAAAGCAAAATTTCGACGGGGTCGTGCCCAAAAATAAACAAGTAAAAATTACATTCATCTCTAGTAAAAATCGAATTGACTATGTATCAGATATTTGATAAAATAAATTTTGAGAAAAGACGTTATTCACCCATTATACGGATGAAGTAAAATTGGGTGAATAAAAAGGAGGCATATGGATGGCTGTCGAGCAGTCGGCGAAAGTGCAACCGTTTACAGGCGAAGAGTACTTGGAAAGTTTGCGCGATGGACGGGAGGTGTACATTTACGGGGAAAAAATTAAAGACGTTACCACGCACCCGGCATATCGCAATGCAGCGCGTATGTTTGCCAGATGGTATGATCGCATCCATGAGCTGCACAAAGAAGACGCAGCGAAGGGTGGGCCGGAAAACTGGAAATGGACCGTGCCGACCGATACGGGAAGCGGTGGTTGGACCCATCCCTATTTTATCGGTCCCAAATCGGCCGAAGATCTCATCCGTGGGAGAGATACGATTGCTGAACTTCAGCGCGTTGTCTACGGTTGGTTAGGACGGGCCCCGGATTATAAAGCGGCGTTTGTGGGAACCCTCGGTCCCAATAGCGACTTTTATAATCCTTATCAGGAAAACGCCAAGCGCTGGTACAAGAATACGCAGGAACGACTGATTTTCTGGAACCATGCCATCGTAAACCCGCCCGTTGACCGCAATCGTTCTGTCGAAGAATTGGGCGATGTATTTATGCACGTGGAAAAAGAGACGGACGCGGGCGTGGTGGTCTCCGGGGCAAAAGTGGTGGCGACTGGTTCAGCGCTAACTCATATGAATTTTATCGGCCATTACGGACCGATCCCCATTAAAGACAAAAAATTCGCGTTAATTTTTACGGTTCCTATGAACGCCCCCGGTGTTAAACTCATCAGCCGTCAGTCCTATGAATTCGTTGCTGCAACCTCAGGTTCCCCCTTTGATTATCCGTTATCGTCGCGACTGGATGAAAACGATGCCATTCTCGTCTTCGATAATGTGCTGGTACCTTGGGAAAACGTGTTTGTCTATGGCGATATTGAAAAAGTGAATACGTTTTTCCCGCTTTCCGGTTTTATTCACCGCTTTACCCTCCATGGTTTGACGCGCCTTGCGGTAAAACTTGACTTCATTAGCGGGCTCGTCCTCAAAGCGACGGAAGCGACAGGGGTTAAGGATTTCCGCGGTGTTCAAGCACGTCTCGGGGAAATCCTCGCCTGGCGACACCTGTTCTGGTCGTTATCTGAAGCACAGGTGCGTAATCCGGAACCGTGGGTGGGTGAGTATGTCTTACCGAATCTTTCGGCCGGGCTGGCCTACCGCGTCTTTGCGACCGAAGCTTATCCGAAGATCAAAGATTTGATCGAAAAAGATCTAGCCAGCGCGCTCATCTACTTACCATCGAGTGCGTACGACATGCTTAATCCTGAGATACGTCCCCTGCTCGACAAATATGTGCGCGGTACCAACGGCTATGATAGTGAAGCGCGGGTGAAGCTTTTAAAAATGCTCTGGGACGCGATCGGCAGTGAATTTGGTGGACGCCATGAACTGTACGAACGGAACTACGCCGGTAATCACGAAAATATTCGCATGGAAGTGCTCTTTACTGCACTTGCCACGGGGGATGCGGATAAATTTAAAGACTTTGCCGATCAGGCTCTATCTGAATACGATCTTACCGGGTGGACCGTACCGGATCTCATCAATCCTGATGATGTGAGTGCCATTCGCCGCTAAATTAATTCTCTTTTAAAAATTACATCCTGTCACGCATAAGACCTGTGACAGGAGAATGAACTTGAAAGAATACACTACCGTATCAAAACGTGCAACTTACCTGTGAAAGGGGGGATGGCATGGATCATTATGTACCTGTCAAGCATATTTCGCTCAAGCTAGCCCAAACGCTCTTAGAACGAGCCGTACTGGAGGCCGAAACTATTGGCGCGACTGTCAACGTCGCCATTGTCGATGCCTCGGCACAGCTTAAGGCTTTTTACAGGATGGATGGCGCACCGCTTTTATCCAGTGGCATTGCCCAACGAAAAGCGTATACCGCTGCAGCATTTGGCTTGGAGACATCTGCGTGGTATGACATGATCAAAGATCATCCGCGTCTTTTACACGGACTGCCGCATACACCCGACCTCGTCATCTTCGGGGGAGGATTCCCCATTCGTTATAAGGGCGAGATGATCGGCGCGATCGGCGTGAGCGGTGGGACAGAAGAACAAGATGAACAGATTTGCAAAGCTGCTCTTCAAGTTCTGGAAGAGATGGATGCTTAAAATGTAGAAGAAATGCTCAATAAAACTTAGGGAGTAAGGCATCGATGCTTAGCGCGTTGCCACAATGCATTAGTGATCTCAGGTAATGTCACACGTAGAAAGAGGTGCATGTTATGAATCCTGCACCATCGAATAAGACTTGTTCGTCTCATACTGAAGTGGTCCTATCCGAAGATGTACGACAAGAGAACGATACGCATCAAAATGAAGTACGACACGAAGATTATGAAGTGCGCATCGAACCAGATGGTGTCACGATCCGAATTCCGCACGGTGCACAGCTTCTAAAAGGGTTGCGCGATCATTATTATGGCAGGGATGGTCGGGGTGCATTTCCTGGCTGCCGTAGCGGTGGTTGCGGTTACTGTAAAGCGAGTCTCGTTAAGGGGTCAATTGATCACAAATCGACGTACTCCAAAGGTGCTTTAAAAGATGATGAACGTGAACACGGATATATCTTAATGTGTCAATCTTATGTATTATCGGATATGGTCATCTGGCTCTTGCCACAGGAAAATCCTTTTTTACGGTGGCGCCGTAAATGAGATGTGCTTCATAAAAGATTGTGAATCATATGAAGTCAATATGATCTAAAATATTATTAAAGGAGGAACAATTATGGGAGAAGGCATTATGCGTTTGGGATATGTAGTCTCGCGGGTGACGGATCTGGAGGCAGCCCGTAAGCACTATGTTGAAGTGATGGGATTGGAAGCAACGGATCGGACGGAGAACACATTATATTTGAAAGGTTGGGATGAATACGACCATCACTCTGTGGTTTTAAAACAAGCTGACAAAGCCGGTCTTGAAAAAATGGCGTTTAAAGTGCATACCTACGATGATTTAGCACAGCTAGAAAAGCAGCTTATGCAGTATGGGGCATCGGTGACGCGTTTTTCCAAAGGAGAAAACCATAAAGTTGGTGAAGGCGTACGTTTCCGTTTGCCGTCCGGCCATACGATGGAGCTTTTTGTGGAAATCGATTATAAAGGTAAGGCTTTGCCGCAGGTTAACCCAGCACCCTGGCCGGAAGGACTGCTCGGAGTCGGTGCGCCGCGCATCGATCACCTTCTCATTACTGCTGAACGGCCGCACGAGACCATTGAATTCTTAATGAAAGCATTAAACTTTTACATGAGTGAGATGGTCGTGGAGAAACCGGATTCAGATTTTCCGATTTCCGCATGGCTTTTCCGCAGCAACACACCCCATGATATCGCCATCATCCCAGGGAAAGACGAGGGTTTGCATCACTTTGCTTTCTGGCTCGATGAATTTACCGAACTCCGCAAGGCGGGGGATGTCTTTACCAAGAACAATGTTCCCGTTGACGTCGGTATTGAGCGTCATGGCATCACGCGGGGACAGACGATCTATTACTTTGATCCGTCTGGCAATCGTAATGAAGTGTTTACCGGTGGCTATATCGCGTACCCAGATATGCCTGTCGTCAAGTGGACGGTCGATCAGTTGGCAACTGGTATTTTCTACTTTAACCATCGCGAAGAATGGCTCGCTGGTTTCACTGGCGTAACGACTTGAGATCGCTAAAAATATTATTAACCTGACACGCTTAGTTTCTGTTATTACCTTCGGTGCCGAATTTGAACCAGAAAAAAGAGCAATAAACTTACCACCAACCTAACATGGCCCGGAAGCGGGCCAATTTTGCTTCTTTTTTGAATCAGTCACATAATAAGTGTAAGGCGTTGAGAGCATGAAATATAAGATGATGGGTGCGCGTGAAGTGTAAGGCGAAGGGGGCGTGAACAGCTATGTGTCTGACATAGTGCTTGCACCATTGATATTTTTGATATACAATATGATCAAATATGAAAAACCTGTTTATCTACAGGACGACGAATTGTAACTGTAAAAGGAGAGTTGACACATGGGAGAGACGTTTCATGCACGACTTTTTATCAACGGAGAATTTGTCGAATCTTCATCGGGAAAACGTTTTAAAAATATTAATCCGGCGACCGAAGAAGAACTAGGCTGGGTTGAAGAGGCATCCAAAGAAGACGTGGATCGCGCCGTAAAGGCAGCGCGGAAGGCACTTCAGGGGCCCTGGGGAAAGATGTCCATTCGCGAACGCATTCAACTGGTGCGAAAAGTCGGTGATTTGATTTTAGAGCGTCTGGACGAATTTGCACGATTGGAAACGCTCGATACAGGGAAACCGCTCAGCCTCTCGAAACAGCTCGATATACCGCGTGCTGCGTATAATTTCCATTTTTTTGCGGATTATCTCCACTCAGTCGGTACGGAAGCCTACCAGATGGATCAAACACAGCTACACTATGCTATTCGTCGTCCGGTGGGCGTCGTCGGCTTGATTAATCCTTGGAATCTCCCCTTGCTACTCCTCACCTGGAAGATGGCGCCGGCGCTGGCGATGGGGAATACTGTCGTAGCCAAACCGGCTGAACTTACACCGATGACGGCAACGCTTCTCGCCGAAGTGATCCGCGATGCCGGCATTCCCGACGGTGTGGTGAACGTCGTGCACGGCTTCGGACCGAATTCCGCTGGCGCGTTTATCGCCGAGCACCCCGGGGTCAACGCTATTTCGTTTACCGGGGAGACGACGACCGGCCGGACGATTATGGCAGCTGCATCTCGCAATTTGAAACGCCTGTCTTTTGAACTCGGTGGGAAAAACCCAAACATCATTTTTGCCGATGCCGATCTGGATGAGGTCATTGAGACGACGATACAGTCCAGCTTTTCCAATCAAGGTGAAGTTTGTCTGGCCGGCTCACGCATTTATGTCGAACGCCCCATTTATGAAACATTTCTCGATCGGCTCATTAAACGTACGAAAGAGCTGGTTGTAGGCGATCCGTTTGATCCGAAAACAAATGTTGGCGCGCTTATCAGCAAAGAACATCTGGAGCGGGTCAAAGGCTATATCGATATTGCTCGGGCCGAGGGCCGGATCGTGCTCGGTGGAAATGAGCCTGAGCATATGACACGCGGTTATTATCTCGAACCGACCATCGTTGTAGAAGTCGCGGAGCAGTGTCGGGTAGTGAAGGAGGAAGTATTTGGTCCGGTCGTCACTGTGCTTCCTTTTGATACCGAAGAGGAAGTGATTGAACGAGCCAACGATGTCGAGTACGGGCTGAGCGCATCGGTCTGGACGAGTAACTTAAAACGGGCGCACCGCGTGGCGCAAAAACTCGAAGTCGGAATGGTCTGGATTAATACGTGGTTCCTGCGCGATCTCAGAACGCCGTTTGGCGGTATGAAGCAAAGTGGGATCGGCCGTGAGGGCGGCATGCATAGTGTAGAGTTTTACTCGGAGCTGACCAACGTTACGGTGAAATTGTAATGATTGTCGTAATGTTCATATCATCCGTGTCTTCAGGTAAACCAACGTTTTAAACCAACGTTTCCTTGCTCGGATGGCTGGTCAGTTGATGGGTCAGAGCTCGAATGGCTGGTTAGTATTTAGTAGTTAGCTGAATAGGCCTGTATTACGACTGAATGATCTCGACAAAGGTTGTTACGTAGGTGGTTTTCATCGAAGTTATCGTTGTTTCAAGGATTTTGTGTTATGTCATCATAAGTGCGTCGTCATGTGCCTTGGGTGCTTAGGGAGGTCAAAAAATGGAAAATCTCAATCGGCTGGCTGAGCAATTGTATGAGGGAGAAATGAATAAACAAGCAATCCGCCCTCTGACCGAGGACGTACCGGATCTCACGATCGATGATGCTTATCGGATTCAGCTTCTCAATATCGAGCGCAAATTAGAAAAAGGGGCGCGGATTGTCGGCAAAAAAATAGGTCTCACCTCCAGAGCCATGCAAACCATGCTCGGCGTGGATCAGCCGGATTACGGCCATCTACTGGATGATATGCGCCTAAAAATAGGTGAAAAAGCCGACTGGGGCAAACTCTTTCAACCAAAAGTCGAAGGAGAGCTTGCCTTTATTTTAAAAAAGCGGTTGATCGGACCGGGTTTAAATTATGTTGATGTCTTAAATGCTGTGGAAGCTGTTATCCCTTCGATCGAGGTTGTGGACAGCCGGATTAAAGATTGGAAGATTAAGCTGGCAGATACGGTAGCGGATAACGCGTCATCGGGGCTGTTTCTGTTAGGTGAGACGCACCATCTCGTCTCAGAGCGCGACCTTTCCCGGATGGGGATGAGCCTTTATAAAAACGGCGAGTTGATACACACCGGTGTCGGCGCCGCAGCTTTGGGGCACCCCCTATATGCGGTGACTTGGCTGGCTAACTTTTTAGGGCGTTTTGATATTGCTTTAGAAGCCGGGGAAGTGATTTTATCGGGTGCGCTCACGGCGGCTGTGGATGCACGACCCGGGGATATGTTTGAGGTCGTGTTTGAAGGCTGGGAAACGCTCCGTTTGGCATTTTAAATGGCTTAAATGTTTATCATACAGGATCGTCCGGTAGCATGCATGCATATTTAAGAGAAGCAGGTGAGGATGCCGAATGGTGACGGAACACGACCTTGTGACGATGAGTCAGATACTCCTTGCGGCAGAAACGAACGTCGAGGCCATACCCCGCTTAACCGAACGGTACGCGTTCGATATCGAACAGGCGTATCGTGTTCAGGCTTTTCTTATCGATGAGAAAATCAAGAAAGGGATGCGTCTTGCCGGTTACAAAATGGGACTCACTAGTCCGCAGAAGATGAAACAGATGCAAGTATCATCCCCCGTTTTCGGTGTCTTGACGGCTGAAACGTTACTAGAAGATGGTGCCTCACTTAAGAAAAAGAAGCTCATTCACCCCCGTGTGGAGCTGGAAGTCGCCTTTGTTCTGGGGGATAGCATCACACCGGAAGATGATCTCACACCGGAAGCGCTTGCCAAAAAGATTGCTTATACGACGGTTGCTCTGGAAATCATTGATAGTCGTTATCAAGATTTTCGTTTTACGTTACCAGATGTCATTGCCGATAACACCTCGGCCGCTTATTATGTGCTGGGAAGTCATTTTGCCCGTCTGGATGACATGAAAGCGTCTCTTTTACATTTTGGTGCCCAGCTTTGGATCAACGGTACACTTCAAGCGGTGGGTACACCTGCCAATGTGCTCGGTCATCCGCTTACTGCGCTCGCTTCGCTTGTTCGCCAGCTTCACCAATATCGTGGGGAGACGCTTAAGCCTGGGCAAATTGTGCTCACCGGCGGTATTACGGAAGCATTTGCCGTCGAAGCGGGTGATGTGATCGAAGGCGTGATCGACCATTTGGGAAGTGTACGGATAAAAGTGAGCGAATAAACAAAAAAAGAAAGGGGGTAATAGAGTTGCCGCTTATACAGATTACCCTTCTAGAAGGAAGAACGGAGGAGCAAAAAGAAGCGTTGATCGAAGAGGTGACGCTTGCAGTTCACCGCTCGATCGGTGCTCCACTGGAAAGTATTCGGATCGCGCTTTATGAATTGCCGAAAAGTCACTGGGCAGTCGGCGGGAAGACGATGGCCAAACGGGGACGGGAAAGTAGCAAAGCATTCGAAGAAGAAAGTCGACGGATCGTGGATGAACAAACAGATGAGACCCATCAGGTGGGGGTAACTCAAGCCATTAAAGAAACGGTTGAAGGGAGAGTTTGACGTGGATGTCAAAATAGATGCTCGTGATCTTCGGTATGCTTTCGGTCGATTTGCAACCGGAATAACGGTCGTGACGTACAGCACGTCCGACGGACCGCGCGGTTTTACAGCCAATTCTTTTACTTCCGTATCTCTCGAACCACCTCTTTTACTCATCTCCGTCGACCGGCGTATTCGTGCCTTAGACCATCTCCCTCACGGTCCTTTTGCCGTGAATATTTTGCGGGATGATCAGAGGCATCTTTCGGATCTGTTTGCCGGTCGGAAGTTAGACCAGGATGTACATGTTCCTTGGACCTCGGCGTCCGAACCACCGCACTTTAAAGAGGCGCTCGCGATCTTCTTGTGTCGGCCGTGGAAGACGTATGATGGTGGGGATCATGTGCTTGTGCTGGGTGAGATTACGTCTTATCAATATCATGACGGCGATGCTTTAACGTATTTTTACGGAAGGTACGGTCTGCTCAAAAAACCCGAGGAACAGAAACAATCCATTGTCAATAAGTAAAAATAAAAAATAAGTCTGTCGTCAAGCGTCACAAATTCAATAATAACAAAATTAAAGAAAAGATACACTTAGGATGGTATTCCCATAATTTTTTATTGATATGTCGCCTCCTGCGCTGTGATATGATATAATATCATTAGTGAAAATGAGAGCAGGAGGAAAAAGATGACTTCGATACCTACGACACGCGCCGAATTTGTGTATGATCGACTAAAAGAAAAAATACTATCCAATGAAATCGCTCCAGGCGAGCGGATCATCGTCGATCAGATCTCCCGTGATCTGGGTGTGAGCCCCATGCCCGTCCGGGAAGCGATCCGCCGTCTGGAAGCGGAAGGATGGATTGAGAGCAAACCGTATGTCGGCGCACGCGTTGCCCCCATTCGACTGGAAGAGATGGAAGAGCTATACGCCATCCGCTTGGCGCTGGAACCGATTTTGGCCAAATCAGCGGTTGGGCATGTGGATGATGAAACGATCACACGCCTCGAAGCGATCCTGAAGCAGCTGGATGAAGCGCTCAAAGCTTATGATTCCCATACGTTTAGTCGGCTGAATTATGAATTTCACCGCACGATATATGACCAGTCCCCGTGGCAAGAACTGAATCGTATCGTTACCGCGGTCTGGGATAAATCGGCGCGTTCACGCTGGTTTTTTACTCATTCCCCTGATTTTATGGCGACTTCCCAAGAAGAACACTGGGCGATGCTGGAGGCCCTGAGAAAAAACGATCCGGACGCCATGGAACGCATGATGCGCACGCAAAAACAACGTGCCTTTGATAACTTTATGCTTTATTTACGACAAGTAGGCAACGCGTCTTCTTCGCACCTACATGCGACCAGGGTGAATGCCGCCGAGTGAAGACGACCGTTTGTGCGATGTTCATGATATTCCTCGGATCCCTTGCTTTTCTCGATGAAAATCAAAGATAAAATATCGAAGGGGTTACCACAAACGTATCGACATTTGTCTTGTTCGCTTCATCGCTTAAGCGTTATTATCGTTCCTGAAGAAACACGAACTTCATCAGGAACGATTTTTTGTACACATTCTGTCTGTTGTCCTGTATAATCGGACAATTGTCTTGTTCAGATGTGCAATGCTGTGTTACTCTTTTTTTAAGAAAGTCTGCAGACGTCCGAGCGTAGATAGACATAAGAGCGTGGGGAGGGTAGGTGATGAACTTTTCAAAACCATCATCGTTAGCCAAGGGCTTGTATATCTTGTCTCAATTCACGGCAGAAAACAGCGAATGGGGTGTCCGAGAACTTGCCGAACATCTGGGGTATCCCCGTTCCACCGTACAAACGCTCATGAAGACGCTTGCGGAGTCAGGCTTTCTTTTACAGCTTGAAAGTCGCCGCTATCGTTTAGGGTGGCGTGCCTTTGAGCTTGCCGGACACTTTCTTGCTCAACTGGATGTCCGTAAGGTTGCCATCCCTTATTTACAGAAGCTTGCCGATACGTTAGGGGAAGTGGTGCACCTTGGAGTTCTGGATGGTATGGATGTCATCTATTTGGAAAAAGTCGAAGGCAAATCCGCCATTCCGCTCATTACCCGGCTCGGCCTTCGTTATCCTGCCCATGCTACAGCCATCGGTAAGTCCCTTCTCGCTTTTCAGAAAAAAGATGCATCTATTCCTGCTGCGTTGCCGCCGCTCACCGAACACACGCATCAGCGCGCAGAATCGCTCATAGCCGAATTAACCGAGATTCGTAAAACCATGCTTTCCTACGACCGGGAAGAGTCTTTTATTGGACTTTCGTGTGTCGCTGCGCCCATCTTCGACTATACCGGTAAAAATGTGGCCGGAATCAGTGTGTCCGTACCGACCGTACGCTTTACGAGGGATAAAGAGCGTATGGCGCGTCTGGTTTTGGAGACGGCAAAAGATATATCTAAAGAACTCGGTTATCACCCGAAGATGTCTGTCACTTTTCGCAAATCTGTGTAAAGCATATTAAAAAATGAGCGAGTGTTATAAAAAAGGTGTCACACGTGAGTGGCGACATGGGTTTGATAGGAAATGGTCTGTAATCGGGAACATACGGTAGGGCTATGACTTGTGTATGATTGCTTTGCATGATGCGCGTGATGAATGGGGCACATGAACGCGATAGATGCACAAGATGCATTGACGAGATGCATTGACGAGCGCAGTGACGAGATGTATTGACGATACGCATTGACAAGATGTAATGACGAGATGCATTGACGAGCGCAGTGACGAGATGTATTGACGATACGCATTGACAAGATGCAATGACGTGATGCAATGACGTGATGCAATGAGTGAGACAGGAGCGGGACCCATTGATAGCGCTCACTGGGCGAACGCATTGACAGGAAAGACAGATCATCGCTATCAGAAAACTTTCATGATTGAAGGAGGATGCAACATGTCTGAAAAACTAAAAGTTGCAATTATCGGCTCCGGCAATATCGGGACCGATCTGATGTACAAACTCGCGCGGAGTCCCTATTTAGAAGCAGTTTGGATGATCGGGATTGATCCAGAATCAGATGGTCTAAAAAGAGCGCGCGAACGCGGGCTCACCACCTTTGACGGAGGACTTGTGCAGGCGCTAGAGGCAGGAATAACACCAGATCTCGTCTTTGATG
>PEBX01000002.1 GCA_003050645.1 Candidatus Carbonibacillus altaicus
TGTTGAAAATCATGATGCTTTACAGGATCGTTTACAGTCCCACTAACTGAAGCGCTCTTTCCGGATTTCGGCCAAACGAACGGAGTGCTTGAGCGATGTTATTCATGTTGTGCAGTCGAAACAAGCTGATCGCTAAATTGCGAAGCGTAGCCATAGCACGGGGACCTTGCCCTGTGCGTATTTGCGACCGGTCTTCATCAAAGGTGACATCTCGGACCCAATGCAACCGGTTTTCGATACACCAGTGCCCACGATTTAAACTCAATAGCCGTTTTTCATCTGCTTTCTCTGGCGGTATGCTGGTGATGCCGTAAGCGACTTCCTGTCGAAGCAGTTCGCCATCTAATTTGTACGTCATACGCTCGATTCGGCACACTTGTGCTACATAAGGGAATGTCACGTAGTCATTGAGCGCGGTGCTGACCCGGATTTTCCGAACCTCGATCCGGCCGTGACCTTTTTCTTTCGTGACGTACTCAGGGGGAAAAATCTTCATCGTCCAGGTTTTCAATGGACTCCAGTAGCGTCCCTTGATTCCCTTTGACGGTGAAGAAGTAGTCCGCCCCTTTCTGCTCTTTGAGATATTTCGCATGTTCCACTTGTGTATGCATCGCATCGGCGGTGACGACTTTCCCATTGAGGTCAAGCGGGTCAAGCAGCGTCTTAAACTTCGTAATTTCGTTGGTTTTCTTATCAACGGATGTTTGGGCGACGACAACGCCTTCCTTGTGGAGAATCGCTGACATCAAATGCAATTGCTTTCCTTCGCTGTCACGGGCGCCCTTGAGTGTTTTACCGTCTACCGCAACCGCTCCCGGATCAGCTTGCTGCGCCAGCCATTCGTTTATGATTCGGTCAAATTCATCCGCATCTACGCTTTGCAAGTGCCGACGCAATGTCGGTTCACTGGGCGGTATATAGATTTGTTTTTCAGGATGAAAGCGACACCCTAAACGGCGCAGCAAGTCCTGAGGCAAGTCTTGGGCCCACTCACCGATCGCCAGAAAATTACGGGCACCCGATAATACCGCACATACGGCAACTGCTAATGTCGATGTGGCGGAATGGCGGATTCCGCGGCGTTTGCGCGGATCTTTCAATTGGCTCAACTGCTCTAATAAGCCGCCGCTTTGTTCCAAATTGACCTTGTTCAAATCGACCATGGGTTTTCCCCCTCCGATCAGTTCCGGTGCCAGAAAAGGAGAGGAGAGCAGTTGCCTTGCTTTTCGATGCAGCGGATAGACGTAGACCGTCTTTGACAAACCGTGATGATAATACTTGCCCGCATTCCGCCCAAAACCTCGAGTTTGTCCAAGCGGTATCCAACCCGCTGCAAGGTAGCAGGTGCCAGCAAATCGGGTATGCTCCACAAAGGTTTCCGCGATCACAATAGGATGTCCAAACACCGCCTTCCAATCAGCCGATAAACGCTTCAGGTTCATCGCTAAAATTTTGGAGGCTAAATTCGGAATCCGAACGCCAGGCAGGATGAGAAATCGCGAATTGTTGGTGACAAAGATAAGCCGACGCCATTGTTGTTCCCTGGACCAGCCGATCCACTCGTCTCTGGGACCACATTTGAACGCCGCGGTTCCCCAGCCCAGTAGGGCGACCCACTGCCCGTTCAGTTCAGCGACGTATTTCATGGATTCCCCGACAAGTTGACGGAAGCCGAGATAGTGGTGTTTGTCCATCAGTTGTTTCCATCTCGTTTCTTCCTCTGGTTCAATGGGGCGGACAACCAATGATGACAATTCCGTTTGTGGTGGCATGCCAGAACTCCTCTTCAGACCGAAAGATGTAGTTATCTACATTCTATCAGACTGAAGAAGAAAAGACCAGTGGGGGATTTAAACACCTTATCCGGTCTAAATGTTACTGGACTTTGACGAAACCCTGGGTGGACAAGGAGATCCTCCTCGCCGGGGCGAAGCGCGCGGCGGAGCTCGGCGCGGGGACGTACTGCATCGTCGCCAGCGGTCGGGGGCCGACGCCGGGCGAACTCCGGCGCCTCTCCGAGGCCATCCGGGAGATCAAGGCGAAGTACGGGCTTACGGTCTGCACGTCGCTGGGCCTCTTGGACGCGGAGAAAGCCCGTCTGCTTAAGGAAGCGGGCGTCGACCGTTTCAATCACAATTTGAATACGGCCGAAGCGCACTACCCGGCGATCGCCACGACGCATACATACCGGGATCGGGTGACGACGGTCGAACAAGTCAAGGCGGCGGGGATCTCGCCGTGCTCGGGCTTCATCATCGGCATGGGGGAGACGCCCCGGGACGTCGTGGAGATGGCCTTCGCCGCCAGGGCGCTGGACGTCGATTCGATTCCGATCAACTTCCTGCATCCCATTCCGGGAACGCCCCTCGGCCATCGGGAGCGCGTCTCGCCCTTGTATGCGCTGAAGGTCGTGGCCATGTTCCGCTTCGTCAACCCGACGAAGGAAATCCGCGTGGCCGGGGGACGGGAAGAAAACGTCCGCTCGTTGCAGCCGCTTCTTCTCTTCGCCGCAAATTCCATTTTTATCGGCGATTATCTGACGACGGAAGGGCAAAGGCCCGAAGCCGACCACGCGATGCTGGAAGATCTCGGCTTTGAAATCGACCTGCCGTGAAAACCGCCGGGGATCCGGGCGGCCATTCGGCGCCGGTCGCCGGAACGGGTCGAGTCTTGCCGCCGGTCTGCGTGCACGAGGGGAGCGCTTGGCGGGAGAATCGGAGCATTTGTTCGTCTCTCTGCGGAAACGGAGACGATCATTTTGTCCTTCCGGTCGAGCGGGTCGTCCTGCGGGTTGCGGATGCGTCAGTCCAGGCATCGGCGGTGGTCGGTCTTCATCTCCTCGAACGTCACAGACGGCCTTGTGTCACGGAAACGTTGTTGTCGAGAATGAAGAGATAGGATACCGGTACACATGCGGGGATAAGCCGGCATGAAGGTTCATAAAAAAACCGGGTAAAAATACAATATCGCTTTTGCCTTAAACCGATTGACAAATGCGTACAACGCCGTTAAGATGAGCTTAGCATCGAAACATTGACAATTGAATGGCAAGACTTCTTATTCCAGAGCGGCGGAAGGACTGGCCCGATGAAGCCCGGCAACCGTCTTGTGTGGATGCGTCGTTGATGGCGGATCAAAATCCGCATCGCCGGCGCATGTCGCGCAGGATAAGAAGAAGGAGTTGACACAGAATACGGATCACCAAGAAGGTCACGGTGGAGCACCGGTCCCTGTCGGGCTTCGACCTCGGCCCGCAGTGGGCTGCGGGTGGCGCGCGGCTCCTTGCGCCGGGCGCCTGCAGCTGCAGAGCTGCTCCTGCAGTGCCGCTAAGTCCGCTCAGTAGGCCTCTCGCTGAGAGGAGGTGTGGCCCGCTTGTCGTTAAGTCACGTGGCTCGCGGGGCAGCCGGACCCGCACTGCCCTCCTGCGGGATCGAGCTCATTGATGTTGCCAAGACGTTCAGGCGAGGGACCCGGGCGGTCCAGGCCCTTCGCTCCCTTACGTTCTCCGTCCGGCCGGGGCAGGTCTTCGGTCTCCTCGGCCCGAACGGCGCGGGAAAGACTACGACGATTCGAATCCTGGCCACCCTGGCCCGGCCCTCGGCCGGCACCGCGATCGTTGCCGGGTATGATGTCGTGCGCCAACCCCAGCTCGTGCGGCGTGTGATCGGAGTGGCGAACCAGGAGATCGGCCTTGACCTGCGGGCGACGGGGCGCGAACTCCTCACATGGCATGCCCGGTTGTGGGCCGTCCCCGATCCCCTAAAGAAGGCAGAAGAACTGCTGCAGCGTTTCGGCCTGACGGAGGCGGGTGACTGGCCTGTTCGAACCTACTCCGGCGGTATGCGAAGACGCCTCGACCTGGCGGTCGCCCTGGTTCACGCTCCGAAAGTGCTTCTCCTCGACGAACCCTGACCGGCCTCGATCTGGTGTCGCGGCGGACGGTGTGGGACGAGGTACGGCGCCTGCGCGAGGAAGAAGGGCTGACGGTTCTGCTCACCACTCAATACCTCGATGAGGCGGACCGACTGGCCGACCGGGTTGCAATCTTCGACCAGGGTCGTATCATGCTCGAAGGATCGCCGGATGACCTCAAGCGCGCCGCCGGCAACGTCGTTGCCGTCGCCCTGGACGATCCCGGTCAACTTGCGGAAGCCCTGGTCGATCCAGGGTCAATATTAAACCGACTTTGACACGTTAAACAAAAGTAGATAAAAAACCGTATGATCGTTTCCGTCACTGTAGGTTAGAGCGGGGGAAATTAAATGAGCGCATGGTGAAATTTTGAATTGGCAAATACATTAATACAATAAAATTGGGGAGGAGTATGTAAAGTGAGTTTGAGTACAAAAATAAGTGTATTTGTAAGTATTATTTCAATTTTGATCGCTTTAATCGTTCCATCTTCAGTAGTGAATGCAGCACTACAAGGATGGCATCTCGTTGATAGCGGCAAACATCTTGATTGGGACAGCAATACAAAATACGGAACAAGTGTCAACAATGCCGTAGATCTCTGGAATGGACACAAACCTGGGGTTATTAGACCTGACAGCATTTGGGTTATTGAAGATGTATTTATCAGTGATTTCTATGAAGCATCTACTACAATGGCCGTAACGTGTTCATGCGGTTCAATTAAACTAAACGATTACCACTATGCTACCATGACTGCTGATCAGCGTACAAAAACGACAACACATGAATTTGGCCATGCACTGGGTTTAGACCACACTTTCGGATCCAAGGATATCATGCAACAAGGAAAACTTTCCATCACGCGCTTGTCCCAAACAGATAAAGATTCATATGATGAAGCCTATCTAACGTATTAAACAATCAGGGGAGGTCTTAATTATGAAGAAACCTTTCATACTCATTATGCTTGCAATTACGTTCATTATCGGAGCATGTTCAAATGAAACCGGAGGTCCTATAGGCAAGAATCAACTACCAATCATGAAGCTTGCTGGCTCATTTAGTATTAATGTAGAAAACATCAATGAAATTGTAGGAGATGCTGATTATGTCTTTGTAGCGAATGTTAATTCTGAAATAGAAACCATTTATAAAAATCCAGTAGTTATTGAAACAAAATACGGTCCAAAGGAAGTAAGTGATCCTTACACGAAGTATTCCATTACAATCATT
Organism: Candidatus Carbonibacillus altaicus; assembly: GCA_003050645.1. Lineage (GTDB taxonomy): Bacteria > Bacillota > Bacilli > Thermicanales > DSM-22653 > Carbonibacillus > Carbonibacillus altaicus. Next base: position 5,149 of record PEBX01000002.1, read on the forward strand.
GACAATATCAAAGGTAAACTTAAAAAGAACACAGAATTAGAAATTCTAAAAAGAGGGGGCATTACTCAGGATCGAAAATCGATTGTTCTGTATGAGCATGACCAACTTCTTGAAGTCGGGAAATTATATATTATTGCAGCTTATGCTCAACCTGATGGAAGCCTATTAATATCTGGACCGAATTCAAGCATTGTTCTTCCTGTAACGAACAACAATGAAATCGCATCATCAAGTGAGTACAAAAAATATAAGAAGGCCTTTGAAAATGAGATAAAAACGGATAGAGAACGATTTAAATCCTCATACGAAGACTAATCGTTCGGCAATCATTACATGGTGCATTGAGGCCGAGAAGTAGACGGAACCAGACGACCAAGTGCACCAAGAGCTGTTGCATAGAGCACGCGGGAGGGAGGGGATGGACTTATAACCGGTCGCCCTCCCAGCCTCCAAAACTAAAAAAGCCACAGGAAGCGTACATCACGATTGGGAGAGGCAATAACCTGCACGGTCGATTCTGCGTGTGTTGTGATGGAAATTCATAAAAACAAGGGGTTTCCATCGCAACTTTCCTTCGTAACAATCTTTGAGTATATTGAGTCATACACCATAAGCGTCTAATGACCAACGATGACATATAACGCTTGAACGAAGAGAAACGCCTTTTAGAGCGGGTGATCCACATCTTTCCGTGCCGGGAGTCTGCCGTTTGTCTTATCGGTGATCATTAACAAGGTCGTGCCTATTCGATCGCTCCTTCAGCAAGGGATTTTACACATAACATATGGACTTGACCAGAGAATCCAATTCCTACAAAGATACGGTATGATATTCCGAGCTGCTCAACAAAATGTTTAAACTTAAGACTATGTCTTTTTATATGCTGTTTTTTTACTAATCTCTTCAATGATTGCCGCTTGTGACAATACAAAAATAATGAGGGAGGGGCGTATACTGTGTCTTTCATCGACATGATAAAAAGTGATCTTTTAAATGTGGATAGGATCGATGTACAGTTTGCTGATGGTAACAAGATGTCAATTACTGATCCCAAAACAATTCAAGATATTATCTCACAGATAAGGAGCCTTAGGTTGCGAGAAACAAACAGCAAAGGCGTCGGATACTTGTATTTTTTAGATTTGAAAGAAGGAGACAAAACGTATCGATTCGATAGTAGTTTAACGTTTGACGGGAAGACCTACGAAGCAATTGATGATAGTGTAAAGGAATTGAATGACTTTATTATAAAAATGGGAAAGGATAAAATACCAGACCTTCTTCCGGGAGTGGAAGACTCACAGGGATATCAGCCAGCGAGTAAAAGATATCAATTTACCTGACAATTACTATTATAGGATGTCACTGCTAAGATAGGATATAAGAGATCGTTTGCAAGGGGAACTGTCCGCCTGACTATTCGTGAATAATGTGAACGATAGAAGTAGAGATAGTGGAGGCAGATGCTTGTGTAGATCAAAGGGAACTGGGTCAAAACGGCCAACTTCGAGAGATGTGCGGGTTTAAGGGTAAGGCAGTGCCTCCGGCATGAGTTTATACCCGTTTTTAAAGAAAATCGTTAAACATGCGGAAAACATGCGGACGAAGTAGATAAAATCTTTGACCGCCTTGTTGAGCAGATGCGAGAGATTTTGCCAGAGTTCGGTAAGCATCTGGCGATCGACAGTACAGCGATTTCGTCTTTCGCAAAGCGGCAGAATAATAATCAGACCGCGGACGGACGCCGGGAGACCGATGCCGATTATGGCAAAAAAGAATACCGCTTCGTGCGTGAAGACGGAACACTTGAAAAAATCGTAAAGTGGTTTGGTTACAATCTTCACTTGATCGTCGATACCATCTATGAACTGCCGGTCGCATTCAAAGTAACCAAAGCATCTGCATCGGATATTGCAGGAGAAGATGCACGACTGGATCAGATGCAGGAAAGACAACCGTAAATCTTAAAAAGCGCCGAAACGCTGGCCGCTTATCGTCGGTTTATGACACAAAGCTGATTGTGAAGCTATGGGATGAGTATGGGATAAGACCAGTGATCGACATTCGTAACAAGTGGAGGGATACCGATAAAACGCGTCTACTGGAAGGGAAAGAAAATGTGGTTTACGACTACAAAGGGACCGTGTACTGCATCTGTCCGGAAACAGGAAAGTAACGGGAAATGGTTCATGGTGGCTTCGAAAAAGACCGCTACACGCTCAAAAAACTTTGTTCGGCCAGGCCATACGGGATCGAATGCAAGGGTCGGGCTAGGTGTCCGGTAGCGCAGGGGATACGTATTCCGTTGTCGGAAGACCGGAGAATCTTTACGCCAATCGAACGGGCGAGCTAGAAGTGGAAAAAAGTGTACGATCAGCGAACGGCCGTGGAACGAGTGAACAGCAGACTCGACGTATCCTTTGGATTCGAGCTTTCGCCTCGAGACATGGAAAAAAGTGAAGATGCGAACCGGACTTGCACAATGCGTGATGCTGGCGATGGCATTGGGGAGGGTGCGAGAGAAGCAGCAAGAACGCATGAGGAGCTTGGTTCGCAGCGTGTCCTAAACGGAACGCGATCGTAGAAGGTGGAGCTCCTGGGCCAGGTAACCCAGAATCTGACTCTGCTTCAGTATAGCCTGAACCACCCAACCTGTGGATGATAAACCAGATAATGGACATATCAAAATCGCCACGCCGATGGGGTTCGTGCTGATGGTTCGGGGAAAAGGAGACATCGAAAAAGGCTCTTCAGCCAAAAATACTTGACAAGACGATGATGAGCGTATAAAATAATGATGAATTTCATAATTGTAAGCTTTCTTATCCAGAGTGGCAGAGGGACTGGCCCGATGAAGCCCGGCAACCGCCTGCTTTCTGTTGAAGATAATGTTCAGCAGGGGGCATGGAAAGGTGCTAATTCCTGCAGGACCGGTGTCCTGAGAGATAAGAGGAGCGAATCGTGTGTAAGCGAATCCTCTTCGAACTCGGAATCGGAAGAGGATTTTTGTTTTACCCTTGCCGTATCTGATTGCAGTTTTAGCTGGGAGGGGGAGAAAAACGTTGTTGGCCCACAGGGAAACCATCCCGGAGATCGGGTGGTCAAGGTGGGTACGTAATCGATGAAATCGGGAGAGAGATGAACAAAGGAGTGGAGTGACACATCATGATGCAGACTGCCAATCTCGGTTATCCCCGTCTCGGCGAGCGCCGTGAGTGGAAACGCGCTTTGGAGCGCTTCTGGCAGGGGAAGATCTCCGAAGAGGAGTTGGAGAGGACACTCACTGACATTCGGCTTGCGCGGCTTAAAAAGCAACAAAAGGCCGGAATCACGTGGATTCCCGTCGGTGATTTTACGGCATATGACCACATTCTCGACATGACGGCGACGTTCGGCCTGGTGCCGCGGCGCTTTCATCCGTCCTTTCAATACGACGGTGGGCCGCTATCGACGGCGCTGTACTTCGCCATCGCGCGGGGGAGCGACGAGGTGCCGGCGAGCGAGATGACGAAGTGGTTCAACACGAACTATCACTACATCGTCCCGGAGCTGGACGCCGTCGCGGAAGGGCACGCGCCGGCGGTGGTCGACAACCGTCCGCTCAAAGCGTATCTCGAGGCCAAGGAAACGCTCGGCATCGACGGACGGACGGTCATCGTGGGACCGTACACGTTCGTGAAGTTGTCCAAGGGCTATTCGGAGGATGCTTTTCAAAGGATCGTCCGGGCGTTCATTCCGGCATACGCGGAGCTCATCCGGTCGCTGGATGCCGCCGGGGCGACGTGGATTCAAATCGATGAACCGTCTCTTGTCGGCGATGTTCCGGCGGAAGATGTGCCGCTTCTTCGGGACGTGTACGGTGCCTTGGCCAAAACGCGCCGAAACGTGAAAATCATGTTGCAGACGTATTTTGAGGCCTTGGATCGGTATCCCGAGATGGTCCGGTTGCCTGTCGACGGTATCGGCTTGGATTTTGTCCACGGCGCAAAGGAGAATGTGGACAATCTCAGGCACCATGGTTTTCCGGAGGATAAGGTGCTCGGCGTGGGCCTGATCAACGGTCGCAACGTCTGGCGGGCGGATTTGGAGGAGCGTGCACATTTTCTTAGCGATCTCTCCACAGTCGTTCCATATGAGCGCATGATCCTTTCGCCCTCGGCGAGTCTCCTCTTTGTACCGATCACGCTGGAACGGGAGACGGAGCTTGATCCGGACCTAAAGAACGTCCTCGCTTTTGCCGATGAAAAGCTGGCCGAACTTGCCCTTCTGGCCAAAGCGGATGCCCCGGACGCCGAGACCGAGGCCGCCTATCGAGCGGCGAGCGAGGCGCGGCGCCGCTTCCTTAAGCTTCATCCGTTCCCGGCACCGGAGGCGGTGACGCCGGAAGAGACGACGCGGGCCAAGCCGTTCGAGGCGCGGCGCACCGTCCAGGAGGAACGCTTCAAGCTCCCGCTGCTTCCGACGACGACCATCGGCAGTTTTCCACAGACGAAAGACGTTCGCGAAGCTCGGGCGCGCTGGCGGAAGGGCGAACTCGACGACGAAGCGTATCAGACATTCATCAAGGAGAAGATTGCGGAGTGGGTCCGCATCCAGGAAGAGCTCGGGCTAGACGTCTTCGTCCACGGGGAATTCGAACGGACGGACATGGTCGAATACTTCGGGGAAAAGCTCGGCGGGTTCGCCTTCACTGAATACGGTTGGGTGCAGTCGTACGGTTCGCGGGCGGTGAAGCCCCCGATCATCTACGGCGAGATCGTCTACCGCGCACCGCTTACCGTCGCTGAGACGGCGTTCGCCCAGTCGCTCACGTCCAAGCCGGTGAAGGGGATGCTCACCGGTCCGGTAACGATCCTGCAGTGGTCGTTCGCTCGGGAAGACGTCGTGCCGGAGGCAATCGCCTTCTCCATCGCCCGCGCATTGCGGCAAGAAGTTCAAGCGCTGGAAGCGGCAGGCATCGAAATGGTGCAGGTCGATGAACCTGCTTTTCGCGAAGGACTTCCGCAAAAGCGCGCCAAGTGGGATCATTATCTTGATTGGGCAGTCAGGGCTTTTCGTCTGGTGACGGCCGTCGCCAGGCCAGAGACGCAGGTGCATACGCATATGTGTTACAGCGAGTTTTCCGACATCATCGAGGCGATCAAGGCGCTGGATGCCGATGTCATCTCCATCGAGACGTCCCGCAGCCACGGTGAACTGATCGGGGCCTTTGAAGCCCATACGTATGACAAAGGGATCGGGCTCGGCGTCTATGACATCCACTCTCCGCGCGTACCTGACGCCTGGGAGATGAAGTCCCTAGCTCTCCGCGCATTGCGCGTTCTTCCGAAGGAGCACTTCTGGATCAATCCCGACTGCGGGCTCAAAACGCGGGACGTGCCGGAGACGATCGCGGCGCTTCGGAACATGGTCGAAGCGGCCAGAGCGCTGAGAAGAGAGCTCGGCGTGGAAGTCGGGGATGGGGCTTCGCGCCCTTGAGAATGTGATTCCCCCGTGAGGGCGGACGTATATGTCGAGGCAGATGAAGGAGTATGAGGGTGGAGGCGGAGGCGATGAATACATGTTGCTCGAAGGAAAGGGGCGGTGAACGTCGTGCGGTATGACACGCGGGCGGTGCTTTCCGGTCTCCCGGACGATCCGTACGGCGCGGTCGGTCTGCCGATCTATGCGACGGCCGCTTTCGCCTTTTCGTCTCTTGAAGAGGGAGCGCGGCGTTTCGCCACGGGTGAGGGCTATACGTACAGCCGGGCGCAAAACCCGACCAACCAAGCGTTGGAAGAGCGGCTTGCGGCGCTGGAAGGCGCTGCGGATGCGGCCGTCTTTGCTTCCGGTCAGGCGGCGACGCTTTCGGCCGTCATCGCTTTGGCGCAATCCGGAGATGAGGTCATTGCCGCCACCGGGTTGTTCGGGCAGACAACAGGCCTTTTCAACCATGTTCTCGGACTCATGGGCATCAACGTGCACTACGTGCCAGCGGAAAGGGATGCGGTGGCCGAGGTGCTCAGCGATCGTACGCGGGCGATCTTCGTCGAGACGCTATCCAATCCGGATCTTTCGATCCCTGATTTTGAGGGGATTGCTGCCTTGGCCGAAGCGCACGGGATTGCGTTCATCGTCGACAATACTTTCGGGGCGGTCGGTGCGCTCGCCCGGCCCTTGACCCTCGGCGCACACGTCGTGGTGGAAAGTCTGACCAAGTGGGCCTCCGGGCACGGCTCGGTTTTGGGCGGCACCGTGCTCGCTCGAAGGACCGATCTGTGGCAAAGGTACGCGCCCTATACGACACCCGATGCGGAAGGAAAGACCCTCTGGTCGACGTTCGGCCCCCAGGCCTATATGGCTCGTGTGCGGCAGCTCGGCCTTTCGCTGATGGGGATGACGCTCTCGCCCTTTCATGCGTATCTCATTTTCCAGGGGTTGGAGACCCTTCCGCTTCGGGTGGAGCGGGCGAGCCGGACGGCGATGGAACTGGCGACGTTTCTTCAAGGTCATCCGAAGGTCTTGAAGGTGCGCTGTCCGGCCCTTCCCCAGGATCCTTCCCATGAACGGGCCAAGCGATACTTCCGCGCGTTCGGGACGCTCCTTACGATCGAAGTGGAGGAGGGCTCGGAAGGCGCCGCCCGCGTGCTCGATAAATGCCGCCTTCTCCAAGCGCCGAATGTCGGTGATGTGCGCACGCTCGTCGTCCATCCGTGGACGACGACACACGGCCGGCTATCGGAGCCGGCGCGCCTTAAGGCTGGTGTCAAGCCGGGACTCATCCGGATTTCGGTCGGTTTGGAGGATCCGGAGGATCTGAAAGCGTGGCTGGGCGAATGTCTGGCATGAGGTCGGCGGACTTGAAGCCGATCGTTTAAAAGTAATCGAAAAGTCTAGACAGAAGATCATCCGCTTTGTAAAATGAGTTCAAGCTTTTACATTTCAAGCCTTGAATCTTCTCAAGCCTTGAATCTTCGTGAAAACCTTCTTATCCAGAGCGGCGGAGGGACTGGCCCGATGAAGCCCGGCAACCGTCTTGCTAAGTTGCGTCGTTGATGGCGGATCGAAAGCCGCATTGAAGGCGCATGCTGCGCAGGAAATGGTGCCAACTCCTGCGGAATGCGTATCTCGCGTTCCGAGAGATAAGAAGAGGTGTTTCGGCTGCGGCGCGAAATCCCTCTTCTTGTCGAAGAGGGATTTTTTCGTGATACCGCCTAAGATCGGCGCTCCTTACTGAAGCCCATTGTACGGAATGTAGGAGGATCGGGAGGGAACATCATGTCGGAGACGATTGGCCCGCGTTTTCTCAATGCTTGGTTGGACCGCATCGAAAAGGCGCTTGAAGGCCTGGAGTACGGAACCGTTCAAATTACGGTTCATGACGGTCAAATCGTACAAATCGACCGGACGGAGAAGATGCGGTTCCCGGTGGCCGCAAAAATGGCCGCAAAGGGAAAGGCGGCTTTAGCGGGAATGAAGCGGGAAAATACCGATACCGGATCCAAGTGCCATCGCTGACCATACTGTGAAACATAACCGATTGTTCTGCATTGATTTTTTCATCGGCCGACTGGACGACCAGAGGCCCCTGACATCTGCCGTGAGGTGGCGTACCGCCAAGAGCGGCAGAGCAGGGGCCTTTTGTGTTGAAAAGTATAGAAGAAGGGTGTGGGGAAGAACATGAGGACGTGGATCGAAAGGCGCGGGTTCGCCTTCTTTATCTTGATCATCGCTTTTGCCTTCGCCGGGCTTGCGGCTTGCAACAACGCCTCCGGGACGGGGGAGAAAGGTCGGGGCGACCGCCTCTCGGCTCAGGAGGAAAGTTCGGCGTCCGAGCAGGCGGCGGACGCTCGGAAGGGTGACGCTCCGACCGCAGAGATTTTAAACGTCTCGTTTGATGTCGGTCGGGAACTTTACGCCGACTATAACCAGGCGTTTGCCGTTTACTGGTGCTTGATCCGGAGGAAATCCGTTCGCTGGCCGAAACGCTGAGGGACGCGCCCCGGAGGAAATCTTGCGTACGGCGCTCGAGCGCATTCCGCGCCTCGCGTTGGTGTGCAGCTTCGGCGCGGAAGACATGGTCATCCTGGACCTCTTGATGAAAATCGACCCAGAGGCGTCCGTGTTCTACCTGGATACGGATTTGTTCTTCCCGGAGACGTACGCGCTTCGGGATGAGGCGGTTCGGCGCTACGGCATTCCGACTGCCCTTTTACGGCTCGAATTCGCTGCAACCTCTGACTTTTCCCGTGATGATGGAGCGCAATCGATTCAATAGCAGCTTAAGTTTCTTATTCAATGCTCTGTCACTGATCTCAAATAAGGCATATCGCAATTAGCCCACAGAAAGAAATTGTTGCTCTGTATAAACCATATATGATAAGATATTAACGATTCCAAAAACAGACGAAAAAAGCATAGTGGTATGCGGAAGAAAGCGTCTGTTTTAATCGGGTCTAAAGGAGCGATCATCAGATGAACGAAAATTTTTTCAAAAACCTGTTTGATTTTTCGTTTCGCCGCTTCATCACACCTCAAGTCTCGGGCATTTTTTATGGCTTGGCCGTGGTAGTCATCGGTCTTTTCTCCCTCATCCTCCTCTTTGCTCTTTTTCCTCTGTCGTTGATTGTTTCCCCTGTCCTCTTTATCGTTTTAGTCATTTTAGCACGCATGAGCATTGAATCTACCGTAGCTCTTATGCGCATAGCGGAAAATTCGTCGCTGCTTGTCGATCTTGAACGCAAACGATGGTCCGGATCGATCCCAGAAAAACCGCTCGAACTGCAGCCGACTCAATCAAACGATTCGCACACAGCGCCCCCAAATGAGCCTCCGTCTTCAGTGGACGATAGCCAAGCGCCATCCACTCCGATGTAAGAGGGCTTTGAACCGGCGGAACTTGCGGTGGAAGGTTGCGGAGGAGGGTTAGTGAAGTTGCTGCTTTAGTTTTTGAATTTCTTCTACAGACAATTCCGTGAAAAATGCAATTTCATCAACATCATTCCCTTTTTCCAGCATCTTCATAGCCATTTTGATTGCCTTTTGCCGCTCACCTTCTGCCAATCCTTTCTCCAGCCCTTCTGCCAATCCTTTCTCCAGTCCTTCTGCCAATCCTTTCTCCCTGGCCTGCTGTTCTGCCCTTTGCAGCCTGATTTCCGCTTCCCGCTCTGCAGCCAACGCATCCAAAATGGCTTTCCGCCGGGATTCATACTCCGCCCACTTTTTCTCGTCGCGGCTCAGGTCTTCCCATTCTTCAAACGCTTGTTTCAACGCAGGATCTTTCATTGCAATCTCCTCCAATTCTATGCGAATTTCTTCGTGATCGTCTGCCTCCAGCAGCAACAACCATCTCTCCAGCTCATTGTCATGTGGATTGACGGCGCGTTGCTCCCATCTGTCCATCAGCTTCGGGATCTCCATGAAATGAATTTCCAGCACATCCGTTAGCAGAAACTGCTCCTGATCCTCGTATAGATGAAAGGTGGTACGAAAACGATCTGTCTCTTTCAGAAAACGGAAATTGAGAATGTTGATCGTGATCGTTTTGGCCAAATCGATGTAAGGCGTTCCCTTTTGCATCTGAGCAGCATAGATGCGTGACCAGTAATAGAGGGTGCGCTTCTTCATGTCAAACTTGTTTGCCAGTTGAATCTCGATGTTGACGTGTTCGCCTTGCTCCGTTTTAGCATGAATGTCCAACACGGACGCTTTGTCTTCGATGTGTTCCCGTTGGATGACGGGATTCAAGATTTCTACTGATGCAATTCGTTTTTCTTTTGTCAGTTGGAGCGCGGCATTGAGGAAGGCCAGGAGGATCGGTTCGTTTCCGGTTTTCCCAAATACCTGTTTGAAAGCAAAGTCGATCTTCAGATCCATCAGTTTGGTCACGCCATCACCGTCCCCTCGCCGCGCATTGTCTGTATGATCATTATACCACCTAAACAGGCTTTCGGCACATCATTGCGATATCTCGATTGAATGGCCAATCGTATTTGAGGAAGGGCGCTGTCTACCTAACGACACTGGGAAAAGAGGCAGCGGTCGTCATCCTCGTCCCCGACGGCAGCGGCCCTTCTAATTCCAGGGCACGGGCATGGGTCGCTGAAAAACCAAATCTGTTGAATGTCGCGGTCAGCCGGGCAAAAGAACGGCTTTACATCATTGGCAATCGAAGCGATTGGAAGAGTCTAGGAGGTTTTAGCATCGTCGTTCAGCATCTTAATCCAATGAGATTAGATGATATCGACTGCCCTTATGAATGTTAACTCGGGAAATAAAGCATCACCGCAAAAGAAACACTGGAGAAAAGACAGTAGCTATTTGCATTTGGATTGGTTCTCTCGTATCCTGCTTTTCAAATTGATCCTGCTCACTTCAGGAAGCCGGTGAAGGCCTGCCCAAAGGCGGCCCACTTAAGCGAATACCGCGTTCCTTGCAGTACTTGAGATTTGCTCGGGTGCGGAAGATCTTGTCAGCCAGAATGGCTTCCGGATTATACCCGTAGCGCTTCCGGTAGGCCTCCGCTACTTCCTGCAAGAGATGTCCCTCATGAAAGTTGTTCCACTTTCATGCCTGCATTTGCTCCGCATTCGGATTGCAAAAGGCAGCTTCAAATCCATCATGTTGTTTGAACAGAAGGAAGGCATCCGTGAGCGTTCGCTTTCCATCCCGGAGAATGGCGGTTACGATGGTGCTGGCATTTATGTTCAAAGATCGTTTTTAAACCTTCCAACAGGCATTCCTGGTTTTCGTCTTTAAACATCTACATATACCTGGAGTTGCTGTGGCAGCGGTAGGTTCATCGGCTAGAATCACAAGAGGATCATTGACCATAGCCTGAGCGATAGCGACACGTTGGCGCTCTTCTTCGGAGAGTTTTAGAGTTTGGAAGTGATTTTCTTTTGCGTCCATCCGAAGTCAACGTCTTCAAGAGCCTGATGGACTCTGGCCTGATTTTCCTTTTTACTGATCCGGTGAAGGGCTCCGTCGCCGTATTTTGTTTGCGTTTCTGGTGGGTCTTTTTTCCTATGACTAATGGATGATTGACTTATGGATGATTGATGGATCGAGCGCTTGAAATTGGTGATTGTAAGCGTTTAACTCGGTGATTATTAAGGAAATGTTAATTATTTATTAAGATTTTATTAAATTAACAGAGTAGGCTAAATGATCTATTGACAGCCGTTTTTTGCCCTATATAATCAACTTTAGAGATGGACAGGCCAGAAGATGAAAAAAACGCAAAACGGATGAGGAAAGGTGAAATAAGGATGCTTCTGAGCGAGCACCGGGCACGAATCCTGCTGCTTTTATCTCTGGTGCTTGCGGGTTTTGCGGCGCTGCGCGTTTATCAGCAGATGCAGGATGCGACGGAACAGCTTGGAGGCCTGGTTCCGATCTACGTCGCGGCCACCGACATTGCAGCCCGAGAGCCGATCACGAAAACGATGGTGATGACGATCAGCATTCCGAAGCGATATGTGCGGGAAGAACACGTGACCGATCTGTCGGAACTTGAGGGAAATACGTCGCTCATTCCGCTTCGCAAAGGAGAATGGATTTCCCAAAGCATGTTGAAGCCGGCTTCATTTCTGGACAACACCCGTCTACGCCTCGTGCCGGTGGATGCCAGTGAGAAAGTCTACATCGATCCTTACTTGAAGCCGTTCGATCGGGCGGATCTGTTGATTTCCCGGAAAGTCGACGGCGGAAGTCCACAGACGGTCATCTTCCGAACCGACTTGGAGGTGGCCGATGTCACCGAGGGACCAGAAAACAAACCAGGAAAACGTGTTTATATCTCTATCCCGCTCGAGCTGGCCCCCGAAATTCTCCATGTCTTGCATTACTCGGATTACGCGTATCTGCTGAAGGCGTCGTCGCTGAAGCCGACGGCCGAAACGTTGAAGACAAGAGGGACGTCTCTCGTGCCGCCTGGGGATGAACGGGAAAAACAGGGCGATGAAAAGCAGGAGTAAAATAACTGGACGGAGTGGCGCGGCATGAACCTCATTCTCCTATCCGGAACCGAAGACATCAAAAACATGATCAAGGCTCAGGCAGCTGAACGGTCGTGGACGATCGTCGAAAGTACCATGCTTCATGTGCTAAATGACGTTGAGCGGGAGCGGCCGGAGGCCGTGATTTATGTCTGGGATCCGGAGCTGGGTTTGGAACCGCTGGCGTATCTCCGTCAGGAGCTGACCCAACCGATTTTGTTCATTACAGAGGAACGACAGGCCTCCTTTATTCGCGATGCCTTTCGTCTGGGCGCGACGGACGTCCTGATCTTTCCGGAAGAAGCGGGGCAGTTTACAGATCGGACGGGCAAAGTCGTTGACCGTTGGGCAGAAAGGCAGGCGAAAGTCCGAAGGGAAGAAATCGCGCCGGAAGAAAAGCGGCGCGCGCACATTCTCTCCTTTTACAGCGGCTCGGGCGGAGCCGGTCGGTCGTTGCTGGCGGCGACCTTTGCTCAGACGATGCGCATCGAAACCGGCGCGGAAACGCTTCTGGTCGATTTGAACATCCAGTACGGCGCCGTCGAGCAGTTTTTGGGGCTCGAGCAAAGCCGACCGTTTACCGAGTTGAAGGCCGTCATTCATGAGTTAAGCGAGCTCCACATCAAAAGCGTCGTGAGCCGCCTGGAAGATTCCGGACTGGAACTTTTCGGGAGCCCGAAAGATGATCAAATCGTGTCCGATTGGACAGAAGCGGATATCCGTCAACTGTTGCGTGCTTTTCGGACATATTATTCGCTCATCGTCGTAGACTTGCCGGTGGAGATCGATGTGCTTTCGTATACCGCGTTGCAGTTGAGCGATGAGATCATCTACGTTCTCACGGCGGATCTTCCGGGGTTGAGGGCGTTTCGTCGCGCCCGTCTTTATCTCGAGAGTCTGGGAATCGATGTTGAGAGCAAAATGCGCGTTATCATCAACAAGCAAAACGCCACATCCCCGATCAAGGTCAGCCATCTTAAAAAAATGCTTTCCACTCCGATCGATGGGGTGGTGCGGGACGATCATCGCCGTGTGCATGCCCGGATTCTCCACGGCGTACCGATTCGTCGAGCGAATGAAAGGCCGCGGAATGCCGTGGCGCGAGATGTTCGGCAATGGGCGGTCGATGCTGCCGAACGGTTGGGACTTCGCCCCCGACGCAAGCTGGCGTTCGGCGCCCGCGGCAACCTCATCGAACGGTCTCCCGGCTGGAGAAAAGGATTTTTCGAACGCCTGGTGCCGGATGTCCTCCGTTCCCGAATTGCCGCTCAGGCCAGAGAGCAAGAGGAACTGGCACGGCTGGAGAAAGCTCTGAATTCAAAAGAGTAGACACATAAGACAGATCGACGAAAGGAAGGGCGCAAACGCCGATGAAAAAACGTTATCTTCCTCCGCAGCGACAAAAGACGCTGCAGCGTCGCTGGGAGGTTGGCCAACACATCGACGCAGTGATGGCCCGCTATATCGATCATTATAAGAACCGGCTGATCTCGGAAACGGATTTGAATGCGCTATTGCAGTTGCCCGCGGATGAGCGCCGGCGCACCGTTGCCCGCTGGGTCGTCCAGTTTATGAGCGAAGAGCGGGTCGTCTTTTCGCGGGTGGAACAAGAGTTGTTGATTCAGCAGATCATCCATGAGACGGTCGGGTACGGCCCGCTGGAAACTTACTTGAATGACCCGGATGTTACCGAGGTGCTGGTGAACGGCAAAGACGAAATTTTTATCGAACGCCATGGAAAGCTGGAACAAGTGCCGCTGGCCTTTCGCGATGATGGGTACCTGCGCCATCTCATCGACCGCATCGTCTCACCGGTGGGACGGCGGATCGACGAAAGTTCCCCGATGGTCGATGCGCGCCTTCCGGACGGCAGCCGTGTGAATGCCGTCATCCCGCCGGTCAGTCTGAGGGGTCCGCTTCTGTCCATCCGGAAGTTCCGCAAGGAACCTTACAGCATGGACGATCTTCGCCGGTTCGGGAGCTTTGATGAGCAGATCCAGTGGTTTCTTGCCGCGGCGGTGAATGTGCGCACCAACATCTTGATCTCCGGCGGGACGGGAAGCGGCAAGACGACGCTTCTCAACGCCATGGCCCAACACATTCCGCACAGCGAGCGCGTCATCACCATCGAAGACTCGGCGGAACTCAAGATTTACCGCCCCAACGTCGTCGGCCTCGAAGCCCGCCCGGCGAACGTCGAGGGCAAGGGAGAGATCCCCATTCGTCAGCTTGTGCGGAATGCCCTTCGTATGCGGCCGGACCGGATCATCGTCGGCGAGGTGCGGGGCGCCGAAGCGTTCGACATGCTGCAGGCGATGAACACCGGCCACGAAGGGTCGCTCACCACCGTCCATGCCAATTCGCCGCGGGATGCTCTAAACCGCGTGGAAGGGATGGTCATGATGGCCGGGCTCGATCTGAACCCGGCGATCATCCGCGAGTACATCGCTTCCGCCGTCGATCTCATCATGCAAGTCGAGCGCTTGAGAGACGGCCAGCGCAAAGTCGTCGCCGTTGCCGAGCTGTTTGTCGACCCGGAGACGCAAAAGTTCACGGTGAAACCCATTTATGTCTATAAGCGATTGGGCATCGACGAGGAAGGGCGGGTGGTTGGTTATCATACGGCGACCGGTTATCGTCCGGCGGCGATCTTGGAGAAGTTTCAGATCTACGGCCTCCGACCGCCGGAAGACCTCCTGATCCCCCGGGAAGCGCCGGATGTGTCGGCGCAAGGCTTGCTCGATGCGGATCGCGAAAGAGAGACGACGCTCTAAAAGGCGAGCGGGCATGTAACGGACGGAAGGAGGTGTCGGTCGATGCCCTTTACGATGGAGACGGTCATCGTCGTTTTCCTGGCCGTTTTTGGCGGGGCCGTCAGCGTGGGTTCGCTGCTTCTGGGTACTCTGGACAGCCGCGACCTGCTCCGGCAGTCTCAGCGAGATCCCGGCTTTAAGGTTCGAGCCCGAGCGTCCCGGCTCAAACGGTGGATGGATCGCATCGACCAATGGGATTCGTCGCGGCAGATCGAGCGGTGGCTGCGGGCGGCGGAGCTTCAGGTGAAGCCGGCGGAATTATACGCCTTTATCCTGACGGGAGCGCTTTTGCTTTCGATTTTCCTGAACCTTTTCTTTAACGTCAGTTATCCGGTGAACGTCCTTTTTGCCGTCATCTTGGCGGTGTCCACGCCGGCGGGACTCCTTTATCTTCGGCGGAACCGCCAACGCGAGCGGCTCACCGAGCAATTGCCGAGCGCCGCCAATCTGATCGCCAACGCGACGCGCGCCGGGATGAGCCTGTCGCAGGCTTTCGGCTTCGCCCTCTACGATATTCCTGAACCGACGCGTTCCGAGTTTGCCCGTGTTCACCGCGAACTGCAAATGGGGGTTCCCTTTGAAGAGGCGATCGAGAGGCTGGTAAGGCGCATCGGCACGGAAGACTATCGGATCTTTGCTGCCCAGATCCTGATCCAGAAGCAGGCGGGCGGGAACGTCAGCCAGTCGCTCGATGAACTTTCCAAAACGTTGCAAGATCGCGTCACCCTGAACGCCGAGATTCGCGCATTGACGGCAGAGCCGCGCATGACGGCGACGGTCATCTCGATTACGCCGATTTTCCTGCTTCTCCTCATGGGAATGCTGAACCCGGATCTTGTCGAGCCGCTTTACGGGCATCCGCTCGGCATCATCACCCTGATCGTGTTTCTCATCGCCGTGGCCGGTGCCTTCTGGATGATGCGCAAACTGGTGGACTTTCGCGTTTGAAAGGGACGGAAAAGGCGAATCGACAGTACGGAAAGGAGGCGATGCTCGTGGGGTGGGTCGTGTTCGCCGCCTGGTTCATGTTTGCCTGGGCGTTGGTGGACCTGGATCGTATCGCCAGAGAGCGAAGAAAGCTTCGCCTTCAGGCGGGTATGCTCCTTTACGGGAGCGACGGTTTTGAATCGTTGCGCAAGAAAGAGCGTCCATCGCGGCTTCAGCGGTTGATGCGTTCGCTGCTTCGTACCGCACCGCGCTTCAGCGCATGGGGCAGCCGGATCGATTTTGCCAGCAGCGACGCAGACGTTCAGCGGCTCTTGTTCTACGCCGGAAAGCCGCTCGGCATGACGGTGGAACAATTCCAGGGGCTCAAGATTTTGCTGGCACTTCTTGGCTTTCTGAGCGGCCTAATGCTGATGGTCATCGGATTTCCGTTTGGGCCGCTGTGGCCCGTCCTTTTGCCTCTTGCCGGGTATGGGGGCAGCATCTACTGGTTGCGACGGAGCGCCGATGCGCGGCAGGACGAGATCACCCGTTCGCTCAGCGACTTTCTCGACATCATGAGCGTCACCCTCAAAGCCGGCCTCCCGCTCGATCGAGCGCTCGCCCTCGTGGCGCAAAGCATCGGCGGACCTTTGCGAGAGGAATGGGAGTTTTTCCTGCAGCGTCTGGCGCTGGGCCATCCGCGAGAACAGGTCTGGGGGGCGCTCATCGCGCGCAACCGAAGCGCCGAGTTCCAATCGCTCATCAAGGCGCTCATTCAGGGGCATCGTCTGGGCACCCCCGTCTCCGAGACGTTCGCCTTTCATGCTGAGCAGATGCGCCGCATTCGCCGCGAAAAAGCCAAAGAAGCGGCCGCGAAGGCCGCCCCGAAGATCTCCTTTGTCACAACGTTGTTCATTGTGCCAGCGACGATGTTCCTCTTTGTTGTCCTCTTCGGCCTGAACATCGCCCGCACGCTCGGTCCTATTTTTAGCTCTCCGGTGACGTCCGGTACACCTTGACGAATGCAGACTTGAAAGGGGGTGGGACATGAAAGAAAACCGACCGCTCATTAAAAGCGCCGGTCGCACCATGCTTTCGGTCGGGTCGCTCGTCGCAACGGTCGCGGGGCATAAGCGGCGGACCGACGTCCGCAATCAACACTTAATAACGAAGGAGGATCGAACATGCTTGAGAAAGTGAACCATGCGGCGCTCGCTTTCTACGCGAAAGCGCAGGCAAAAGCGTACAGCGCCGTCGAACGCCTCAAGGAGCGTGCCAAAGAAGATCGCGGTGCCGAAGCCATCGAGTGGATTGCGATGTTGCTGGTGATTGGATTTGTTGTTACTGTGATTTTTCAATGGATGCAAGACAGCGGACAAAAAGAAACTAAAGGTTTTCTTGATAATGTCGTCGACGTTTTATCGCACATCGCTGGTTTCCTGCTAAAAAAAGGATAAAAATAAACTGGCCAAAGCTTATAGGGAGCAGAAGACATTTCTGCTCCCATCCTTACATAATCATATTTTGCAGGGAAACAACGCCGCTTGGACCGCATGTCTTTTAATAGCGGAAATCGATTAAGAAAACGGAGGACGATTAGCGATCATGTTGCATAGAATTCGAACCGATTCAGGCTGCATGCGAAAAAAACGGCCATTGAGTATCGCGCTGGTCGGCGTGATTTTGGCTGTCCTGTTCAGCGGTTGCAGCATGCTGAAGCTCCAGGAACCAAAAGCGCCGCCTTCCGTATTACAAGGAACCGCATCGAACGAAAAAAAAGGAGCAAAGGACAATCGTACCGGCGAAGAAGCGGCAGGGAACGAGACGGTCGAAGGCGACCAAAGGGAAGCTGCCGGTAAGGAGACGGGGGGCGAAGGAACGCTCGGAAACGATCTAGAGGCGCGTTATCCCTGGTTGAACGAACTCCATCCGGTCGATCGGGAAGAGATCGAACGCATTTTGCGCGATCCGCTGTTTTATCCGGTGGAACCCAAACTACCCGAGGCGAACTTGCCGGAGTTTTTGTGGGTGATACCGCCGGGTCCGTTTGACGGTCGGGTGCCGGACGAGGAAGAATTGCAGTCGTTTTTGGCTCGTTTTCCCATTATGAAGCCGTATGATAGTAAGCCACTATGTTTTGACTGTATGGGAGCACTTGATTATAAAAGCAAATTAGATGATTATGGTACTCTTTACAGCGAAAGTGCGTTGAATCGAGCAGCAGAGACGCTAAAACGATTGGGGGCCAGTGCGATCGTCGCGGAGGCGTGGCAGACGTTTCCGCGACCGGAGACGCTGTACGTCGATTTCGTGAAACCGGCGATGCCAGCGCTCCAGGACGATCCGGAATACGGAAAGATCCCCTACCGGGCGCAGGTCAATATCGAAGTGATCCTCGATGCGAGCGGGAGCATGAAGGAGACGATCGGAGGAAAGACGAAACTGGCGCTGGCCAAAGAAGCGGTGGAGACGCTGGTGCGGTCGCTACCGAAGGAAGCGAACGTCGCGTTGCGGGCGTTTGGGCACCGGCCGCAGCCGACAAAAGAGGCGTCGTGCCGTTTCAGCGAGCTGTTATATCCGTTTGGGAGCTATGCGGCAGATCGATTTGCGGCGGCGCTGGGAGAGATTGAAGCATCAGGATGGACACCGCTTGCCTACAGCATCGAGCGGGCGGGGGAAGATTTTCGGCCGTATCAGGGGGAGGGGTATACGAACATCGTGGTCATCGTCTCCGACGGGGCGGAGACGTGCGGGGGCGATCCGCTGAATGCGGCGGAAGCGCTCAAGGGGAGCGCGATTCAGCCGTATTTTCACATCATCGGCTTTGATGTCGACGCCGAAGGGAAGAAGCAGCTTTCGGCGCTGGCGGAGCGGGTCGGTGGGATCTATCGCGATGCGCGCAATCTGGCGGAGATCCAGGCCGAGTTTGACCGGCTCACGCGCTGGAGCGAAGGGTGGGAGGCGTGGCGAAAGGAGGCGATGCGCGATTTGGGGAAACAACGCATGAAGATGATCGAACGATTGAATGAGATGGAGAAGGAATGGCATAGTGCAAGTGACCGATTGGATAGTATTTACGATAAGATTTTATATGCTTTAAGAAGAGAGGAAGAAAAAATATCATCTTCAATTGAATATTACCTAAGAGAAACGGAGCTTTATCCACCATCTGGCATAATGGACTACTGGCGCATGTATTATCGTCCCCTGCTCCAACGCCAGATCGACCAAAACTTTATGACGCTCGAAGAAGAAATCGAACGGCTGACCCGGGAGCAGGCGACGAAGCAGGGGCCTTAAGAAAGCGGTAAGCCAGGGATCGTGATGCGCGCATAGAAGAAAGGGGTGAGAGCATTGCCCGCATCTTGGCGCAAAACGGCGTTACTGATCATCATCAGCATGATGGCCGGGGCGAGCCTTACCTTGCTCGTGCGCGGCGAAGCATTTCCCGTGGCGACTTCTTCGCCGGACGGCGACCGCGCTGTACCGACCGATCCGGCGGTGCAGGAAGCGGCACCGGGCGATGAACATGCCGACCGGGAGCTCGATCACGGTCTGATTCAATCGCTTTTGTATCCCCATAATTGGAAGACGCTCATCGCTTACAGCCGCGAGATCCCTTCAGAGCTTCAGCGAACCGACGTTCGGCGATTCGATGATCCTGAGATACAGCTTGCGCATCTCGTTGCCCGGCACGTCGGGCCGTATCCCTCACCGGATGATGTCGATTTTGCTTTTCTTCCGGTGCCGGAAGACACGTTTTTCGATCCCCGTTATAGAAAAGCACTTTTCAAGGCGAACGTGAACATGGAAATATTGCTGGACGCCAGCGGAAGCATGAACGAAGATTTTGCGCCAGGTGGTAGAGAAAGTAAATGGACGATCGCTTTGCAGGAACTGGAAACGTTTCTGAGCAGACTACCGCCCAACGTCAACGTCGCCTTGCGCGTCTTCGGGCATCATACCGGACCGGAGGCGGAAGGCTGCCTGAGCAGTGAACTTCTGCTTCCCTTTGCGCCCAAAAACGCTGGTGCGATCATGCAGGCGGCAGCTCGAGTCGTTCCGGCTGGCTTTACGCCTCTGGCCTATGCCCTGAATCAGACTGAGGGCGATTTTTCCGGCAAAGATGCCGCCGATCACGCCAACTTCGTCTTCGTTCTGACCGACGGGATGGAGACGTGCGGCGGCGATCCGGTCGCGGAGGCGCAAGCGCTCAAGGCTTCCCAAGTCGAACCGCTCATTCACATCATCGGTCTCGGCGTCAATGCCACCGAGGATGCGGCTTTAAGATCGCTTGCCCAGTCCGTCGACGCCATCTATGCGCGGGTCGAGAACTTGACGCAGCTTCAGGAACAGATGGACGAGATCATGCAGTGGGCCAAAATGTGGGACGCATGGAGGGATAAAGCCAAGCACGATCTCTGGATGGAACGATTGACCAGTTCGATCGTCGTTTCCCAATTCACGATCGCCTGGGACAAAGCAGAAGAACAAGAAGTGGAGGGAGTCAACGGCGAGCTCAAGCGGCTTTTGGAGGGCGGAGAACTCGATCGCACGGCGTACGACACCATGCTTTCTTTTCTGGAGCGTCGTGTAAAGCGTGTGCGCGCGCTGCGTGACGAAGCGCGCGCAGCGCTGGATGAGCGGCGGCTGGCCATTTATGACCGCTTGACGAAGCTTTCCGAGACGAAAGAAGCAGTGATCGAACCGGGACACGGCGGCGATCGTTTTTCCCCGGGCCGGCTCCGAAACGGTGAGGAAACGCCGGTGCACAGCGGTCCATGAGACCGACGATGACCGGAGCAATGGCGATAAGAGCGTATAACCTGTTCGAGGAGGGATGAAGATGCGTTGGCTTAAGCGGTTAAAAGCAGCGCCCCAACGTTTTCAAGGCCTCAAAGATGATCGTGGCGTGGAGACGATCGAATTCTTGATGATGCTCCCCTTTTACGTGATCTTATTTTTTATCTTTCTTCAGGTGATTACACTGGGATTGCAATTTTTTGTCTCTCAGCACGCAGTCAATGAAGCGGCCAAAGTTTACGCCGTTACCGGCGATCTCAATCAGGCCAGAGAGATGGCGGCACGCATCGTCGGCACGGGATATCCTGATGAAGACGAGCATCGTCGATCACTCATGCGGATGGAAAGTCTGAACATCAGCGGGGACGATTCGTTCACCGTCACCATGCGGGTGCGTTACTGGCTCGGCCTGATGCGCTTTCTCATTCACGAAAATGATCGATTGACGTATACCGTCGACCACCGAGCAGATGGGAAGGCGCTGCTTCCCTAGCTCGGTCACGTGCAAACGAAGACAACATATGCGCCGCCGCAGTCGTCGACGACGAGAAGGAGGGAACGCGCGTGAATCTCGTCCGCCTGACCCGCAGAAGGACACGCGAACGAAGAAAAAGACAAGGGAGAGAGGAGCATCGGCCGCCTGTCGCTTTTATTCAGGAGCTACAAAGGTTGCTTCGATCAGACAGCGGACATGGGACGTACACGTTTTTGGCCGCGTGTGTCGTTCTTTTCCCCGTCGCCTTTTTGTTTTTGCTCAACGTCTCTCAGGCCTTCCTCATCAAAGAAGTCTCCAATCGTGCGGCCGACCAAGCCGCGCTGGCCGTCGCCAATACGCTCTACAATTCGGTATGGGAAAAAACGCGCGGCGCTTACGTTCACTGTCTGAGCCGCGATCCCGATACAGGAGAATGCATAGAATGGCAAACATATGAGGAGAGGATTGGCAAAGAACGTTTTTATGCTCAAAAAGAGCGCATCGACCGTACACTGCCCTTGTATTACGCCGGGACGGGCGATGTCGAAGAAGCGTGTCGCGAGGTTCCGTCCCGTTGCTTTCGAACTTTGGCCGATGAGGGTTGGGGCGAAGGTCGGCAAACGATGAAAGACGTTGCGTCGAACATCGCCCAAAAAAACGGTGCTCGCCTGATCGACGGCCCCCGATTAGAAGTGATCAGGGGAGATCCTTCTCCGCGAGTTGTCTTGATCACGACGAAGGATTACCGCGGACTTCGGCTGGGAGTGATCACCTTCGGAGAAGAGCAAGCCATCGATCGGCCCGGCATCAGCTATCCGATTCCGATCGCCGATCCGCTCGGGCGATGAACAACATAACGCGCCATTCATAAATCACATTGATTTACCGGGAGGGATAGAACCATAATGAGCCTTAAACGCGGTCTCATACCGTAAGTTTTTTCATCTTAAGAGAGATCGACCGGACATACGAGACCCAGAACAAAACGTCTCAACCCTGATAAAGAAAGGAGTATTCTCATGATCGATCGATCCGAGCTGAAGCGGATCACCGGCCTAACACTGCTCGTCTTCGCGCTGTGGGGGCTTTCCGGCTGCGCATCGGTCGACCTTCAGATCGATATGCGCAAGTTTCCAAACGTCGAATTGGTCATCCAAGCTTTTGTCAATGAAGCATTGATTCAATCGAATCGCAACCAATGGGAACAGTTTGTCGCGGAACAGAAAGCCAGTTGCGAAAATGAGCCGGGATGTCGCTTCAACCTCATTGAGTCGTCCGGAAAACAGGGCATCGAACTTCGGAAATCCGCTCGCATTGAGGATTTGACGAAAAGCGAGAACGTTATGATCGAACACCACAAAGAAAACGGCAAAGAATCGTTTCGCCTTCAGCTGAATTTCGACAATGATATAGAGGGAGGAGCCTTCTTATCGATGATCGACGGGCAGATTTCCGTCTTGCTGCCTCAGAATGCCGAAGACGTAGAGACGAACGGGACCTATGCTACGGAGGATAAGCGCATCACCTGGCCGATCAATTGGATGGATTCGCAGACGATGACGTTTTCGTTCCGCCTGCCGAATGCCGGGCTTGGAGAGATCTTTCACCCGGTGGTGATCGGGCTGTTCGTCCTGGCGCTTCTTCTGCTGGGGGTCGCGCTTTTCGTCACGCGGCGGCGGGCCCGAACGCAGTCGCCGACTTCCCCCGCTTCGTCCGTCGTTCCGGACGATCGGTCTTAGCGGAGGGCCTTGTTAAAACCGTCTACAGGGAGGTTGAAGACGATCAAATTGGCTTCGCTCATTTTGGGACTCATCGGCGGCGTCATCGGCTTTATGACGGGCGGGTTTTTGATGTTGGCCGCTTTGGGGTCGGAATCCGGCGGGGGAGCGATCTGGGCGATTGGGCTTATGTTCATTTCCGTCCTTGGAATCGTTGGTGCCGCGCTGGCCCTGAAAAATCCGGTGGCTTCCGGGATCCTGCAGCTCATCTCGGCGGTGCTGGGGTTGTTCGTCGGTTTTTTTGTGGCCTATTTCATGGCCTTCCCGTTTCTTTTGATCGGCGGGATCCTGGCGCTTGCCGATCCTCGCAAGGAACACTAACTGGGTCGGAAAGGAGATCGAACAAACGCGATGCAAACCATCGTCCATCGCACGGAAAAGGCGTCATTTTGGGAACGGCTGGGTGCTTATCTGATCGATGGTGTGTTGCTGGCCGTGGTGTTTTTGCTGGTGTGGCTCGTCTTTTGGGTGCTCTCGATGCCGATGTACGTGAGCGAAGCGTATACGCCTCGGGCCGGCGTCGGAAGTTTCCCGATGCGCGTTCTTTCCGGAGTTATCGCGTTCGTCTATCGTTTGTCGACGGAGTGGACCATGGACGGTCAGACGCTCGGGAAAAAAATGTTGGGGATCCGCGTCGTCAAAGCCGACGGCTCGCCGGCCGACGGGCAAACATTGGTTGTCCGAGAGCTGATGTTCGTCGCGTTGTTGGCGATCCCCATAGTGTCGTTACTGGTTTACATCGCCAATATTGTTCTCGTCGCCGGTACGGAAAAAAGACAAGCGCTTCATGACCTCATCGCCAAGACGGTGGTCGCCAAAGCTTAGCCGGCCAAAGGAAGCGGGAAGGCTGAAGAAGGAGCGTGTGAGAATGGGGCATCGGTTCAGAGGTCCGATATTTTCGGCGTTCGCTTTTTGGTGGGCGATCGTCGTGATGTTTTCCGGTTGTTCGCTGGCGTCACAGCTTTGGCGGTCCGGTCCGGAACATCAAGCCCAGAAAGACGGATGGGCTGGCGCCGACACGATGCATCGCCGGAAAAAAAGCGCTATGTAGAAGCGATGTATGACCAGCGCAACCGTCGGATGGCGGAGCGCATCGATGCGCTGTCCAAAGAAGAAAAGACGCCGCTTTTTGTCATCGTCGGTGCCGCTCACCTTGTCGGGCAGTACAATGTCCTGGATGCCTTGAAAGCGAAAGGGTTCACCGTCACGCAAAAATGATGGGCGGTGCCGAAGCCATCGAGTGGATTGCGATCGGTTCAGCTGCCCAGCCCATCAGTTCTTATTATAACATACCGTTCGCCCGCTGCACAACAGACCGCCCACAACACAACGGTGCTGCGTCCGTCTCCGTATTCTTGCGAAAGAGGGGGGATTTCGAATGTCGAATGTTCGTCCGATGATGACCGCCGGCAACATCGTCAAAGCCGGACTGTTGCTTCTGCTCGGAAGCGTCGGGGTGGCCGTGATCGTGGCGCCGATTGCGATCGGGATCAGCGTGATCGGCGGGAGTGCCGCCCATGGTCTTCTGAATGCGTGGGAAGAACTTCAAAACCTTGCCCAAACGGGGATCGATCCGACGGCGCCGGGGGTTTCTCCGGAAGCGTTGTCCGGCGCGCTGGTCACGCCAGACGCCGGAACGGCGCTGGCGGTCGGCCTGGCGTTCACGGTTGCCGGTTTCGTGTTCTGGCTCACGTTGCATTGGGGAAGCAGTGTCGGCGCCGCCTTCGTCCGGTCAGACCGTGAAGGGGGGGTGCTACAGAAGACATGGAAGCTGTTCACGCAAAAATTTTTTTCCTCATTGGGATTAAATGTGCTGTCGGGGCTGTTGTTCTTCGTGCTGAACCTCGGGATAGTCATTTTAATCGCTGCGGGGAGCGCTCCGTTTTTCTTGAGCGATATGACGAAAGCCGAATCGCTGACCTCCGCCTTTTATCTGTTCCTGTTCGGCTCGCTCGTCGGATTTCTGTATTTCTGGTTCGGTCTGGTGGCCAATCTGTATCTTTACGCCCGCGACGCCGGCCTCGGTGCCGCGCTCACCGGCGGTTTTCGATTTCTCCGTCACCGTTTTGACGCGGTCGCGCTGATGGCCGCGGAAAATGTTTTGATCGCCGGTGTCTGGTGGCTCCTCCTGGGGCTTTTGATCGCCGTGCTCGCCTTCCTGCTGCCGGCGGGGTCCATGGTGGACGCGTTGCTCATCGTGCTTACCGCGCCTTTTTTGGGCGCAGCCCAAATTCTGAACGTCTATCGCTTGTTCGTCCGGGCGGCCGAGGCCCCGGCGACCGGCGCCGTCCGGCCGGTCGAATCTCAAGCGGCGCCGCCCCCGGCGCCGTCGGCGCACGATCGGGAGGCGGCCGCCTCGACGATCGCCGCGACCGTCCACTCCCCTGACGTTCAGGCGAAGGCGCCTCCGTCCCCGCCCGAAGCGGCACCGGCGATGGAAGGGCCCACCTTGAACCGGGACGCGCCGGAGACGCCGGTTGCGGCCGAGCCGGACGTGGTCGCCTGCCCGCACTGCGGTCAGCGGGTGCGGCGTCGAAAGTTTTGTACCCACTGTGGCAAACCGCTGGCGCCGTAACGCTTGGAAGAAATACCATCAATTCAGATAAGAGGTGAAAATGATGCGCTGTCCGCAATGTGGTTTTGAAAACGAACCGAATGCGCGTTTTTGTGCCGAGTGCGGTGCGCCGCTTCCGGCGCCGGAGCCCCCGGCCCCCGATGCGCCTCAAGCGGCCGAACCCGTCAATGACCGGTCGCCGTCTGCAGTCGAGGCGGCGTCCGACCTCCACGGGGAAACGGCGCACGACCGCCGGACGAACGAGCCGCCGGCGGCCGCCGCCGTTCCGACGCCCGGCGCGCCGCCGGGCATCGACGCGCCGGCGGGCGAAAAAACGGGCCCCGGCCCGTCGGGAGGAGATGGCGGCCCGGCCCCGTCGCCCGGTTCCCCGTCGCGTTCACTTCAGGAGATGGCCGCTCCGCTTTTCCGATTTTTGCAGGGGTATGCCGCCGCGTTGGCCCAGGCGCTCCGGCGTCCGGATCTTTCGGACGGGCGCGAAGCGCCCGCCGCTTTCAACTGGGCGTACGGGCTGGTGAATATGGCGCTCTTTGCCCTGGGACTCTCGCTGGGCGTCTATGCTTCCGTTCAGTCGGTCCTAGGCCATCTTCAGGGACCGGGCGGTTCGCTGCGCGAGTCTATCGTCGCTTTCGTGCTGGAGTTGGCCGGCGGGGGCAAGTCGCTGTTTGTCGCATACTGGCTCCAGCCGTTCATCTTGATCGCGCTGTATCTTGTGTTCATCTATGTGATCGTTTATTTCGTCTTTTACGCCGGCGGTCGACCGTACAGCTTCACGGCGCTTCTCCGGGAGCTGGGGGCGCCGCTTGCCTGGCCGATTGTGTTCGCTTGGAGCGCATTCGTGCTCGCTTGGATCAGTCTGCCGCTCTATTTGTTTGTGGCGGGGCTTTCGCTCTTTATGGCCGGAGGGCTCTGGTACCGGTCGGTCTGGCATGTACAGAAAGAGGGGAGCGGACGACCGGGCGGGCGGACGATCCTTCTCATCTTGAGCGGCTTTTCGCTTCTGTACGTGCTGATCCTCACCTGGGCCGTCGGGGAGATGCGGGCGCTTTGGCTTCTGTATCTCATCGGAATATAAGTCACGTGTCGAGTTTTTGTAACGCCTTTTCGAGGCAAGTCCCATGTTGATTTTTGGGGACGGGATGCGAAGTATAAGACCATTGCATGAATGGTCGAACATAGTTTACTTGCCAAAAGGGAGTTTATCTAAATGCTTTACGGCATCCTGATTACGCTTTTCGGTCTCGTCTACGGCTCCTTCCTCAACGTCGTTTCCTTGCGGACGCTTGAGGGACGGACGATCGTTCGTCCGCCATCGCAATGCCCGAACTGCGGCGCGCGCCTGTCGTTGATAGAACTGATCTCAGTCGTCAGCTACGTCGTCCAGAAAGGGAGATGCCGCGCATGCGGCGCGCGTATCTCCTTCCTTTATCCCTTGGGAGAAGCGTTGACGGCCGCTTTTTTTCTCTGGTTGTTCCTTCTCTGGCGAGCAGGGCAGCTTACCACAGAGGAAGCGCTTTCCGAGGCGGTGTTCGCGAGTCTCCTCATCGTCGTCACGATAGCCGACCTCAAGAGCCTGCGCATTCCGAATTCGGTGCTTTTGTTTTTTGCGCCGCTTCTTTTTGTGTTGAAGGTGGCGAAGATGCCGGAGGCGCTCAGCCGCATCATCCTCGGTGGGCTCTTGTTCGGGGCCGTTTTTGGGCTAATCTACGCGCTCAGCCGCGGCGGCATGGGCTTCGGCGACGTGAAATACGCCGCCGTCCTCGGACTTTACCTTGGGCCGGAAGCGCTCCTGCCGCTCATCCTCATCGCTTCTCTATCCGGGTTCATCGTCGCAGGCATCCTTATGGCCACCGGACGTAAGACGCGGAAAGACGCAATCCCTTTCGGCCCTTACCTTAGCTTGGCCGCCTGGGTACTGTCGCTCTACGGTCCGGACATTTATGTCTGGTACTTTTCTATCTAGCGACCATGATCAGGATGCGGCGATGTCGACACCACGGTCACGACGGCCGAGACAGAAAGGGGGCCGCCGAAAGGTACAAGCAGGACGACCCGCCGCGCCGTATTTCGTAATGTGGTAATTCGCAACAGGGTGCAACTCCAGCTGTTAACTTTCTTGTCAACATGGAAGCTGATATGCTCCGCATTGGGAAGCTTAGGTCCAGCGTAGCCTGTATGCGGGTTAGTCAGATTGCCCTACTTGTTGACACGGAAGCCGTTTTCTGGAGCACTGCTAGAGTGCTTCAGACAGGACGATAAGCGTGAAGCAGACGTCTATTTAATATGAGCAGGCGGCATTACGACTCCGAGAAGAACAACTGATGTTGTAGTTGTGTTTGTCAAAGAATGAGAAATAATAGCTCTGGGGAAATCTTCACGGCATCTACTCTGGGCGCCTTTGCCGTTAGTCGTGCGCGTGGCCGGCGCTCATCTCCTCGAAGTAGGTCACCGACAATTCGGCATAAAAGACACCCTTCATCACCTGGATGCGCTGGTGCAAGGCGCGAAGATTGGTGATCTCTCCGCGGACGGCGATCACTTCCAGACAAAGGACAGAGTTCAAGTGAATGTGCATCGTCGAGATGATGTCGTCATAAAAAGTGTGCTGGAGTTCGGTGAGCTTCTGCGGAATGTCGCTCGAATGATGGTCGTAGACCATGACGATCGTCCCAGCAACCCGTTGATCCGCGGTAAACCGCGAAGGTTCGAGGATCGCCCGACGAGCGAGGTCGCGAAACGCTTCAGAGCGGTTGGTGTAGCCTTGCTCCCGGATGTAGCGATCGAATTGCTCGATGAGGACGGCCGGGAAAGAAACGCCGAAGCGCACGAGTTCGTCTTTATCCGGTGTGTGATGAGACTTCTTTTCCATGTCGCGCTCCTGATCACGATGAGATGGTGGGGCATCCGCTTGAACCGCATGCGATTTAATCATATCATTGTGGGTACCTCGCGCTCAAGCGTCAAGCGCGTGGTCAGGTTGACGGGATAGCGATCTGTGATGGTCAAGCTATTTATAGCGAGGTCTTTTATATTTACGGCAAAACGATTTTCTGGAAGCCGCCGAACGCGCTCTGCATCTCTGCATAAATCTCGCTTCCGCGGTCTCCGTAAAAGGCGGCGAAAATCTCGGTCGCTTTGCGGTCCAGGTCGACATCTTGGAAGGCCGCTGGCGCCAGGATCTTTCCAGCGCCGTAGGCATCAAAGAGCGTCGTTTCGATGTTGACCGAGTAATTAATATATGGAAAAAGACCATATACTTCTTTGTTCTGGAAAGCTTTCATCATGTCATAGAAAGAACGGTTCTGAATGTATTCGTTTTGCACAAGGTGGAGATTGGACAGATCGATGAAAACGATGTCCGGGTCCCAGTTCAGCAGTTGCTCTTTATCAACCGATATGACGCCTCCTACTTTCAATTCTCCGGCGACGTTTTGGGCATGAATCAGGCGAAACGGCATAAAGTCACTGCTCGTGCTGTTCATGCCGTGTGCGCCTCTAAAGCTGAGACCTCCGACGTAAACGCGGGGCTTGCTCGCCTCAGAGATAGTTTGGGTGCGCGCATCGAGATCCTTGATCGTCGTTTCGATCCAGGCGATGAGCGTCTCGGCGCGTTTTTCTCGGTCGATGAGCTGCCCGATGAGCCGAAGCGCATCGTATAGCGTGTCATCGAAGCTTCCCAGCGCTTCGTATCCAATCGTGACGACCGGCGTGCCTGTTTTTTGCTGGAGGGCGTCGGCTTGGGCGACATCGAGATTGGCGATGATGACATCCGGCTCTACGGCGACGATCTGTTCTGCATCAGGCTTGGGATCTGGGCCGCCTTGTCCGATGATCGGGAGTTCGCCCCATTGCTCGAGGTAGGAAAGCTGGTAAGGCTTCGCTGGATTTGGCGTGCGCTCGATTCGCTCGATGCCGACGAGGTGATCGACACCATCAAGATAGACGATGAGCCTTAAGGCCCCGCCTCCGACGGCGACGATGCGCTTCGCCGGCACCGGCACCTGAACGCTTCGTCCGTGGATGTCGGTGACGGTCACGGTCTCTCCTCGACCGACGGTCTCCGCCGTCCCCGACTTGGCGTCCGGCGTTTGCGCCCCCTTGCTGCACGACACGAGCAAACCAAGGACAATCGCGAAAAACACGAGAAAGCCGTGTTTTAGCAATGTGCGCGCGCGTTCGCGCATGCGCTTAAAACGTTCAAATGAACGAAAATCAGTACGCATCGGAAAAACCTCCCGACGGGTGTTTTTAATGATGAGGGAAGCGCGCATCAGAGTGAATGCCTTAACTTCATCTCTTGCTCCTGGAGGCGTTCCTCCTGGAGGCGTTCCTCCATTGGGATGATGACAGTATGGTGACCGAAACGGTGAACGGCGACGGGGACGCCGTAGACCTGCTCGATCGTCTCCGGTGTCATGATCTCCCGACCGCCGGCGGCAAAGATCGTCCGATCTTTGAGGAATAAAAACCGGTCAGCATAACGCATGGCGAGGTTCAATTCGTGAAGGACCACAATGCCGACCATCGCATGCGAGCGGACGAGATCGCGGACGAGCGCGAGCACTTCAAGTTGATTGCGCAAGTCGAGGTTGTTCGTCGGCTCGTCCAATAAAAGCACATCGGGCTCTTGGGCTAGAGCCCGGGCGATGGCCACTTTCTGCAATTCCCCGCCGGATAGCTCGGTGAGCGGGCGAAGGCTGTAAGGCGCTAAGCGGAGTTGGTGTAAAATGCGCTCGACGATTTCATTATCCCTCCGACCGGTGTCCCAGTGAATGTGCGGAATACGCCCCAGGAGGACAGCGTCGAACACGGTCATGGACGACTTTTCGTGCCGTTGCGCGACGTAGGCCACCTTCTGAGCGATTTCCCTGCGTTTCATCGACTGGAGGGCGCGTCCGTCGATGCGCACCGTTCCTCGATGCGGGATCAAAATCCGATTGATCAGCTTCAGCAAGGTCGATTTGCCGGCGCCGTTGTTGCCGAGAATGGCTAGAAGTTCTCCGCGGTTTAAAGAAAAATGGACGTTTTCTAGCACCGGCGTGCTTCGATAGCAAAACGACACGTCTTCGACCTGGATAATCATCGTTCATCCCCTTTTTCCGGCTTCGTTCGACGCTTATTCATTTTTGAATGCACTTTCCCCGTAAGGTCTTTCAACGCCGGCCGTCTCGGGCTAGAATGGACAAGAACACCGGCGCGCCCAGAACAGATGTCACGATGCCGACAGGCAGGATGACGGGTGCCACGATCACCCGTCCGATCGTATCGGATGCCAGCAAAAGCAACCCGCCCATGGCGGCCGACGCCGGGAGCAAGGTGCGGTGGTCGCTGCCGATGACCCGTCGCATGATGTGGGGCCCGACCAGGCCGATAAAACCGATGACGCCGAGGAAGGAGACGATGACGGCGACGACAAACGCCGCCCAGAACAGGCTTCCGAGCCGCACACTTTCGACGCTTATGCCCAGTCCCTTGGCCGTCTCCTCTCCGCTGTCGAAGGCGTTGTAATGCCATCGGTGGAACAGGAAGAAGATCGAGGCGAGGACGACGGCAACGGCCATGATAGCAAGTTCGTTCCACGTTGCGCGGCCGAGGTCGCCGAAGGTCCAGAAGACGATCGAGGCGACAGTCACATCGTCAGCAAAGTACTGAATGAGCATCACTCCGGCCTGAAAGAGGCTGCTTAAAGCAACACCGGAGAGAACAAGGGCCTCCGGGGTGGCGCGAAAGAGGCGGGCGAGGGCGATGACGAGGAGCGTCGTCGAAAGCGCGCCAGCGAAAGCAAAGAGGACGACGATGTACGTTCGATTGATGAAGATGTGCTCAACGTTCAGCGCGCTACCCGCCTTGAAAAAGAAGATGGCGACAGCGGCACCGAACGCAGCGCCTTGGGAGATACCCAAGGTAAACGGGGTGGCAAGTGGGTTGCGCAGGGCGCTCTGGGTAACCGCCCCAGCGATGGACAAGCCGATCCCGGCGACGATCGCCGCGAGGATGCGCGGCAGGCGGATGCTCCAGAGAATCGTCTGAGCCCGCGCATCGCCTTGTCCCATCAAAGCGTACATGACGTCCGGGATCGTCAGACCCGCCGAGCCGGCAACCATTGCATACAAAGCCCATGCCGCGGTCAGCAGGACGACGACGCCGATTGCGCGCCACTTCCGGCGTACATACCCTTGATAGCGCCTACGGTTCGAGGATGAGTCGGTGACCATGCTTCAACGTCCTCTCTGCGCCCCATTCGAGCGTTCGGTGTCGGTAGCCTCCTCTTTGCCTGTACGAGGTATCGCACCGGCCATCGCTTCGGCGATGGGGCGTCCGGCGGTCGCTGAACGGTCTTTGACCGGCCAGTAGAGCCAGGCGATTTTGACTTCGACCGTTTGACGGATGACGTTGCTTGCTTGTTCCTCGGCGATCGCGCGCACGGTCTTTTCGACCGTTTCGTCCAGGCGGGCTTCGTCCACCAGCTGAAGGCGCATGAAATGCCGGAAATGTTCGATCGCCTCGTCCACGGTGAACGATTGCTCCCAGCGCTCATCGATGTAGCGGATCGACGGAAAATAGCCGTTCAGCCACAAAAGATTGAATGCGGCATAAATGCGATTCATCGGCCGCGTGCCCGAAGACAGGCCGAGCCGCGCGCGTATGCGCCGGACGAACGGATCCCGACGGTCAATGAAACTGCTTAAAAAACATCCGCCACGGCATACCCGAAGCATTTTATACAGTGCTTCCGCGTTGCGGATAGCGGGCGTCATCGAAGCAAAAACGAGATCGAACGCCTGCTCCCATCCTTGTGCAGCGACGTCGAGCTCCTCCCAAACGGCCGTCTGGAACGCCGTCCGTTCGGAGATCCCGTAGTGCGCGGCATTGTCCTTAGCGCGGGCGATCATCTCTGGGGCGATGTCGATGCCGGTGACGTGGTGACCGAGCTTGGCGAAGGGGATGGCGTACGTCCCGGGACCGCAGCCGATGTCCAGGATGTGCGACGCCTCATGCAGCGCGCCGAGTTCTTTCAGCCACGCATACAGTTCCTCAAAGCGGCGGCGATGTCGGGAATCGATCAAGTGGTCGCTGAACGATTGTGCCCGCCGGTTCCAAAACGCTTGCTGCGCTTCATAGCGTGGCCCGTGGTCGTCCCACAGTTCTGTGAATATCGATAGTAGGGAGTGACGAGCATCATCATCCATTAAGCTCATTCCTTTCATTCCCCTCTCTCTTCCGGCTTTCCTTCCGGCTTTCGCGCCGATACGGCTTTTTTGTATGGCCGAGGATCCGCTTTGTGATGGCTTTCGCCCGTGACGGCCCGCGCCTCGTGGTTTTGGTCGATCAGCGCATCGATGATCCCCCCGGCGTTCATGCGACGAACAAGCGGCAGTCAGACCGTTTCTTCAGATTGGCGGATCAGGGTTTCCCAGTCGATGAGGCGGTCGCTCACGCGGCGGATCAGGTGCAGGTCGTGGCTGATCACGAGAAGCCCCAGGCACCGTTCGCGAACGATCGCCAGCACGGCGTGAAAGAGCTGTGTTCCGATATGTAACACAATGATGTTACGTTTATTCAAATGTATAGCACGATAGAGTGTAGTGTCAAGTTCGAGGTCGTAGTCCCTGGACCATACTATAACAGCTTTTCGAATCGAACTTCGGTGTTGTGTCTGAAAGGAGCAATTTTTAAGGAGCAGCATGAAGTGTGGCTGATGGCGCGGTGGACAATATAGAGCCTTAGGACCTATCTTTTATCTGCCGTCGCACGTATGAGGCACTTGCCTTGTTCCTTTGCCGTGGCGTCCAGTTCTCCTCGGACATACTGTATTTGCAGGCGGCGAAAGGAGGTGACATCATGCGTTGCTATAAACAGTCTTATGTTCCAACCAAGAAAAGCAGGGGACCGAAGATCATCATCCGTCCCACATGTCGGCCGACGGTGATCTGCCAGTGTCCGCAGCCGACGGAACCCCCGCCGCCGGGAAACGGTGGCGGAACGCCTACCACCCTTGGATTTCTCAGCAGCTCCAACGTCGGCGGACTCGTCAACATCGGCGTCAACGAGCCAGTGTCTTTCAACACGCCTGGGGTCCAGGTCGGTGACGACATCGTCGCCTTGAACACCACGACATTTTCGATTCAGCGCCCCGGCTTCTACGTCGTACAATTTTATCTGTACACCGTTGCCGCCACCTTGCTCGGCACGGTCAATGTCCAGTTCAGCGGGACCGGCGTGCCGAATCCGAACGACGTCCCCTTCAGCCTTCTTCTGGCCGGTGTCAACTTAAGCGGTGCGGTCGCCTTTGAGGCAAAGACCCCGGGAACACTGCAACTTATACAGTCTGGCCTCGGGCTGAGCCTGAGCACGAGCGGCACAAACGCCGTCATCCTCATTCGTCGGATCGCCTGAGCTTTCGACCGGGACGCTGTTTTTACGATCTGAGTCAACCTGATGTTAGCCGCCAAGCCGCCTGGGCGATCGCCTGGGTGGCCTTTTTCGGCTTGTCGGTTTGGGCGTCCACCGAGATGAACAACATGCCGCAGGCACTGTGCCGCATGACGCCTTCCACGTTCTCTGGCGTGATGCCGCCTATGGTCACGATCGGAAGCGCGATGTCCGCCTTTCGGAGGCGCGTCACGAGCTACGGCTGACGAGTACGCGGTGTGCTGGACGCTGTCCGAGATAGTATGGTGTAAGGCCGAAGCCGCTAAGATTTGAGCGGGCTCCTCCTTTTGGCCGTCGCCGTGCTCTCCGCCCTTGACGACCATCATCAGATTGACGACGCGCCGTTCAATCCGCTGTTTTTGGACTCGATCGGTACCGGCCTTGATAATGGTGAAAGGGGATAGCTGCCGGTGACGTCCTGTGATTATCTGCGTTGCGCCCCTACGGCCTCGCACAGGCGATCGGACAAGGTTCAGCGCACCGCTTCGGCGTCGGCTTCGGTCAGGGACAACAGCGCCCGGACGTCCTCTTCCGTCAAGCGGAATGCGGACGGGTCTTGTTCACTCTCGATCACCCGGTCGAACAACGCCTGCTTTTTCATCTGCAGGGCGTACATTTGCTCTTCAATGGTTCCTTTGGCGATCAAGCGGAGCACGAGGACGGGATTTTTCTGCCCGATCCGATGCGCCCGGCCGATGGCCTGGGCGTCCACCGCTGGATTCCACCACAGGTCATACAGAATCACCGTGTCCGCTCCGGTGAGATTCAGCCCCGTCCCCCCGGCCCGCAGGGAAATGAGGAACACGCCCCGTTCACCGGCGTTGAATGCGTCGGCCATGGCCAAACGATCTTTGGGTGGGGTGCGGCCGTCGAGATAAAAGGCCTCGATTCCTTCCTCGAACAAGCAAGCGCGAATGCGCTTTAGCATCTGGGTGAACTGGGAGAAAACTAATGCCCGGCGCCCCGCCGCCCGGTAGTCCCGCAGCAACTCCAGAAGGGCTTCCAGTTTGGCGGAGTTTCCGGCGTACTCCGGCACCACCAAAGCCGGGTCGGCGCAGACCTGGCGCAGCCGAGTGATTAGGGCGAGGATGGCGATGCGATTTTCCGTCAATCCGCCGTCCTGCATGAGCTGCTGGGCCTGAAGTTGGGTGTCGTTCAAGAAGGCCAGGTAGGCCGCCTTCTGCTTGTCGTCGAGCTCCACCCAGTAGATCATCTCCGTGCGCTCCGGGAGGTCTCTCAGGACATCTTCTTTTGTCCGCCGCAGAATAAAGGGGCGGACCCGGCGCCGGGCCTGTTCCGGCGTAAGATCTTTGAACCGCTGAAGGGGCGGGAAAAGTCCCGGCATCAAGGTGTGAATGATCGACCAGAGATCGTCCAGGGCATTTTCAATGGGCGTCCCGGTCAGGGCGAACCGCTTCGGGGCCTGGATCTGTTGGACTGCCCGGAAAATCTGGGTGGTGTGGTTTTTGACGGTCTGGGCTTCGTCCAAAATCAAATGTTCAAAAGGGATGTCCGCATATTGGGCGATGTCTTGCCGGAGCAGCGGGTACGAGGTGACGACGATGTCCCAATCATGCATATTTTGCAGTTTCTGATTCCGGCTTTCGGGTGGCCCGTCCACCACAGTGACCCGCAGGGAGGGGGCGAAACGGCGAAATTCGGCCTCCCAGTTATACATCAGCGAAGCCGGCACCACGAGGAGGGAGGGTCGATCGGTGGGCGCCGTCTCTCGCTCGGAGAGCAAAAAGGCAATGGTTTGCACTGTTTTTCCCAGGCCCATTTCATCGGCGAGGATACCCCCGAGGGAGTATTGAGCGAGCGTCTTCATCCAGCGAAAACCGGTAAGTTGATAGGGGCGCAAAGCGGTGCGTAGGCCCGCCGGCGGTGCGATTTCCAAGGCTTCCGGGTCACTTATGGACTCCACCAAAGTTCGAACGGCCGCGCTGTACCGGGCCACGCCCCGGGTGTCGTCGGCGTCCACGAGGAGTGCCGTCTTGTACAGAGGCACGCGAAATTCTTGGGTATCCCGGCCTTTCCGGGAAGAGGATCGCGCCTCTCCCAACACCGTTTGGAGCACCGATCGGGCCCTGCGGAAGGATTCATCTTCTAGGGAAAGAAAGGCACCGGATTCGAGGTGCACGTAGCGCATACCCCGCAGCAGCGCTTGCCGAATCTGTTCGACCTCCGCCGGATCGACCCCGTGGACGTCAAAACGCACGGTGAGCCAGCCCCCGGACGGGTCGAGATCGAAGCGAATCTCCGGTTGTGGCTGAACGTCGGTGACGTAGGCGGAGGCACCATCGGACAGGTAGAGACTGACGTGGTCTAAGGCCGTCAAGGCGGGAACTGTTTCGTGAAAAAACCGATAAAGCGTTTCGTCCTCTTTTGGGACGGATAGTTTCGCCTGTCCTCCGGGACCCGGTTTGACGGTTACAGGGCTTTCGTTCAGGATCGAAATGACCTGCATTTCCCGATCCATGTCTCTGATGTAAATTTTATCCATAGACGGCGAGACGGAACGATCGGCCTCCTCATTGGAGGGTTTTGGCGTAGATCCGGTCACCGGGCGGAACACCGCATTTTCGTAATGAAAAGAGACGTCCAAGGACAGGGCGTCGGGTCCCTCGTCCACAAGCACCTCGGTGCGCAGGGGGAATTTTGCAATCCGTTTCGATAAAGACGGTTGGACCCGAATTTTGCCGATTGTCTCCAGAGCCGGAACGGTCAAGGACAGGGCGGTGCCCACCAGATCCCTGGGGATGGAGAGATAGGGCTGGGGGCGCTCGTAAGAGCGAAAAAACCCGCCGGGCCTCGTTTCAGAGCGGAGCGCCTGCATGAAGCTGGAGACCAGATTGTCCTCCTGTTCGGACAGGCGATACAATGTTCCGTCCACCACCAGCCACCGATAAGCCGCCAAGTACTCAGCCCGGGCCAAGGGAGCGAGATCCAAGCGAATGCCTTCTTCCGTGGTTTTGTCGCCCGGAAGCAGGCGGAATTCCAATCCCGCACTCGGCAAGGGATCTTTGGCGACAAAAATGCGCGCCGGGGCGGCGTTGTCGAGGGTCATGAAGATCTGTCGACCGCGAAGTTCGTCAAGCAGCGCGTTCGCCGCCGCCGGGGGCAGCGCTATACGACGGTCGCCGAGTTTGCGTTCGTAAGAATAATAGCCATTCACCGAGCGATAAAAACTTTCTTCGGCCATCACTTGGCTGAGCACACGCATTGCCGCCAAATCCTCAGAGCCGATATCGTGCAACTCCGGCTGATACGAGAACCTCGGCGTCAGGGGGTGGGAGGTGCCGATCTGAACATCCCGGATAAAATCCCGGATATTCTTCACCACAAAAGTGCGGTCTACCCCGGCTTTCAGCTCAAGGTTCACGTGGCCCTCGTGAACGAGAATATATTCGATAGAAAGGTGTGAGGTGACCTGCCGTCCCGGGGCGGGGACAGGCCCAGTCGATGTCCCGCTCGGTTGGTGTTCTAACTCCAGCAAATCTTCCAACCTTTGGATGAGGCCGGTCACTGCTGTACGGTTCTTCTGGAATTCCTCTTCCCGAGTCTGGTTGGCGCGGGTGGCTCGTGGTTTGCTGGCGCTCGTCGTATGGTCATCCCGGGGCTTTGGACCTACCGCCATGCCAGCCTCGTCCTCTGGGGCTGGAGTATTTTCCAAGACTGCGGAGGAGCGGTGACCTATACGTCGTTGGCCAGTCGGATCGACGTCGGGCTCCAGAAAGCCATGCTCAAGTAGATACAACAGTGCTGCCGCGATATGTTTGCACACACCCATGCGCCCAAACGCTGGGCAGGAACACGACAGGCGTTCCAGGTTGCCCTGATGGTCTTCGAGAATGACCCGGTATTCCTTGCTTCCCAAGACGGAACATTCCCATCGCAGTCGACCGTTGGTCGTATGATCTCCTTCGGGCGGACTGGTGAGTTGCACGCGCCCTTGATTTGCGTAACGTTTTCCGCGATTAAAAGTGGCTCGGTCGCCGATCAATGCCAAAATCTCTCTCGATGTGGTCGGAAACGGCTGCATGTGTATCCCCTCGGACGGTCAAAGATTCTCATATTCTTAAACATCTTCTTAAATTATATACCACCTGGCGAAGGGCTTGGGAAGCGTAAAGAAAAATTACGAACGTCCGGCCACCGTTTTAGGCCTGTTGGATCGGATCCCAGACGGAATCGAAGATCGGGGCGTAGGGCAGGTTTAGTTTATCATTAGCCTATTCAGAATACGTCACCCGTCCCATGCGGAACTGGGCCGGGGTGAATCCGATCCGGAGTTCACGGGACGGCAAGGCTTCGGTCATGATCCGTTTAACGTTTTCAACGATCAATCCGCTTTACGGGCTTTAATCAACAAGAAATGGGGGGTGGTCATCAAACGTTTGACAGCGCTCGTTTTTCATGGTACACTGCATACGTTCGTATGAATAAGAACAGTGTGCAACTTGTACACTGCTACCGCATGCCGGATGGTTTATAAGTGGTCAGAGATGGGGCGCATGTAAACGAGTTTTAGCGTTTTGGCGCAAAGATCCACCACCGGGCAGCGAGTCTTAACATGAAAAGGAGGGAAAGCGGTGTACGCGATTATTGAAACCGGAGGCAAACAGTACCGGGTTACGTCAGGCGATATTCTTTATGTAGAAAAACTGCCGCAAAACGAAGGCGAAAGTGTCGTCTTCGATAAAGTGCTGATGCTGGGTGACGGCGAGACGCTCCAAGTTGGGACACCTTATGTGGGTGGCGCTCAGGTGAAGGCTGTTGTGGAGAAGCAAGGTCGTGGCAAAAAGATCGTCGTTTTCAAGTACAAACCGAAGAAG
Source organism: Candidatus Carbonibacillus altaicus (assembly GCA_003050645.1). Lineage (GTDB taxonomy): Bacteria > Bacillota > Bacilli > Thermicanales > DSM-22653 > Carbonibacillus > Carbonibacillus altaicus. The sequence continues at coordinate 43,763 of PEBX01000002.1, forward strand.
AACTATCATAAAAAGCAAGGGCATCGCCAGCCGTATACGCGTGTACGGATCGAAGCCATAGAAGTTTAAGACCGGTGAGCTGGGACATGCAATGATCGAAGTTATGATACAGCGCGAGAAAAGAACAGATGCAGGCGGTGAGCGCTTCGTCCCGCGTTCCATCGTCATTGAAGGGCATGCGGGATATGCCGATCCGGGGTATGATCTCGTATGTGCTGGTGTGAGTGCTATCACGCTGGGGATAGCCAATGCCATTGTGTCTTTAACAGGAACGGATGCAGTTGAGCGTATCGGCAAAAGCGGTTATTTGCATTTTGCTTTGCCTGAACATCTGGATCCTATCGTTGAAGAGAAAGTAATCCTACTCTTAGAAGCGATGCTTGTCGCGCTTCAAGCGATGGCGCAAGAACACGGCGCTTATATACAGGTTAACGATTCCCTGGAGAAATCTTGAAGCGTTCCAATCTTGAAGCGCTCCATTATTGACGCGATTTAAGGGATTTTATCGGTGATGTACGAACAGTATGTGAACGCTCTTAGAGCTTGCTTCATAACTTAGGAGGTGAGGAAAATGCTTCGGTACACAATGAATCTGCAGTTTTTTGCTCAGAAAAAAGGGGTTGGGAGCACCAAAAACGGTCGGGACTCCAATCCGAAATACCTCGGTGTGAAACGCGGTGATGGCCAGTACGTGCTCGCCGGTAACATTCTCGTTCGCCAGCGCGGTACAAAAATTCGTCCCGGTCGTAACGTTGGTCACGGCAAAGACGACACGTTGTTTGCTTTGATCGATGGCGTGGTGCGTTTTGAACGCGAAGGCCGCGATCGCCGTCGAGTGAGTGTCTACCCGCGGGAAGTGATGGCCGCCGAGACGGTGTCTCAGGAAGCGTAAGCGATATGTATGGAAATATGTATGGTAACGATCTGTGCTTCTTGATCTACTTCTGAACATGGATTCTGCCGGTACGTATTTTGCCCAGTCGTTTTCAATACGGTTTTCTCAAGGTGTGCTTCAAAAAAAGCGGTCACCCGTGCCGGGCGGCCGCTTTTTGTTGAACTGGCATTTTGGTCAAAAATCGCTTATGCTTGAATGAGGAGATCACCAGAACCACGGGGTATGCGGCTTGGGCGGCGGCGTTTGCGGGGTTCCGGGATACCCGTAGGGCGGAGCAAAGGGCGCGCCGTAGCCGGGAGGAGATCCATAACCGGGCCCGGGCCCGCCAGACGCGTGATGCATCCAAGGGAGCATGCCCAATACGAGAATAGGGTAGAGAATTAAGGGGAGCGTTGGATTCATCCGCCGGGATGGATCGAAATCGGCGGAAACGCCCGGAACACCGGATGCGAGCGCATGAGCGGCATGACCGTTGGGAGACGATTGTTCGCGTGTCGAGTCTTGAACGTCCTGGACCGGACCGGCGGGGACGAATGCCGCAGGATGCATGAGATAAACCGGCATCCAGGTGAGAAGGGGTGGATGAAAGGCGATGTTAGCCAGTGCACCCTGCTGCCCGGCCAATGAAAGAGTTTCAAAGGGCGGATTCGGCAGTTCATGTTCAGTGCTTTCCGTCATCGGAGGAATAGTATGCGTCATCTGCGACGCTCCTTTCTATGTGCGATGAACGTGCGCATGCGTGCCATGTATCATTCGTCATAGTCTATGTATAGGCAGGCGACCGTGTGCATGCATCCGGCAAGCATCATCGATATCAGTACGTCGATAGTAGTAGGTTCATCCATTCATTTGGAAAGAAGAACAAGAGGCGATGTCATGATCACGTTAGAGGAAGTCATGAAACTCTTAGCCGATCGCCGTCACAAGCGTCTTAATGATCTTCAGCTACTGTACGGTGATCTGGCGCTTAAAGATTATGCAGCGCTTAAACACCATCTCGATGAAGAAGTGCGCGTGTTGCGAGAAGAGCAAAAATTGTACCGGCTGGGCGACGACGATCTAACCTATGCGCTTCTGGTGCATTCGGCGGCACCCCTCTCGTATCGTTTAAACTGGAAGGTGGACGATGACACCGCGCTACCGCCGGCATGGTCCCATACAATGCGGCAAGCGCTCATTGCTTTTTTAGACGATCTCGATCGTGCGATGCCGCGTGCGGCATCAGATGAAGGGCAAAATGTCATCGACGTGCACTTTTTGTCAGCGGGCGACCGCTTTGCGATATACGTACACGTGCGTATCGATCAGTCGGCGGTGATGATGAACGTCTGGGAGCTGTTTGAGCACGTGGGGCTCAGGCACGAGCGCTCGCTCCGGGCAGTAGGCTTTAACGTTCAAGCTGAACAAACCAGAGACACTCTTTTGTGGAAACTCGAACTGGACACAGGCGCGACTTACGCATAAAGGGGTGGATCAAGATCGTTTTCCATACCTTAGCATGTGGTGTCGAGCTTGTCACATACATCCCTGGTCGACTCCGCGGGCATGTGCGGTGAAATCATCCTGCATAGGCGGAAACATGTTGAGATACATAACGTTTGGGATGCATCACGTGTTGGGATGCATAACAAGTTAGGATGCATAACGAAAGGACTCAAGATCTGAAGGTAGCTTGATCACGTAAAATCTAGAACATGATTGTTTTCGTAGAAAGGTTAGGTGGCAGCGATGTTCGTCGATGAAGCGAAAATATACGTTAAAGGTGGTGATGGCGGTGACGGTGCCGTAGCGTTCCGGCGTGAAAAATATGTACCACTGGGCGGACCGGCCGGTGGGGATGGTGGTCGCGGTGGCGATGTGGTGTTCGTCGTCGATGAAGGGCTACGAACACTGGTTGATTTTCGCTATCAGAAACATTTTAAAGCTGAACGCGGGGAAAACGGTCGCAATAAAAACCAGCACGGAAGGTCTGCCCCGGATTTGATTGTCCGTGTGCCACCGGGAACGCGTGTATTGGATGCTGAGAGCGGGGTGCTCTTGGCTGATCTCGTCGAGATCGGGGAACGGTTTATCGTGGCGCGCGGCGGCCGTGGTGGCCGGGGGAATACGCGTTTTGCAACTGCCAAAAACCCCGCGCCGCATATGTCGGAAAAAGGTGAGCCGGGAGAAGAACGCTGGGTGCGGCTGGAGCTCGCTCTCCTTGCCGACGTCGGTCTCGTCGGATACCCGAGCGTCGGGAAATCGACGATCATCTCGCGGGTGTCCGGTGCGCGACCGAAAATCGCCGATTATCCGTTTACGACCCTTTCCCCAAACTTAGGCGTCGTTCGCCTCGGCACCGAGCAAAGTTTTGTCCTGGCTGACCTGCCCGGGCTCATCGAAGGCGCCCATGCCGGTGCCGGCTTAGGCCATCAGTTTTTGCGGCACATTGCCCGCACCCGGCTAATTGTACATGTCATCGACATGGTCTCGACCGAAGGCCGCGATCCGTTGCAGGACTTTTTGACCATCAACGACGAACTCCGGCGCTTTGAAGGAGCGCACCTAGATCGCATCCCGCAACTCATTGCGGCGAATAAAATGGATATGCCCGGTGCCTGGGAGGCACTGGAATCGTTCAAAAGAGCGCTCACCGCGCTGGGGTCTTATCTTCCACCGCTTCCGCCACGTAAAGTGGGGGAGGAAACGGAGACGATGCGCCTTGAAGAGATCGTTTTTCCTATCTCCGCCTTAAACGGTGAAGGTCTTAAGGAACTGATGCAGACGATCTATCAAGTGCTGGAAGGCATGGATGCAATCGGTATGCTGTATCCCGCACAAAAAATAGATGTCGTACCACTCCATGAACGGGAACGTGATTCGTCCGACAAGGAAGATGAGGAAGAACGCATCACCTATACGATCCGGCGGGAAGGCGAGCTTTATATCGTGGAGTCGGAACGCCTCTTTAAAATCATGGCCCGGATCAATTTTGAGCAGGAAGAAGCAGCCGAACGCTTTGCCCACCTCTTGAGAAGAATCGGAGTGGAAGATGCATTAAGAGCGGCCGGGGCAAAAGAAGGGGATGAAGTCGCGATCGGAGAGCTTGTCTTTGAGTTATCCGACTAGCGTGTTTTTCATGCTGTAAAGTTAAAGATAATAAGTCAACATGAAGTAGGCGATATTGCATTGAAAGAATGTGCAGTAGAAAAGTGACACGATAGCGCGTCTCTTTACTCGACCCAGTACATACAATGAGAGGGAAGAGTAAAGGGAGGAGCGTTGAAGGATGAAGCGACCGGTTATTTTTATTGTATTGCGCCATCCTTTCAGGCGTAGAAAGAAGCGGTGCGTGCTCTTATATGGATCGTTCGCTTTGTTTTTACTTTTTTTATTCTGGGGAGGAGCGATCGTTGCGACGTTAAATGCGGCCTGGGGAGAAGGCGGTTCGCTCGAGAAGGCGCTTCGAGCCAGCGGTTTTTTGGCATGGACTTATTCATCAGATGCAATTTCGCCCGGGACGCAAGGAGAACGGGAAGTGGATCATACTGAGCTTGCCGTGCATGCTACGCGCTGGACCAGGCATGATTCTCGGTTCGGATTTTCGATCGCCCTTCCCGAAGGCTGGGTGTTTCAGGACCTGATGGGAGAAGAAAAAAATGGGATCGAGGTGGACTGGACGGCTTTTGCCCATGATCCAAAAGGGCGTGTGACGCTTCTCGTTCAGCGTTTAAAAACGGATGACCTAAAAGGGTGGGTCGATCAAGGCGTCTTACTTTCACCCGGCATTGAAGCCGTGCAATTTGAGCCGTACGCACAAGGGAAGGACAAGGGTTACCGGCTTCGTTACCGGCAAAGAGACCCTGAAGGTCACGATAGCGATGCACGTGAGTTGTATTTAGAATTAAATAAGCATACGTATGTGCGACTGGCCATGTTTGCTCCCGCCGGCGAGCTTCAGGAAACGCTGTTTGAAGAGATTGTAAGCCGCTTCCAGTTGCTGAAGTTGTAAACAATGAGTGATAATGAGATCAAGTTGTGCACGGTATGAGGAAAGGTTGATCGAACGTGGCCATCGATGACTGGATGTATGCATCGTATATGCGGGCGCGACCTTATATACGCGGAAAAGGCGATGCAAAGACGCGCCATCCCGAGCTCACCCGCCTTTTGCTCGATAAGCTGGGCCGGCCGGATGAGGGTGTTCCCGCGGTGGTGATCACCGGGAGTAAGGGCAAAGGGTCCGTCGCCGCACTCACGTTTTTTGTGCTTCGTGCCGCCGGTTATCGGGTCGGACTGTTTACGAGTCCGCATCTTTTAAACGTACGGGAGCGCATCCGCGTAGATGGTCGGGCCATCCCGGAAAAAGATTTTGTGCGCCTTTCAAATGTCGTTAAGAAAGCCGCCCTAGATGTACCGGAAGCGCCGGAGGCAGCGCGTTACCTCGGTCCGGTGGGACTTGCGCTTTCCCTTGCTTATTTATATTTTAGAGAGCAGGGTGTAGACGTCGCCGTCGTGGAAAGCGGTCGCGGCGGACGATTTGATGAATCTTCGGTGATCGATCATGATGTGGCCGTGCTCACCTCGATGTTTCCCGAGCACCTGGAAGCGCTGGGGCCGACACTTCGTGATATCGTCTGGCATAAGGCAGGCATCATCACACCGTCTGTGAGGGACGTCATCATCGGCCGGCAGACAGAAGAGGTTATGGCGTACCTAAAGGATGATCGAAAACACGAGCATGCCTTTCCCCGCTGGTCTGTTTTTGGAGAGGATGTCTTTGCCGAGGTGTTGCGCGCAGATCTTTCGGGAACGCTGGCGCGTCTCAGCCGTTTGCACATGTCTTTTACCACGCTCTCATCGCACACGCATATGACCGGGATGGCCCCCTTGCGCACGATTGATGTTACGGTTGCTCTACCGGGCGCTTATCAGGCGATGCATGCGGCGTTGGCTTGGGTTGCAGCAGAGGCTCTTATTCAAAAGTCGCTTTCTGATGAGGTGATCAGGCAGGGACTAAAAAGTGCTTACTGGCCGGGTAGGCTTGAGGTGATCGAATGGTCACCACTGATGCTCTTGGACGGGGCAGTGAGTGATGCCGGTGCGCAAGAAGCGCTGGATCTCATGAAGCGATCCGGGGTGAGTGACTGCCGCGCAGTCGTGGGTCTGTCCGGGGATAAAGATATCGCCGGTGTCGTGCGGGCCCTTCAGGGGCAGTGCCAACGCATAGCTTTTACATATCCTAAAAATACCTATCTTCCTCGTGCTGACTATTCACCCTATGTCGCTCTAAAGTGCGCAAATAAAAAAAACTTAGACTTAAAAAGCGTGAGAAGCGCCGAATTTCCAGATCTGGAACGGGCGCTCTCGTGGCTGCGTGATGACTTATCACCAGATGGTGGATGCTTGTTATTAGGCACGCAGTCGTTTGTTGCTGACGTGCTTCAACATTTTGGACGTACGACCCTTGATCTTGTCTAAGAACATCATGTATGTCCAACGTTTCATCCCTATCGTTCTGATTCCATCGTTACATTCCTATCGTTCTGTTCCAATCGTTTTGTTCCAATCGTTTTGTTCCAATCGTTTTGTTCCAATGTTCTCAGTCCCATCGTTTGCTTCCATTCTTACATCTTAAACCGCATGCTCAGCTTTTCGATGTGTGCCACGATCTGGTACATGAGCGTGGCGAGGATGCTGATCAACACGAGTCCGAGCATGACGAGGGTAAAGTTAAACACTTGAAACCCGTAGATGATAAGATAACCGAGCCCGCGTTTGGAGACGAGGAATTCGCCGACGATAACCCCGACCCAGGCCAGACCGACGTTCACTTTTAAGGCGGAGAGAATAGCTGGCATGCTGGCCGGAAAGACGATCGTCCGGAAAAGCTGGCAGCGTGAGGCTCCAAATGTTCTAGCCATTTTGATCCAGTTTTTGTCGGTCTCTCGAAAACTGCCATAGACAACGAGCGTCGTAATAATAACGGCGACGGAGATGGCCATCATGATGATCGAAAGTGCCCCGCTTCCGAAGACGACAATAAAAAGCGGACCGAGTGCGACTTTAGGCATGCTGTTTAAGACGACGATATACGGGTCTATGATGCGCGATAACGTCGGCGAAAACCAGAGGAGGGCGGCCAAAAAGACGCCTAAGACGGTCGCTGAGATAAAGCCAACAGATGTCTCCCAGACGGTCGTAAAGATGTGCCCGATAAGCGTTCCTTCCTGATACAGTTTGACACCTTGGGCGAGCACCTTCTCCGGCGTACTGAAGAGGAGGGGATCGATCCAGCGGCGGCTTGCCGCGATTTGCCAGGCAACGATGAAAAGGACGAGCAGAAGGAGTTGAACGATGCGTATGTGCCGTGCTTTTCGTCTTTCCGTTTGCCGGTGTCGGTTATAGAGGGCGTTTAGGTCGAGCTCGGCTTTGTCCGACTTCGGCCGTGTACCGTCATCTGTCGCCTGAGGTCCGCGAGCGCCGTATGATCCGTCGGCATCGAGCAAGCCATTGAAACCGCGAGAGGTGTTAGAACCGTTAGAGCCGTTAGGTGCCATACGCGGCGTGTTCGGTGTCGGTTGCGGCATGACGCTCCATCACCTCCCAAATCTCTTGAAAGATAGACTGAAAAGCAGGCATGCGGCGGCGGGATAGAGGGGAGATCGGGCGCATTGACTCGGGGACATGGATTTCTTTTACGATTCGTCCCGGTTTTCCGCCAAGTACATAAATGCGGTCCGATAAAGCGATGGCCTCGGATATGTCATGGGTGACGAGGAGTACTGTTTTTTGATACCGATGTAGAAGGTCAAAGAGAAGATCTTCCAGTTTGAGTCGCGTTGTATAATCTAGGGCAGAAAATGGCTCATCCAGTAGGAGAATGTCCGGGTCGGTGATAAGCGTGCGGACGAGAGAGACGCGCTGCCTTTGCCCGCCGGAGAGCTCGTGCGGGTAGCGTCTGGCATAACCGGACAGCCCAACTTCATCTAAGAGGGCATGTGCTCTCCCGATGTCCTCCGGACAAATTTTTTTTTGAATCTCCAGACCGTAAAGCACATTTTTTAAAATGGTGCGCCACGGTAACAGATAATCATGCTGCAACATATAGCCGATGGCAGCCCGTCGGTCACCGGACGCCTTTCCGATCTCAATCGTTCCACGGGTAGGTTTTAAAAGTCCGGCGATTAAAGAGAGAATCGTACTTTTACCGCCACCGGATGTGCCGACAAGGGTGACAAATTCACCTTTCCGGGCGGTGAGTTCGATGTCACGTAAGGCCTGATGGGCACCTTTTTCCGTGATGTAGGCATGGCTTACCGCACGTAGACGAATAATCATTTCCTTCACCTCAGCTTTAGTCTATGCGACCGGGTTTGTTGAGGTGAACAAAAAAGACGGGAGGTGCATCGATGAAACCAGTATGATATAATTTTTGCGGATCTTGTAGGAGAATCATGCATGTGATCCTTGTAGGAAAATCATGCATGCGGTTAGATCCATTTACGAAACTTGTTAGAAGATGATTTTTACAGTGGAAGATGTATCTACATAAGAAGTGGGAGAAGGGGGAACGAGACGTGCGCGTTCTTTTAACCGGTGGACTGGGATATATCGGGACCCACGTGGCTACTGCGCTATTGGAATCCGGTCATGAAGTGATCCTTCTGGATAATCTTGTGAATACGAGTGAAACGGTTTTGGAAGCACTGAAAACGCTGGCCAAACGAGAAGGGCTGGCCGCAGAAAACCTCACCTTCTTCGAAGCGGACGTCCGCGACCTGGAAGCGCTTCGCTTTGTCTTTACTGCTTCAAAGCCGGAGGCCGTGGTTCATCTGGCGGGTCTGAAAGCGGTCGGAGAATCGGTCGCTCTCCCGCTCGATTACTATGAAAACAATGTAACGGGCACGATTCATCTGCTACAGGTCATGCGCGAACAGGGGGTCTTTACGTTTGTCTTTTCATCTTCGGCGACGGTGTACGGTGAGGCCTCTCAGCCACCGTTTACGGAAACGGCTCCCACTGCACCGACCAACCCGTACGGTCGGACGAAGCGCATGATTGAAGAAATTTTAAGCGATCTTGCCGCAAGTGACGACCGTTTTCGCATCGTCTCTTTACGTTATTTTAATCCGGTCGGTGCGCATGAAAGCGGTCTCATCGGTGAGCTGCCGCGCGGTGTGCCGAACAACCTGATGCCGTATGTCATGCAGGTCGCTGCCGGGTTGCGGGAAAAGCTGCATGTCTTCGGGGACGATTATCCGACACCGGACGGGACGGGTGTGCGCGACTATATTCATGTCGTCGATCTTGCCCGGGGACACGTGCTCTCTCTCAATTACGCCGCACGTCACCCCGGATACGAAGTCTTTAATCTGGGTCGGGGAAAAGGTGCGAGCGTTCTGGAAGTAATCCGAACGTTTGAAGAAGTGAACGGAACACCGGTGCCCTTTGCCATCGTCGACCGTCGTCCGGGCGATGTCGCCATATCCTTTGCCGCGACAGACAAAGCCGAGCAAACGCTCGGCTTTCGGGCGGAATATGATTTGACGGATATGTGTCGTCACGCCTGGCAGTTTCAAAAGCGCCTCTTGCACGAACAAACTGAGCGTTAAGTCAATCATAGGGGGAAACGCACTTTTTACAGTTACTGTGTGTTGCGAGTGCGTGCCTGTCAAGGGACCTGTACTTGCTATTTGTTAGATCGCGGTCTATGCACACGGTACGCGTGACGCTGTGTTTAGGGAAATAGTACAAAACTCGAAATCACTTTGCGCTCTTTACCGTCGGAAGGTTTATTTAATACTTTACCGTTGTAATAAAACGTGCTGGAGCCCCCACCGTCGAGATTATAGGCATCACGGATGTTGAGGCCGATCAGTTTATCCTGTGCATCTTCTAACGTGACCCCCTCGCTGTAGCCTTTTTGCCGACCATCGATGACGATCATGAGCACATCACCGTTTGTAAAATGGCCGATCAGCGTGCGGGGTTCTTTTTTATTCGCCCAAGCTTTGGGGATGGGCTGTTTTTTGCCGTCTTTGATGAGTGTCGGGAGAAACGATGCGCCCTGCAGAACTCCTAAGGATTCAAGCGCCTCGCGGTCGGTGATCGTCCCGCCAACGAGCTGGCCGCCTTTGTTAAAGCCGATAAAGCTTACCTCCGAATTTGTAGAAAACACTTTGATTTCACCGTCGACGATGGTCGTACCGATCGGATAGATGAGCCCGTCTTCCGGTTTCCTCCAGAAACCTCCGGCATTAATCGCGAGCACCCCCCCCGTTCGTTTGGCCATGCTGGAGACCGTCTCCCCGTACGAGCCCAAAAGGTTATTTTCAGACGGGGCGAGCACGAGGCGAATGGCGGATGGGTCATGCAGTTTGATTTTGGCCATATATCCGGCATAACCAACTTCTTTTAAAGAAAATACTTTCACTGTCGCGCGCTTACCAAAGGTTTGTCCGATGGGGTTGCCTAATTTTTTAGCGAGAATCGTGTCAAGCGTATCTTTTGTCTCCTGAATATGTTTGCTGCTTGCCTGGACGATGCGCTCCAGATCACCCCGGGTGGCACTGACTCCGGCTGTTTCGTTATCCGCAAACGAGCGGATATCAGCGAGATAACGGCTGATCGTCTCACGCTCCTCGGTAAAAGGCTTAACCGGCGCTTCCGTTAACGCATCGATGTGTGTTTGTTGCTCACGCACGGCTGCTTCGACCTTTTCAAAAGCAAGTACCGCATCGTTCAGCGCTTGCCTTACGGATAAGAGGTCGGTCGTGATCGTCTCACGCGCCTCCCAAAGCGGATAGAAGGTTGCCACAGCGATCATGAGAAGACCGAGAAGAGCGCCCTGTATTTTCCAGAACAAAATGACGAGCCTCCTATTGTTCAATGAATATCTGTCTTTTACGTTGTATCTTTATGAACGATTGACATAAACGATTGACATACTAGAAGCATGTCCGATGACTTGAGTTTTGATGATGTGTCCATGGGGGATATAGTTCAGTTAGCTCACGAGTGGTTAATACATCCGTGCGGCGTCTTCGAGTTTTTTAATCTGGACACTCAGCTGATCTAACTTACTGGCGAGCGTATTGATTTGTTGGATGAGGGCCTGGCGCGAAGCATCGGTTTTTTGGATGGCGCCACCGGTGGCCGTGAGTTCCTTTTGTACGGCGACCATTTCTTCCTTGATTTTCTCAAAATCCCCGGAGAGCGTGCTCAACCGGTCATTTTGCTCGCGAATGGACGTGTTCACGGCATCGATGCGCACTTCCAGCGCTTCATTTTGCGCTTTGAGCGCGGCGAGTTCTGCTTCATATGATGAAAGCACATTTTGCATGAGCTGGTAACCGTAGGCGGCGACTGTCCCCCACAGGGCCAAACTCACAACCCAGGGTACGATCCCGAGTAGAAATTTGAACCAGAGGGGGCGTTTTTTCTTTGCTTCTATTTCTTCACGGCGGAGCAAAATCTCTTCTGCTACTGCCTCGCCAGCTTGGAGCGACAGCTCACGTTCGGACATCTCGCCTCATCTCCTATGATATAATCGAATCTAGTAAACTGTGTCCATAGAAAATAAGACGAGCAGAGCGTCAAAAAGTTGCGCACCCTGACTGTTTTTAGAAGATCATGTTGCATGAGGTTAAATGTGCTGAGAAGCCGGTTGCGATGACGATCCTCCTGGCACGCGGAATAAAATAAGGACGCCGATCAGGACAAAGAGCATAAGGCTGCCCAGGGCCAGGCGGCTGGCCGTGGCGCCCAGCTGCTGAAAAATGAGGGCGATCGTACCGTAGACAAAAGGACCGATGATGCTGGAGACGCGGCCGGAGAAGGCAAATAACCCGAAAAACTGTCCGCGTTTTTCCGGCGGTGCCAGTTCGACGATGAGGACTCGGGAAGTGACCCAGACCGAGCCCATCGCGATGCCATAAAGCGATCCGGCGGCCCAGAACATGCCAGCGTTGACGGTGAAGGTGGCAAGGCCTAGGGCTAAAAGTAAAATGACGGAGACGAGGAGAAGCCCATTTTTAGAACCGTAACGTCTGGCAAAGAAGCCTAGAGCAAAAGAGCCGATGATGGTCGAGATGGTCGAAACGAGGTACAGGAGGAGAAAAGCTCCCGACTCCAACCCGACGACTGTTCGGGCATAGACGGTCATCATGGCAATCGCCGTGGCCAGCGCATCGTTAATAAAAAAGTAGGCGATCATGAGCAAAAAGACGTTGCGATACAGGCGCATATCGAGAAACGTCTGCACGATTTCTCGATAACCGGCAAAAAGAGGGAGCTTTTTTTGTGCCGGGCGCGGCCGATCCCGGTAACTGAAGAAAAAAGGCACCGTTAACAGGAAATAGAGAAGAGCGGTCGGAAGAAAGGCGCTTGCGAAGTCGTTTCCGACGAGAAGATAGACGGTGAGTCCGAGTAAGGTACCGAAGTAACCGAACGAAACGCCAAATCCTGAGATGAGTGGCAGTTCTTTACCCCGTCCCAGATCACCCAGGACGTTATCGTAAAAAACAACGCTCGATTGGAAAAAAAACTTACCGATGACGAAAAAAATAAGGACGAGAAAAATGTTAAAAGGTAAACCGTAAAGCGTCGTTTCTGCGAATTTCCCGGGAAACTGTGCCATGATCCCCATAAGCACCGTGCTCAGGACGGCCACGAGCGTAAACGGATAAAGAAAGGCTTTTTTACGACCGGTCGCATCCATCCACACACCGTATAGAGGGGAGAGCAGGACGAGAAAAAAAGCAGAGATGGCATTGGCATAGCTCACGAATGTGTTAGCCAGCTGGTCCTGAGCGCCTAGGGCCTGCGTCAGGTAAAAGGGGAAAAAAAGGGTGACGACGTTTGACGAATAAACCGTATTGGCGGCGTCATACAGCATCCAGCCTATGACCGGTGCCGATAAAAAAAGCTCTTTCGCTTTGCGTTCGGCGGGCATCGCTGATTCTTCTGGCGAAAGGTGCGGTGTATCTTGATGCATGACAACACTCCTTTGCAAAATGATCAAACAACTTTATTGTATCAATATTTATGCAAATGTGCCAGTCCCTGCCAAAAGCAGTTGCAAAAAGCTATAAGGCGGATTATACTGTCTACTATACGCAAACAAACGGTCCGGTAACGGTAGTCATTCAAAACACGTAGCAAGGTCAAACAGATAGCAGATATATGTAGGTAGCGCATTTTTTGCAACATCGACATCGCGTTGTTTACCGTCAAAAAGGTAGCAGAAGTATAGGTAGTTGTGCACGAAGGCTAAAGAACCATAAACAGAAAAAAGCCGGTACCAGGGGAGTAAAAACCGTGAAAGTAAAAAAGTTGACAGAGAAAAAATCCAGAGAGTAAAACACGAGAGTAAAAGGCTAAAGAGTAAAAGGAAAGCAGGGAAAAAGGTGCAGCCAGAAAACCGTGATCGTCATTTCCCACATGAGCGTCTTGATTCAGGCGAAACAGCAGAGCCATCCAAACGATGGCGCTATTACCTCGTGCGTGAAGATCTTTTGCCGGAAGCGATGATCAAAACGGCCCAGGCCAAACACCTTCTAGCACGAGGTGCCGTGACATCTGTATTACACGCTACACGCCTGGTTGGTTTAAGTCGCAGTGCGTTTTATAAATATAAAGACGGTGTGTTTTGGTATGATGCCATGCACGGTGAGCGCATTTACGTTCTTTCCATGAACCTCGATCACCAGCGGGGCGTTTTATCGCAGGTCCTCGGGCAGCTTGCGGAGATCGGTGCCAATATACTGACGATTCATCAGACCATTCCGCTACAAGAAGTCGCCAACGTCACGATCTCTCTAGAGCTTCCGGCGGAAGCAGTCGATGAAGAACTGCTCTTGGCACGGCTTCGTATGATTCCGGGGGTTTCCCGCCTGGAGATCGTCGGTCGCGGTATGGAACAATAAAACAACTTAGAACTGTTTACAAGCAACCTAAAATATTTGAAAAGAAACGAAAAGGGGGCTTAAAGCAACTTGAGAAGCTTAAAATAACTTTAAGAGCTTAAAGCAGCTTAAAAAACTTAAAGCAATGTAAAGCAGCGAGCACCAACTTGAAGCAGCTTAAAGTAACTGAAAGTAACATGAAGCAGCTTAAAAAAACAAAAAACAATGTAAAACAACCTAAAGAATCTAAAACAACCTAAAGAAACTTAAATCAGTTTAAAACCGGTAGGTATAAAGATAATCATTTTTGCATATAGAGGAGTGGAGCGATCATGCGCGAAGGTATTCTCAAAAAATATGAACAGTTTTTGCCTGTGACGGAAAACACGCCGCGGATTTCTCTCGGAGAAGGTGACACCCCGCTCGTCTATCTGGATCGATTATCGGCGCTCCTGGAAGTCAGGCTTTATGCCAAGCTGGAAGGGCTTAATCCGACGGGCTCGTTTAAAGATCGAGGGATGGTGCTGGCTGTGGCCAAGGCCAAGGAAGCCGGGGCGAAGACGGTGATCTGCGCCTCGACCGGAAACACCTCAGCCTCCGCCGCTGCTTACGCGGCACATGCCGGCATGCGCGCGGTAGTCGTCATTCCCGAAGGAAAAGTTGCTGTCGGCAAACTCGCTCAGGCGCTTTTGTACGGTGCGGAGATTATTCAAATTACGGGTAATTTTGACCAAGGCTTAGCCCTCGTCAGGAAGCTCGCCGACGGGGAAGGGATGGTGCTCGTCAATTCCGTTAACCCGTATCGTCTCGAAGGTCAAAAGACGGGAGCGTTTGAAATTATCGAATCGCTCGGCCGCGCACCAGATGTGTTGGCGATTCCCGTCGGCAATGCCGGTAACATTTCCGCCTACTGGCAGGGCTTTGTGGAAGCCGTTCCGGAAGGGGCTAAACGTCCGAAAATGTTTGGGTTTGAAGCGGAAGGCGCCGCCGCAATCGTGCGCGGGGAACCGATCCTGCATCCGGAGACGGTGGCGAGTGCGATTCGTATCGGCAATCCGGCGAGCTGGGAAAAGGCAGTTCACGCAGCTCGGGATTCGGGCGGGCGCATTGCAGCAGTGAGCGATGCCGAGATTCTAGAAGCATACCGAAAGCTCGCGCTCATGGAGGGCGTCTTCGTGGAACCGGCTTCGGCTGCGGCGGTGGCCGGTCTTTTCAAAGCAAAAAGCGAGGGGTGGCTCACATCTAACATCACCGTCGTCGCCGTGCTGACCGGAAACGGTCTCAAGGACCCCGACATGGCCATGAAAGAAGTACATGCCGAACTTGCGACGCTCCCCCCTGAGGAAGAAAGCATCCGCTCTTATCTATTGAAACGTGGGGCGGTGTAACATTACGATGATAACGTATGACGTGAAGGTGCCAGCTACATCCGCCAATCTCGGTCCGGGTTTTGACACCTTAGGCATGGCGGTTGAACTTTTTTTAAACGTCCAGGCGACGTTTGGCGGGGGAGAGGGCATCGACGTACGCGCCATGGCCGAGGGAGGAGAGGACAGAGTTCCTCGCGATGAGCGGAACCTTATTTATCAGAGTATGGTTCGCCTTTTTCAGGCCGCTAAAGAACCGATGCCGACCGTACACCTGGTGATCGAAAGTGAAATCCCGCTTACGAGCGGACTCGGTTCCAGTGCCGCGGCCATTGTGGCTGGCGTGACACTGGCCAACGCCTATCTCGGTGCACCTTTTTCCTCAGGCGATCTCCTCCATCTGGCGACGCTCATCGAAGGGCATCCGGATAACGTAGCGCCAGCACTGTTAGGTGGGCTTGTCGCTGCGACATACGATAAGAGGCGCGGGCGGGTGTATGCGCATCAGGTGCACTCAGCACCGGGACTGTCTTTGCTTGCCCTTCGCCCGCCGTATGAACTGGCGACGGAAAAAGCCCGTCAGGCGCTACCGGATATGTACAGCCGGGAAGATGTCGTCTATGCGCTCGGGCAACTTGCGCTCTTATTAGAAGCGATTCATCATGAAGCGTGGGATCTTTTGCGCCTGGCACTCAATGATCGTTTGCACGAACCGTATCGACTTCCGCTCATCCCCGGTGCCGAACGTCTTTTGGCACTGGGACAGGAAGCGCCGAGCTTGGGGATGTATTTAAGCGGTGCCGGACCGACGCTGATGGCGCTTTTTAAAACCGATGCGGATCGTGCGGCCTGGCTGGCGTGGACCGAGTCTTATGGTGGTCTCACAGGCTGGCGGGCGCTCCCCTTACGCCCTACGCCGATCGGAGCAACACTAACCGTTCGCGAGACGTCGGTCGAGTCGCCGTAGAATACAAATCATAAAGAAGCCACGTTTCATCGATGATTTCAATTGATCGATGCGATCGATCATGATGATGAGAAAGCGATGTATCCAGAAGTTCGATGAAGATAGGAGTGTTATAGAGCGTGACATCTTTTTCAAAGGAAACAGAATCGATGGCAACAGAATCGAACAAAAAAGAACTAGCCGGTCGGGGCGAGGATGAGACGGAAGGAGCGAGCGTCCGGACAAAGCGTGTTGGATATTTAGGGCCGGCCGGATCCTATTCAGAAGAAGCTGCGCGTCGTCTTCCGCTCGCACATAAAGAGCTCTACCCGCTCGGCACCATTCCCGATGTGCTGGAGGCGGTTGCGGAAGGGACGCTCGAACTCGGACTTATACCGATTGAAAACTCGATCGAAGGCTCAGTGACGCAAGCGTTAGACTGGTTGATTCACGAGGTCGATCTGATCATACAGGCAGAAATCGTTCTCCCCATTCATCACGGCTTGTACGTTCATCCCGCCAACAAAGCGCTGTCGCGTACGGAAATCACCCGTGTTTTTTCACATCCCCAAGCCATTGCCCAGAGTCACCGTTTTTTGCGCCGTCATCTGCCGCGCTCGGGTGTCGAGCTTACGACGAGTACGAGTGAGGCGATGCGGCTCGTTAGCGAAGCGGCAGGGGAACGATGGGCGGCGATCGGTTCTGTCGAGGCCGCGAAACGATACGGGCTTTATCTTTTACAGGGAAGTGTGCAGGATTACGAGACGAATGCTACGCGCTTTGTCGTCGCGTCTCGGCCAGGTGAAGCGGCGGCCTTCACCCAGCCGGCAGAAAAAACGTCCGTGCTCGTCACGCTCGGCGAAGACTTTCCAGGCGCCCTGCATCAGGTGCTGGCCTGCTTTAGCTGGCGGCGCATTAACTTAAGCCGCATAGAATCGCGTCCGACCAAACGGGGACTTGGGAGTTATCATTTCTTTATCGATATTGAGCGCCCGGGGGACGATCCGCTCGTTAAGGCGAGCCTCGAAGAGATCAAGACGCTCGGCTGTTCAGTTCGTTATCTCGGTTCGTATCCTGTGTTAAAAAACGACGTATCGGATGAATGATGGGCCCTTGTCAGGGGCAAA
The DNA here is from genome assembly GCA_003050645.1 of Candidatus Carbonibacillus altaicus. Lineage (GTDB taxonomy): Bacteria > Bacillota > Bacilli > Thermicanales > DSM-22653 > Carbonibacillus > Carbonibacillus altaicus. The sequence goes on from PEBX01000002.1 coordinate 60,985, forward strand.
GTGCGCTTCCCGGGCATACGCATACAGTATGCAAGACTAAGGGAGGGTACACGATGTCTTATGTTGTGATTCAACCGGGGGACACTTTGGCGGCGATTGCCGAACGTTACGGTGTGACCATCGAGACGCTAAAGGGGCTAAACCCATCGTTAGACGAGCGCTTTGAACCGGGGATGCGCCTTATACTCGGGAAGCCGGTTTTACGCGTGTCCGTTGAAACCAAAAAGACGGGTGCAACCGTAACTTCAAATGAACCGGTTGCAGCGGAGAAAGCAGTGGACAAACGTGCTGATACCATGCCGGATACGGAAAAATCATCGGCCATTAACAAGACCTCCTTTCTTCCGGGCATGCTTCCACATGTCTTTCATCGACCTTACTTATTTCCCGATAGCAAAGAAACGCCCCTTGCGCTCGAAAAAAGTAGCGAGGTAAGCGACCATGTGGGTACCAGAGATGCTTTCGAGCAAACGGCTTTTCCGGTACAGACTACAGAAAAGTTGACTTTAAGCAACAAGGCTTCAAGCAATAAAGCTTCAACCAACAAGGTTTCAACCAATAAGGTTTCAACCAATAAGGGTTCACTTGATGAAACCTCGGCCCCTAAGACTTTAGTTCATCATACTTCAGATCGTAAACATGCATCGGATCAGACTGTTTTCGGAGAAGGCCGGACGCAAGTTGGACAGACGTCTTATGTCGATATGGATCTGGAACGCATCCGGGCGATGAGTGCGCGGGCTTTTATTTATCCGCAAAGCGCGCCTACGCCTGCGGTGCCCGCGGCACCTTCCCACCTACCGGTACGACCACCTCTGACTAACGGTCCCGTACCCGGTCTCGTGCCGCGTTATGCTCAGCCCTGGGGTATTGTGCCGATCGCTTTTTATTCGTCGATTTATTCGTCGCTTCCTGAGACAAAGTATGGGCCGGTGATCCCCTCGCCGGCGATACCGCCCGTCATGCCTTTTTTTCCTTTTGCGAACGCGCCGCACGGGTCGCTCGCTTCCCAATCATCTGCGCCGCCGGTTCAGCCGTTACAAAAAGCAGCATCCGGGCATGGTAAGCCCTATGGCCAAGACCAGCCGATCCGCACGGTAGGACATGAAGAAAAAAAGGATGCACAAAAAGAAGGCAATCTTTCTCCAAAACAATGGGCGGAAACAACAAAAACAGAAACAACAAAAACAACAAAAATGAGGGCGAAGCAATACCCTGTTTTAGAAATAGACCGCTGGATGATCGAAGAATCGTGATGATCATAAGAGGCAGCAGACGCCTCTTTTTTTTGTTATAATAATGTCTATGCCCCTATCCAAAGGCGGTTGGCAGGGAACGTTTGAGGTGAGAACATGGATCTTTATACACAACTTTTACAAAACTATGAGGACACCCTCTCTACAGATGTCGCTAGGCGGGTGAGATTCATTCGCGATACGGTGGAAGGTGCCGGGGCCAAAGGTGCGCTGGTCGGACTTTCCGGAGGTATCGACAGCGCTGTCGTGCTGGCGCTACTCGTTAAGGCCTTGGGGGAGGAGCGGGTTTTAGCCCTCTGGTTGCCGATCGAATCCGACCCCCGTCATGCCCACGATGCTCAGACAGTGGCGGAAACGTTTGGTGTGAAGCTTCACACGATCGATCTGATCGAACCATACCGGGCGTTTCTCGGTGTGATTAAAGAAGCTTTATCCGGCGGTTTGACGTATACCGGAAACATTAAAGCGCGCCTCCGGATGATCGCCCTTTATGCGTATGCCAACGCGCTCGGGTACCTCGTGAGCGACACATCGAACCGGAGCGAGTTGTATGTCGGTTACATCACCAAGGGTGGCGATGCGGTCGCCGATTTTAACCCGCTTGCATCACTGGTAAAAGCGCAGGTGCGCCTTTTAGCGCGGTACCTCGGGATTCCGGAGGCGGTCATTGAAAAGCCGCCGAGTGCAGACCTCTTTCCGGGGCAAAACGATGAAAATGAACTCGGTGTGACATATGAGGCACTTGATCGTTATTTGCTCACGGGAGAAGGTGAGCCGGAAGTGGTGCAGCGCATCGAATATTTGCATGCCATCAGCCGTCATAAACGCGAGCCGATGTCTTCAATATAATATTATTATAATAATTGTAGTAATAAATATAAGTTTAATGATCATATCGTGGTAGACATAAAGTTTTCGCGATCCATGTACACAATAAAATGTTCATGACCCATGCTCAACAACAGGTCTTCAAATTCCATGATCGACCTAAACATGATAAGATGCATCTTCGTTAAGAGGATGTTTTCATGGTCCCTCATGAACATCCAATGTTTCGATCAGTGTTACTCAAGATCGTTCTAAGGTAAGGTGGTTGTCTATGGCAGGTCACTCTAAATGGAAAAATATTCAACATCGCAAGGGCCGTCAGGATGCGGCGCGGGCTCAGAAATTTACCAAAGTCTCGAAGGAAATTTATGCTGCGGCGAAAAACGGCGGTGGTAATCCAGACACCAATCCCCAGCTAAAAGCAGCGATTCAAAAAGCTCGGGCGATTTCGATGCCGCAGGATAACATTGAACGGACGATTAAAAAGGCCCTAGGAGAAATCGGGGGCGCGCGCTATGAGTTGATTGTCTATGAAGGGTACGGTCCGGGGGGTGTCGCGTATTTGATCGAAGCCCTGACAGACAATCGCAATCGAACAGCAGCGAAAATTCGCCATCTTTTCCAGAAGTACGGCGGTTCTCTCGGAGAAAGCGGCAGTGCCAATTATATCTTTGAGCCCAAAGCCGCCTTTGTGCTCGACGGCGGGGCCGATTGGGCTGATGAAGAGACGCTTCTTACGCTTCTCATCGAGCACGGGGGCGAAGAGATGGAAACGACGGATGGGGAAACGATTTTGTATGCACCGCAGGAAGCGTACGCACCCCTGCTTCAGGCGCTAACCGATGCCGGTTATACGATCACACGACAGGAACTCGTACAGCTCCCGACCGTTTTTGTCCCGGTCAGCGGGGAAGTGCTGGAGCAAAACGAGGCACTTTTAGCGGCTTTTGAAGAAGAAGATGATGTTCAAGAAGTGTATACCAATTTTGAACCCGCATAAATCTTTGCTTATCCGTTCACCCTAAAGATAACCTGGATGTTTCGGGAAAGAAGGGGTGGACGATGCGCAAGTGGTTAAAACGCTGGCTGAGACGGTTAGCCGCTCCGCGTCCGGCACAGCTTTTGGCAACAGGCGTACTCTTTTTATTTTTTTTCATGATCAATCTCTTGCCGCCCACAGTTGTCGATCTGGAAACAAATCCAGATGAGAACGATATGAAGGCGGTCATGCATCCAATGATTGATGTGACCATTCGTAATGTCTATCGTCTGGGACCACCGGTTACGGAACATCACCATCTGTCCCCAGAAGCTTTAAATCAACTTTTGGCGGAAGAGTCCGATCTTGTTCTGGTTGAGATGAATAGCGGGGAACGCATCTACGAACGGCGCATTGACGACCTGTCGCCAGAGATGAAAGAACATGGACGATTTGGTATAAGCCCGGATGGGACGATGATTTTTTACGAAGAAAGTGCGGGTGGTGGAAAGACTATCCTGGAAACATTTTTCCAGCTCAATCTCGATCGCTTAGAAAGCGATGCTGGTGAGACGCTTAAAGCGCTTAAGATCGGTATACCTGTCCGTTCCTGGAAGGAATATGAAGAAGTGCTAAAAACGTTTCAAGGCTATGCTAAAGATCAGGAACAGTGAAAAAAGATTGTTCTTACCGGATAAAGTTGGTACAATCATAGAGGGGACATATTCAGGCCGTGTATGGGCGGCCATATATTGGCGATCATGTTAGGATAGATGCGGATGTACAGACATAAGAAAGGTGGGACACATGTGCGTATCATGGGGATTGATCCGGGTTTGGCCATCGTCGGTTTTGGCCTTTTGGAGATGCGCGCTACGCGTTCTGCCAGAGCGCTTTTGTATGGGACGATTACGACGCCCAAAGAGGAACGCCATGCCCGCCGTCTTGTTCTGATCGCCGAAGGGATGCGGGAACTGCTTGAGCAGCACAAACCAGATGCCGTTGCCCTGGAAAAACTTTTTTTTAATACGAACACGACGACAGGAATGTCGGTGAGTGAAGCGCGCGGCGTCATCACGCTTGTGATCGAACAAGCAGGTATACCCATGTTTGAATATACACCACTTGCCGTAAAGCAGGCCATCGTCGGTTACGGACGGGCCGAAAAGATTCAGGTACAGGAGATGACCCGTCGCATCCTATCGCTCGCCCGCCGCCCACGCCCAGACGATGCGGCTGACGCTCTGGCCGTGGCCCTCACCCATGCGCAGACGTATCCTTTCTTACGGAGCACGCAGACCACCGGATGAAAGATGTTTGATGCGGTCGTGTCTCGAGCGTTACGTGATCGATTAAGTCTATAACGATTGATACCGCATATCCATATCCATGTATACAGCATAACGATGGAGTGAGTGTCGTTGATTTGTAATCAGTTTCATAGACAGAGTGGATGGTAGGAATTCGTAGACAGAGAGGATGGTAGGAAAAAGAAAGAGGGGAGCAAACTGTACGATTATATTCACGGACGGCTTGTCTGGTACGTTCCCGGCCGGGTAGTGGTCGAGGTGTGCGGGGTTGGTTATGAAATTTGGATCGGGAAGCCCCCAAACGATCCGCTAGGTTCAGTCGTTACGTTTTATACGCATTTTGTCGTACGCGAACATGAGCAGCTACTCTACGGTTTTCCGACGCGCGCCGAACGCGATATGTTCCGACGCTTAATCTCAGTCAATGGGATTGGCCCCAAGGTTGCGCTTTCGCTCCTTACGCATCTCACACCGCAACAAATGGTGCTCGCCGTCGTAGAAGAAGATAGCGGGCGTTTAAAAGGTGTGCCCGGCATCGGTCCTAAAACGGCGAGGCGGCTCATTTTAGAATTAAAAGATAAATTAAAAGATCTTTTTCCGGCGTATGAAGCGGGTGAGGCGGCGGATCGATCCAAAGCTTATGAAGAAGAAAAAGGCGATATGCACTCAGACATGTTGGCGCAACCGGTTCACTGGGCTCAGCATGTAGAAGAAGCGCTCCTTGCCCTCGGATTTCGTCAAGAGGAAGCGCGTGAGGCCCTTCAGTACATAAAGACCGTGTATACGGCGGCGGATAAAGAGAGTGATCTCGCCCTTGAAATCTATTTAAAAGAGGCACTGAAGTATTTGTCGCGTCCGAGTCTTTAAGCATCATTCGTGGAGGTGATGCGCCTTAAGCGACGTAGGATCGAATCGTACCGATTCGGATGGCGTGGCTTAAAGGCGTTCCGTGATGATAGAAAGAATGATAGCAGCAGAATGGTTACCTGAGGATGAAGAAATTTTTTCGCTCAGGCCGCGTACGCTCGGCGAGTATATCGGGCAGCAGGCAGTAAAAGACAACATAGGCGTCTATATTGAAGCAGCCAAAAAGCGCGGTCAGGCTCTCGATCATGTGCTGCTCTACGGTCCTCCGGGTCTTGGGAAAACGACGCTCGCTCAGATTATCGCCATAGAGCTCGGGGTTAATATCCGCACGACATCCGGCCCGGCGCTGGAGCGCTCCGGCGATCTGGCGGCGATATTAAGCAGCCTTGAACCGCGAGATGTGCTTTTTATCGATGAGATTCATCGTCTCTCGCGTATGGTGGAAGAAGTGCTCTATCCGGCTATGGAAGATTATGTGATTGATATCGTTATCGGCAAGGGGCCCTCTGCTCGTACGCTAAGGTTGGATCTACCGCCTTTTACGTTGGTCGGTGCGACAACCCGAGCGGGTCTTCTTTCCGCTCCGCTGCGCGATCGGTTTGGCGTGCTCGAACGGCTCGATTATTATAGTGCGCAGGAACTGATGTTGATCATTGAGCGGTCGGCCGAACGTTTGGAAGTGGAGATTGATAAAAAAGCAGCGCTTGCCATCGCTGAACGTTCGCGGGGAACACCGCGCATAGCCAATCGTCTGCTGAAACGCGTACGTGATTTTGCAGAAGTTGCTGGACGTACTCTGATCGACGAAGAACTTACCCTATACGCGCTGGAAAGGCTCAACATCGATCCGTACGGTCTCGATAGTCTCGATATTCGTTTCCTGCGGGCGCTCGTTGAAGTCTACGGCGGCGGTCCGGTCGGAATCGAGGCGCTCTCCTCGACTTTAGGCGAGGACGCGAAGACGTTAGAGGAAGTCTATGAGCCGTATCTTTTAAAGCTCGGTTTTGTCGGAAGGACACCACGGGGACGGATCGCTACCAGGGCAGCCTATCGATATCTCGGTATCACGGAGGTGTGATGGGTTATGGGAAGAGTGTTGGTGACGATGGGCGTGGTGCTTATTGTCATCGGTATGTTATGGGAACTCGGTCTGAATCGGGTACCATTTTTTCGCTTGCCCGGTGACTTTCACTGGAAAGTCGGAGAGGTTCATATTTATGTTCCCTTGATGACGTCATTTATACTTAGCGTGCTTTTATCTTTGTTCTTTTTAGTCCTGCGGCTTATGAAGTAATGTGGGCGTCTTGATGCGCAGTTATGGTTGGCGTAGGAACGGAAAGAGCGGGTTTGACAGCGGTTAGAGAGGATTGACAGTGGATAGAGCGGGTTCAGAATGGTTAGAGCAGAAATGACAGTGCTTAGCGCGGAAATGCCAGTATTTAGCAAGGAAATGTCGATAGAAAGAAACGAATGAGAAAGGAAGGTGGACATGCTTCGAAAAGTCATTATCGTCATGATTGCCATTCTTCTTGTGCTAACACTTGTCCTGCCGCCTATCATCTACGGTCAGGAACAGGACATGGGTCCGGAAGTTCGGGTGGCGCTTTTTATCGACTGGAATGGACGATCGCTCCCCGTGCGTGATGTCGTGACCTTAAGTCCGGGAAACGGTAGCGGTACGCTCACCGCTACGCTTTCACCGGATGAAAAGAGCACCATACGTGCGCCGCTTGTCTATGGAGGAAAAGGATTTCAGGCAAAAAAGATGAAAGCCAGTCTTTTCGGCTATCACGCTGAACTTTTAGACGCCGATCAGAAAAAAATGAATGATGTCTTCAAACTTTCGTTAGCTTTAAGCAGCCAAAAGCTGGATCACGTTGTACGTGTGACGAACGTCGGCGGAGAGGTGCATTACCGGATTGAGACGGCCCATTTTGCAACACCTGAAGCCTTAGAGCAAGCGCTACCGAAATATCAAGCAGTCAAGCAGAGTGCATTGGGCCAGTCCAGTATTAAAAAACGCGGGCCGTATGGCCTGTCTTTAGGATATACAAAAGAGCTTGCTGTGGCCCAAGCGATGGTTGGTCGCGTTCAGCAGGATGGATACGATGCCATGCTGGCTGCCAAATTGGGTGAAGGAGGTACGGTTTTATACACGGCCGTCGTCGGAGCCCTGCCGGATCAAGGCAGCCTGACGCAGTTTGAAGGAGAAGTCTTGCCTTATTTTCCGGAATGGTTAAAATCGGGCGGATTTGATCTCGCTCAAAAAGGCTATGTTCAGGCGGATTCGCCACTTGTCCGTATCGGTCAGGATGTATTTTTCGATGACACCTCGGGGACGATCGATCATCTTTACGTCCCGCTTAAAGGCGTTGTTCTTTCTATCGAAGAGAGTGCTGGCGGAACGGTGTCCATCGATGAAAAAGGAGAAGGAGGAAGAAGTTATCGCGGTCGGATGATTCTTATTCGCTACGGAGACCGTCTGGCAGTTTTGAACGGGCTGCCCCGGGAAGCGTATTTGTACGGAGTGGTCGGTACGGAGATGACGGACGTATGGCCGCTCGAAGCACTTAAGGCCCAAGCGGTGCTTGCTCGTACATACCTGGTCGGCGGGGGCACCAAGTATAAGATTGCGCATATTTCGGATACGACGTATGATCAGGCCTATACCGGTGTGGAACGCGAAGGGCCTAAGGTACGTCAAGCTGTCGATGCGACGCGCGGTGAAGTGCTGACCGTCGGTGGAGGGCTTGTTCAGGCGCTTTACTCCAGTAATGCTGGTGGGATAAGCGCACACGGCCTTGAAACATGGGGGAATGATGTTGTTTATATGCGCCCGGTCTTAAGTCCCGATGACGGTCCGGAAAAAGCGGCGATGCGCTGGTACCGGGTGGCGACCGGTGACGGCAGGATCGGTTATGTCCGTAGTGACCTGGTGGACGTGAGCAACACACAGGATAGTGTGACGGAGGCCGGTTTTCCGGTCGGGCGAATAAAGACGAGTAGTTCGACTTCCGTGAACTTGCGCCCTTCCCCGGGAACCGAACGATCGCCGATTGGTTCCATCAGTGCTGGCGATTATGTGACCATACTGCAGGAAGTCCCCGGTAACAACGCGTATGGCTGGATTGATGCGCCCATCGATGGGCGTGTCCTCATGCAGCAACTGATGAGCAAAGCGTCAGGTGCGCTCGCACTTCCCCTTACTGCACCGGTCGAACGCCTTGAAGTGACGGAGCGCGGACCGAGCGGCCGGGTAATCGCAATGCGCGTAGACGGGACCTACCTCGTACCGTCGTCTCCGGATAATTTTCGTAGCTATTTCGCTTCGCCCGACGGCACGGGATCGCTTCGCAGTACGCTTTTTGAAGTCGAGCAGCTTGCCGATGTCACGATGCTTGCAGCCGGGGGCGTGAAGTCGACCCTTCCCGAGAAAAACAGGGTTATTTCAGCGATCAGCGCTGGAGGCCGGGTGACGTCTGCGATTGGCACACCTGACGGCCAGTATGTGATTCTCGGGGGCAAAGAAAAAAGCATCGGTGGTACGGCGCTGGACACCACGGCGCTCACAGAGAAGCTGGCGCAAGATGTCGCGCGCACACCGACGCTCCATAAAATAATAAACGGTCAAACCGTACACACGGAAAAAAGTGCGCATACCGCCGGTTACGCGGTACGCGTGGCCAGTTTTGATCCGCAGTTCCGCATGAGCGGGTACGGCTATGGCCACGGGCTGGGCCTCTCCCAGTACGGGGCCAAGGCGCTCGCTGAAGCCGGAAAAACGTATCGGGATATTTTACAGATGTATTTTAGCGAGCAGGCAAAGGTAGAACAACGATAACGTGCCCACGGGTCGTAAAGCGAGAACGGACTCACGGGTCGTAAAGCGAGAACGGACTCACGGTTCGTACAACGAGAACGGTCCGAACGGTCGTGAAGCACGCGCGGAGGAAGAAGTAGGTAAACGTGCTGAAACGTTTCAAAAAACGCGATGCGATTGTGAAAACGTTTATTCGGAAGAACGCTCCAGCACTTTTAAATAAGCCTGCACGTAGCCTTCAACCATCGTCTTCAGCGAAAAGTTTTCTTCGACGCGCCGTCTTATGGCGGCGCGGGAAAGCGACGGCAGAGCACGGGCTTTGTCTATGAGTTCTTCCAGATGGGCTCCTACAAAGCCGCCCACACCATCCCCTACGACTTCACTGACTGCTCCGCGGTCGAGTCCGAGCACGGGGGTGCCGGTTGCCATCGCCTCGATGAGGACGAGTCCAAACGGTTCTGGAAAACGGATCGGATGGACAAGCGCATAGGCTTCCTTAAATAGCTTGTCTCGGCCGATGTGATCGACAACACCCCGATACTCAACAGAAGCCCCATCAAGATGGGGCTCAATTTTTTCTTTAAAGAACGCCCGATCTTTGTCCGCCACGGGACCGGCGATGATGAGGCGCCGCTTCATTGTTTGGGCCAGTTCGATGGCGAGGTCTGTTCCTTTTTCGTAGCTCACGCGGCCTAAGAAGACGAGCGCCTCCCCGCCTGTTTCGTAAAAAGGAAACGATTCGACGGGAATACCATTGTAGACGTTCGCCACATAGTTTAGTTCCGGTACATGAGCGGCCTCCGCCCGGCTGATCGAGACATAATGGAGATGAGAGTAGCGGCGAAAGACGAGCCGGGCCTCATCCTCCAACATCGCCGCACCGTGTAGCGTGGTGAGGATGGGGTAGGGGACGAGCGCGGCGAAAGGAAGCGGCCAGAAATTGAGATGATTATGCAAAAGATCGACCTTAAGTTCCCGGGCGCGGCGTAGAGCTTCGCCGATATGCATTTGTTCCCAGGCGCGGGGCGGCATCTCCGGATGTTCGGAGAGCGCGCCGGGAACGACGGCAGAAAGACGTGCAGAGGTCACGGCATCTTGTGTGGCAAAAAGCGTAACATTCATTCCCCGGGCTACGAGCCCTTCTGCCAGCTGACTGGCGACGCGTTCCCAGGGGCCGTACGCGCGGGGCGGAATGCGATGGGTAATAGGAGCAAGTATACCGATATGCAAGTCCCACTCACCTCGCGAGCGTCTGCGCGGCCTTGACACGGCTTGTGACACATAGCGTATGTGCGCCACATACCGTTACGCTCGGCGCCTCGCCTTCAACTTGAAGTGCCCGCCAGTAGATGTATTCGCTCATCAAGTAGCTGATGAGCGCCTCGGCACCCGCATTTTCGTTAGGTCCTTCAGGAGTGAGTCCGTCGAAGGCTGCCCCTTCCTCGGGGTCGATCATCATCACAGAAAGTGCATTATGTCCGTAAAACCACGCGCGCGCACGTTCGATTAAACGTAGGTATGCCACATCCCCGGTTGCTTCATAGGCGGCGAGTGCGGATATGGCCAGTTTGTAGACGTCAATCGGTTGCTGATCCCAGGTGGCGATCCCTTTGCGCGTCCCCCAGCCCCGGTTGCCGATCGGACGAACATAAGGCGGGTCCCCTTCGAGCATGACCCCCTGTAAGAAGCCCAGCGATTCTTCCGCCACAGACCGCACCTTTTTGTCGCCGGTGAGCTTAACGACTTGCCAGAGACTCCAGGGGAGAAGGGCATTGGAATAAGTGAGCTCGGATTCAAACCAGCGCCACCGCCTATCGTTTTCATGCGCGTAGGCGTCCAAAAGGCGAGCGGTGAGCTGGCGAAGGAGTGTGCGTAACACATTTTTTTCGGAGACGGAGAAAACGTCTTCGTCTTGCAGAAGTTGGACGACCGCAGAAAGCGCATACGCCGTACCGCGTAACGCTTTAAACTGCTGCGCATGAGGCAGCGCTCGCCTTAAAAGGTCGCCCGCCAGCCGGCGATGCTCGGGATGGGGCATAAGCTTTTGTGCTAGGACCAGCGCATAGATGGCGCGACCGTCACAGTCATCGGATAAGTGCTCGGGTTCTTTTTCCCGATTGTAGGAAAAGTTGTTGTGAAAACGACCGTCGTCGCGAATAGCCCAGGCCAGAAACGATAGGTACACTTCACTGAGACGTAGAAGCTCCCGTTTTAAGGGTGTATCGGGGATGCGTTCTGACCAGTAGAGCACGGTTTGAAGAGCGCGGGCGTTATCGTCGGTCGTGTATCCTTCTTTACGCCGGGGGAGGAAATAGTGCGCATGTTCGAGAAGTCCCACATCATCGGTAAGTCGCATCAGATGCTTGAAGCTTACGCGCCATTCGCGTGCGTTTTTCACTCTGGAGCGTGTTTTCGCTGGAACGTTTTGTTCGATCTTAACCATGTGAAAACATCGCCTCCTTTTGTCGCACAAAGCGTGCCAGCAGTTGCTCAGTTCGTCTACCGACGACCGACCAGCGCATCGTCCGCCCCAGTGTCAGGATGCGTTTTTCTAAAGCTTCGCGCGCCATGTCATCGGTGAAAAGTTCAATGAGGCGCGCGGCCCAGGTTTTCGTATCGCCGTACGGGATGACAAGCTCTGGAAAATCGCGCAAAAGGTCGCGGGCATAGGCATACGGGGTGGCGACGACCGGCCGTCCGAGCCCCACAGCGTAGGCCAGCGTGCCGCTCGTGATCTGCGCCATGCCGGGATAGGGGCTGATATACACTTCACTGATCGTTAAAAGCTCGGTCAGTTCTTCTTCGCTTAAAAAACGGTCGATCATCTGCACATGCGCGGTGAGGCCGAGCGTTTCCACGCGGCGAATGAGTGTGCTGCGATATGCTTCGCCTTCGCGCTTTTTGACTTCCGGATGGGTTTGTCCGGCTATGAGGTAAAGTGCTTCCGGGACACGTTTTGAGACTTCTTTCAGCACGTCCAGCGCATATTCGATGCCTTTACCGGGGCTTAGAAGGCCGAAGGTGAGGAGCACTTTGCGCCCCTCGACCCCCCATTTTTGTTTTAAACGCTGGTGCGAGGTGCGAAGTGGCTCCGGTGCACCGTGTGGAATATAAAAAATCTTTTTTTGCGGTATATTGAAAAGATCGCTCACATATCGGATGGCGAGTCGGTTCATGACGATGATCCCGTCGCTACGCTGTGCGATTGTTCGCTGCACGGGCGTATACGGGAGGGTTTCTTCTTGAAAAACGGTATGGAAGGTGGTCACCACCGGTTTTTTTAAGGCGTCTAAAAAGCGGACGATCCATTCGCCCGCAACGCCGCCGAATATACCGAACTCGTGTTGCAGACTGACGATATCAATATCGCTCGCGTTCACCCAATGTGCGGCCAGCGTGTAGCTTTTTTCATCGTGTTTGGGCAGCGGATAGATGTCGTGCTCTTGCCATTGCCACGACTCCGGATAGACAGAAAGAACAGGTAGATCCGCTTCTTGTAAACCGGTTCCCCGCAACATGCCAGCACGTAAGTGCGATGTATAGGTCGCGATGCCGCATCTGGTAGGAGGATAGGTGCTGACAAAGAGGATTTTCAAGGCTGGACCACCGCTTTCTTAAACGTTCCACTGTCGGTGGCGCGTGCGCCCAGACCGATCGCTTCTTTATTTAAAAGACCTGCCGCCGACTGGGATACGGTCTCGGAAATGCGTCTTACGATCCCGCCATTTAAGATGAGGCCGGCGGTCATATCCGTGTCACTCCCCAGTACGGCATCTTTGATCTGACAAAAGTGCGCGACGCGCGCACCTTTCCAGAGGATGGCGCGACTCACTGTCGATCCTTTACCGATGACAACGCCGCTCCCGATGATCGCATATGGCCCGATGACCGATCCTTCTTCAATGATCGTACCGTCGCCAATCACGACCGGGGGATGGAGTGTCGTTTCTTTGGCGATCCGTACGCGCCGTCCGACGTATATGCCGGGTTCGCGTTCCGGTGGTAGAAGCGGAAGATTAAAAGCCCCGTCGAGCAGATCCCAATGCGTTTGTTTGTAGCGTTCGGGCGTACCCATGTCCATCCAGTACCCGGTGATCGTGTGTCCGAAGACGCCTTTATGAAGTGCAATGAGATGGGGAAAGGTCTCGCGTTCGATCGATACTTCCGTATCTTTTGGGATCAGGGAAAGGACTTTTTTTTCTAAAACATAGGCACCGGCGTTGATCAGATGAGAAGGTGCTTCTTCCCGGCGTGGCTTTTCTACAAAGCGGATAATTTCATCATTGGCGTTTAAAGCTACAACGCCGTAAGCGCTCGGATCTTCGACTTCGGTTAAGGCGATCGTCGCCCAGCCGCCGTGCCGCGTATGTGCTGCATAAAGTGCCTCTACGTCCCACAAATGGACAACATCGGCGTTGATGACGAGAAAACGATCCTCTAAGTACTTTTCCGCGTTTTTTATGGCACCGGCTGTGCCTAAAAGTTTTTCCTCACGGGCATACACGATGCGTACGCCGTATCGACTGCCGTCTCCAAAATGTTTTTCAATCACTTCCGGAAAATGTTTGATCGTCATTACAATGTCTCGAACCCCGGAAGAACGCAAGTGGGTGACGAGAGATTCTAACCAAGGGCGACCTCCTAGCGGAGCCATTGGTTTGGGAAGGTCATCGGTAAGCGGTCTTAACCTCGTTCCCATCCCACCAGCCAGAAGCAAAGCCTGCATTTGGAATCCCTCCTTATATTATGTTTGTTACGGCAGGATAACAAACATTTATACATACATAATTATGATCATAAGATTCCCTTCCGTCAAGTTGCTATCCATGGAAACATTGCAAAAAATGCTTGTATCCGAATCATTTTTCTGAATACGCACGTTGTGTGTTATCTTGATCGTTTATGTTTGATCGTTGATGGAGATGTTTTCTTCCAGTCTTGTCCATGTTCAAACTTATCCTTTGGCGATCAAGTAAACTTTTTATGTTAAATGCTTTACATAAACGGCAATGCACGTTATATTAATTGGGGAATGCGTGTACAATATAATGATGATACAGGATTGAACGGTACGGGACAGGCGTGAGGGAGTACTCCAACGGAGCGCTCCAAAGGAGGCTTTCATATATACAAAGACAAAAGCGGTCTGTTTCCGGGATCCACTTAAGATATCTTAGGGGGGAAACAGGGTGGTCGAGTCAAAACCGAGTTCCGGAGGGAACCCCGGTCCCAAAAGTTGTTTTGAATATGCGCTTCACTTTCGCGCGCGCACCGAAAAAACAGTTGCCGAGGCGCTACACTTTCAGGGGGTAGCGGATCGGGACGTTTACAATATTACAGCTCCATTTGAAGATGCAGGTCGCATGATTATCGCTGGGCGGGTGGAACGGCGGGACAGTGAACAGTCGGAAGTGTATTTTTTTGCAGAAAAAGATGGTGTGTATGTGCCTCTTTCATACGCACCGGTTTTGGCGTTGCAGGATCCGTTTGTGACCCGTATTGGTGGTGAGCTCATTTTTGGCGGGGTGGAGACCTTTATTCACCCGCGTGGAACCCCGCCGCGCTTTTTGTGGTGGCGGACGATTCTTTTTCGCGGACGCGATGTTGCTTCGCTCAGACCGTTTTTTGAAGGTCCGCAGGGGATGAAAGATTTGCGTCTGGTAGAGCTCGCGGACGGGTCAGTAGGTGTGTTTACGCGTCCCCAAGGTAAAAAAGGTGGGCGTGGGAAAATTGGTTTTACGCGTATTTCGAGCCTCGATGATCTAACCATCCAAGTGATCGAAGATGCGCCGCTTCTGGAAGGGCTTTTTCTCGATGAAGATTGGGGCGGCGTAAACGATGCTTATGTGTTGGAAGATGGCTCAGTAGGCGTTCTCGGTCACATCGCTTGTTTTGATGAACGTGGTCATCGGAATTACTTTGCTTTAACGTTTCGTTTTGATCCGGATACGTTTACGTACACCGATGTGCAGGTCATTGCCGAGCGCAGCAACTTTTTAAAGGGTCCGGCCAAACGAGAAGACCTGGTGAACGTCGTCTTCCCCGGTGGGCTCGTGCGTATGGAAGGTGGGCAGGCCTATCTGTATGCTGGAGTGAGTGATGTCGGGGCGCAGCGTCTTCTCATACCCGATCCTTTTGCTCGCGTCCCACACCGGGAAGCATTCGAATCTTACCGTCAGGAAGCATAAGAGATAAAAAGGAGCAGGCACGGACGTATGATGGATGTATCCCTGTTTGATTACGATCTTCCGGTAGAACTCATTGCCCAGTCGCCGCCAAAAGAACGGGGATCTTCCCGCTTGATGGTGCTGAATAGGGCGACGGGGAAGATCGAACACGCGCATTTTTCCGCCCTGGGTCGTTATGTAAACCCTGGCGATGTCCTCGTCATTAATGATTCTAAAGTCATTCCGGCCCGTCTTCTCGGACAGAAAAAAGAGACGGGTGGCATGATAGAAGTTCTCTTGATAAAACCGCGTCATGAAGCTGATACGTGGGACGTGCTTGTTCGTCCAGCGCGGCGTGTGCGCATCGGGACGCGCCTTTTTTTTGGTAATGATCAGGAATTAGAAGCCGTTGTTAAGGAGCGGCTTCCCGACGGGGGGGCAGTCGTTACTTTCCGATACGAGGGTGACTGGGAGTCACTGTTAGATCGATTAGGGGAGATGCCGCTTCCACCGTATATACGGGAAAAATTGAGCGATCCTTCACGTTATCAGACGGTCTATGCGGCGCATGCCGGGTCTGTCGCTGCACCGACCGCCGGACTTCATTTTACCGAGGCGCATCTTCAGGCTTTAGTGAAAGAAGGCGTGCAGCTGGCCCGGTTGACCCTCCATGTAGGGATCGGAACGTTTCGACCGGTGAAAGTCGATCAGGTGGAAGCGCATACAATGCACAGTGAGCGGTTTACTATTCCCGAGGAGACGGTACAGCGTATTCACGAAGCGAAAGCTGCCGGAAGACGCGTCATCGCCGTGGGGACGACAAGTTTAAGGACGCTCGAAGGCGCCTATCACACGTACGGTCGGCTTTTTGCCCACAGCGGTGAGACGGACATCTTTATTTATCCAGGATTTACATTTCATGTTGTCGACGCACTCCTTACCAATTTTCACCTACCACGTTCCACGCTTCTTATGTTGGTGTCTGCTTTTGCCACACGTGAACAGATTTTAGCCGCTTATCAGGAAGCGATGAAGAAGCAATACCGCTTTTTTAGCTTTGGCGATGCCATGCTGATCGTGTAAGGGAAAGATGTTTTTGTGCCTGCCGTGTAGGGAATGAAAGTTCCGCGCTGCGCTTGATGTTAGGGGAGATGTTGTGTTTTTTTCATGTTTAGGCTGAACAGGCAGGAAAAAGCCTCATGTGGGGCGAATGGAAAGTATAGCGCTTAAAGAGAGGGTGGCTGATGTCTACATTTCGTTTTGAACTTATTAAGGAAGATAAAAAAACCGGTGCGCGACTCGGGCGTCTTTACACGACGCACGGTGTGATCGAGACACCGACTTTTATGCCCGTCGGTACGCAGGCGACGGTCAAGGCGATGACGCCGGAAGAACTTCGGGAAATCGGTGCCCAGATCATCCTGTCTAACACGTACCACCTCTGGCTCCGACCGGGTGAGGAGATCATCGCCGAGGCAGGTGGGCTTCACGCTTTTATGAACTGGCCGCACCCAATATTAACCGATAGCGGCGGGTTTCAGGTATTCAGTCTGCAAAAAATTCGTGAGATCACGGAAGATGGCGTCCATTTTGCTTCCCACCTCGATGGTTCGCCGCTGTTTATGTCGCCCGAGGTGTCCATTCGGGTACAAAACGCGCTCGGGGCGGATATCATCATGTCGTTTGATGAGTGCCCGCCATACCCTGCGGAACGCTCCTATGTCGAGGCTTCGATGGAGCGTACCCACCGCTGGGCAGAACGGGGACTTCGTGCACACAAACGAGCACACGATCAGGCCCTCTTCGGCATCGTGCAGGGTGGGATGTATAAAGATTTGCGGCAACGAAGCGCACGTACACTGGTGGCTATGGACTTTCCAGGATACGCGATCGGTGGGCTATCGGTGGGCGAACCGAAGGAGACCATGTACGCCATGCTGGAAGAGACGACGCCGCTTCTTCCTCGGCACAAACCGCGTTATTTGATGGGCGTCGGTTCGCCAGATGCGCTCCTTGAAGGAGTGATGCGCGGCGTCGATATGTTCGACTGCGTTCTTCCGACGCGTATTGCGCGGAACGGCACGCTGTTTACGCATGATGGCCGGATGGTGATCAAAAACAGTCAGTACGCACGTGATTTTTCACCGCCCGATCCTGACTGTACGTGCCACGTCTGTCAGAATTACTCGCGCGCTTATCTTCGCCATCTGTTTCGGGCGGAAGAAATCTTAGGGATACGGCTTGCGACTTACCACAACTTGTTCTTTTTGATACAATTAATGGCGGACATTCGTGCTGCCATCCGCGAAGATCGGTTACTGGCGTTTAGCGAACGCTTTCTCGGGCGCTATTACGCTAGGGATCCGAACCGCGCATTTTAAACTTTTTTTAAACATAAGTTCGTTCATAATGCGTGATCGTACGCGCGTTCATCTCCGTCAGATGTGTAACACCGAAATGTTTATGTTGAGTCGAAGAAGGGAGAACACAATGATGACGATGTTCGAAGGTATGACGAGCAGTGCGCTTATGCAAGCGATGGACTGGGCGAGCGGGGCTCAGGCTACGGATAACCCCTATGCCCAGTACACCAGTTTGATCTTTCTGGTGGTTATGTTTGCGCTCTTTTATTTTATTCTGATCCGACCGCAGCAAAAGAAACAAAAAGAACGGAATAAGATGCTCGCCACCCTGGCCCGCGGCGATCAGGTTGTGACGATAGGCGGATTGCACGGGACGATCGACTCGATCCTTGATGACAAAGTCGTGCTGAAAGTCGGTGACGGTATGCGGCTCACCTTTGATCGCGCCGCGATCGGGAGTGTGCAAAAGAAAACATCAGCCGGTGACACCAAGAAAGATTAATTTTGATAAAGATTAGTACTGAGGAAGATTCACACGATCAAGATGAACAGGTAAGACCGTCAAACAGAAAAGATGAGCGGTCGTGTAAAAATCTAACCTTACCCGTCACGGTTTACGGCTGTTTAAGCCGATGGCACCGCCCAGTGCGCTCACGAGTACGGAAAGTAGCATGATGAGGAGCACGCGCATGCCGGGCACGAGCCCGAAGGCTAAAAAGCCAAACAGCGCGAGCAGTAGCACGTAGCCTATGCCGAGTGTCGCCCCGTACCAGAAACCGCGTTCGGGGACACTTCTTCCGATCATAAAGGAGCCGATGATGAGGGCAACGAGGTGCAATCCGTACGTCACCGGAAGGGCGTGGCCTTCACTGACGAGGCCACTCCAGATGAAGATGGATAAGATGAGACTGCCGCCGATGACGATGGAAACCATCGTCCCCAGCGAACGCAGATAAATGCGCAGGATGTCAAAAGACATCGGTTCACCTCTTTTCCCGTACCACTGGATGAGCGCCTTGCAAACGCGCGTTTTGTTTCTCGTCACGTTTAAGCTCGCATCTTGCGCTTTCCAGGGGATCTTGTCTTAAAGCGTGTCCACGGGCATAGAGCGCAGTGCGTTTTCAGGTTGTTTTCGAACTTAAACGTTAGGTTGCATCCTCTCATAAGGATGTTTCTACCACTGTATGACGCGGGGGCCAAGTTTATGCTTAAGCGTTGCCTCTTTTCAGTCATGCGATGCAGCTTCTCGAGCGGGGACGCAGGCCAAAAAGTCTGGCACAAAATTCCAGCATCAAACTTGCATACATCACTCCTTTTCCGTGAGACTATAACATGGACTCATGGAAAGGAGCGGTGTCGGTGCAAGAGACGATATCGATGCTGGTACGCACGATGGTGATGTATGCCTTTATTCTGTTTATTTTACGGATGATGGGTAAACGAGAAATCGGTAAACTGTCGGTTTTTGACCTCGTCGTCTCCATCATCATTGCCGAGATTGCCGCGCTCACCATCGATGATACGGAGATGCCGCTTTATAAAGGGCTTTTACCTATTGCGCTTCTCGCCGTCATTCAAATTGTCGTTTCATATATATCTTTGAAAAGCAGGCGTTTTCGGGAATGGCTAGATGGCAAACCTTCGCTCATTATTGACCGTGGGAAAATTCACGACCGAGAAATGGCCAAACATCGGTATAATATGGATGATTTGCTGATGCAGCTCCGGGAAAAAGATATCGGCTCGCTTGCGGATGTGGAGTTTGCTTTTCTGGAGCCGACTGGAAAGCTCTCAGTGATCAAAAAACCGGAAAAATCACCGGTCACGTATGAAGATATGGGGATCAAAAAAGCGAAAAGCGCGATGCACCTTCCGCTTATCATCGACGGTGAGGTCGATCAGGATAATTTAAAGCGCCTGGGTAAAACGGAACTTTGGTTAAAACAGCGCTTGAAGGCTTTCGGTAGCACGGATTTTACGAAAGTTGCCTTTGCCAGTGCTGACGAAGATGGTAATCTGTATGTGGATTATAAAGACAAACCCCCTCGGCACAAAAAATAATGGCTTGTCTCGATAAGCATTGACGATAAGGATGGATACACGGAATCGATCACACATATCGATGAGGGATGCAGATAGCAGAAGACCTAGCGCCGCCGAAAGGTCTGGATGATGCGTCTCATATCGCGAGCCGTGATCAGCCCAGAGAAACGGTAGATAAGGGCGGTTAAGAGGAGCATCAGACTAAAATCTACGATGAGCCCAACCCCTTGTGGTGATTCACCCAGTGGAAAGAGCACGTAGATAAGGAGGGCCGCGACCAAGGCACTCATAAGACTTAAAAGTTGACCTTCCCAAGGAATACGCCATTTTAACACTCTTTTTAAGCGATCGATATGTAAAAAGGTTGTGAGCACGATGCTGATATCGACGGCCAGGGCCACACCGTTCATACCCAGCGTAGTAAGCGGTACAAAAAGCGCAATGGCCAGAAGTCGGCCGGTTGAACCGACAAGCGTATGAAAGAAGGTGATGCGCTGTAAGCTCATCCCTTGTAAAGCTGCACCGAGCGGTCCTTGTACATAAAGGAGCGGGGCAAAAGGAGCAATCCAGAGCAGATAGTCGGCGACACTTTTTTCTCCGAAGAGGACAAGGGCGAGTGGCTTCCTAAATATGATCATAAAAGCGACGAGCGGCATGCTGATGGCAGCGATGAAGCGTAGCGATTGATTGAGGCGGCGGATGATGAGCTTTTGATCGTGTACGACCGATGCGCGGGATACTGCGGGAATAAGTGAGACTGCGAGTGGATACGTAAACGTCGTGGGAAACCAGATTAAAAACATAGCGAGCCCGTTTAAAGCCCCGTAGGCGCTTAGAACATCGCTTTTATGCATGCCTGTCGTTTCAAAGCACCAGACGACGAGCGATGGCTCCAGTGCATAAGCGAGCGTACCTACGATGCCGGTTAGACCGACCGGGTAGGCCATGCGCCAGAGTGAAGGAAAAAGAGAGAAGAGGCTCGTCCGGTCATGCTTCGGTTGAGACGTTGGCGGCGGGATGAGAGGTTGAGCAAGGGGTATTTTTTGATTGCGATTGTCTTTCCAGAGTGGGTAGATCAGCCACAGAAGACCGAACCATTCGCCGATGCTGATCGCGAGCATCATACCGGCGGCTGCTTTACCCATGCCTAAAGGGGCGAGCAAGCGAGCTAAAACGAGCGTCGTCACCGTGCGCATGATCGTTTCCATGACGCTGCTTAAAGCCGGCGGGCGCATCTCTGAAAGCCCCTGATAGTATGCCCGAAACGTCGAAGCGATGCTGATCGGCAAAATGCTTACACCGACCATTTGAATGGTAAGTGTTGCCTCCGGATGATGCAGGTAATACCGGGCGATAAGCGGTGCGCTTAGAAAAATGACAAGGCTTAAGATTGCCCCACTGATGATGGCTAGAAGGAGCCCCAGTAAAAACAGACGCCGGATCGTCCCTGTATCACCCTGTCTGCTCGCTTCGGCGATGCGTTTAGTGAGTGCGACCGGGAGACCGAAGCGGGCGAGGGTGATGACGAAAATCAGTAGTGGATACGTCATCTGATACAAACCGAGCGCTTCCATTCCGACCAGGCGGGGCAGGACAAACTTTGGAATGGCGCCAAAGATGCGGCTCAGGAGACCGGCGACAATAAGCGTGATCGTGCCGGCAAAAAATGACTGCATAGTCATCACTCTTTTCCCCATGAACTCTTTTTCCTATGAACTCTTTTTTTCATGAACTATTTCCCGATGAGATTTCTTTTAATGTGAAGTGTTGAAAGAGAGCTTGACCGAAAAACGCGTCTCCTTTTTTATATGGGTTTCTTTCAAAAAACATGCTTCATCAAAGGGGGGAAGACGATGGATAAAGCTACTGACGGGGAAAATATGATAACGCTTTCTAGTTTTTCCGAAGAGACGCTCTCTTCGCTTAAAGCACTCTGTAAGAAAAAGGCCGAAGAGTTTAACATGCTAGGCTATGACGTCTCGTCGGAAGCCGTCTGGGCTTATGTCGAACATCGCTTTAAAAGCACGGCCAAACTGTACGAAGTGGTTGAAGTCATTCTTCATCTTCGTATTCAGACGTGGATGAATTATGCGACACGAGAGGCTTTCCTTTCGTCTGAATCATCGGAATCCCTATTTTAAAGGATCGTGGTTTGACACCTTCCGGATTCGGGGCCTATAATAAAAACGCATGTATTTTGAACAGGTCGTTAAGGAGGCATAGAGTGTGCGCATCTGGAATCGTTTATCGACCTTTATCATCGTCGTCGCCCTGCTTTTTGCAGTGATGGCGGCGACAATCGGTCCGATTTTACAAGGTATGACACTCGGTTTGGACTTGCAAGGTGGTTTTGAGATTTTATATAAAATTGAACCGCTTCAAGGGGAGCCGGTGACACCCGATCTTTTAAATCAAACGCAAGCCGTGTTGCAAAATCGGATTAACTTTTTAGGTGTATCCGAACCGGTCATTTTGACGGAACCGCCCGACCGCCTGCGGATTCAGCTTCCGGGGGTAACGAGCGCCGAAGAAGCGCGCAGCATGCTCTCTACGCAAGCAAGGCTCACCTTTCAAAACGCCCAGGGGGACGTGTTACTCACGGGTGCCGATCTTAAGGAAGGCTCGGCGCAGGTCGGCTTTTCGGATCGGACGAATGCGCCGGTCGTTACGCTCACCTTTAAAGATCCACAAAAATTTGCAGAGATCACAAAGGAGTATTTAGGGCAACCGCTCGGCATTTATCTCGATGATAATCTCATTCAGGCTCCGATCATACAGGCCGTCATTACGAACGGAAAAGCGGAGATCTCCGGCCAAAAAGATGTCAAAGAAGCAAAGCAGTTGGCTGCACTTTTAAATGCCGGTGCGCTTCCGGTCAATCTTAAAGAACTCTCCTTTACCTCCGTGAGCGCCACACTCGGTCAGCTTGCATTAAAGCAAGGAATTGAAGCGGGCATCCTTGCGCTCATCTTTATCGTCGTCTTTATGCTCGTCGTCTATCGACTGCCGGGCTTCGTAGCCGTTATCACGCTCGCCGTATATGCTTACCTCGTCTTTTTCTTTTTGTGGGGTCTTCAGGCGACGCTTACATTACCTGGGATTGCCGCACTTATACTGGGGCTCGGGATGGCCGTCGATGCCAACATTATTACCGATGAACGGATCAAAGACGAGATCCGTAGCGGCAAATCGATCGCTTCTGCACTGCGTACGGGCGGGCGGAAGAGTTTTCTTACGATCATCGATTCGCATGTGACAACCTTTATCGCCGGTTTCGTGCTGTTTGTGTTTGGCACGAGCGCAATTCGCGGTTTTGCCGTTATTTTAATGTTGAGCACGGTCTTGAATCTTCTGACTAACGTGGGGCTGGCGCGCATTTTGCTGAGCATGCTCGTCGGAAGCGGCCGTTTTAACCGGACGAGCTTTTTCGGGGTCAAAGCGCAAGATGCACGTGACGGATCATTTGAGCCGTTTTACTACCGTTTTGATTTTGTAAAAAGACGTCGGGTGTTTTTCTTAGTTTCCGTGGCCCTACTTGTGCTCGGTGTCGGTTCTTACCTCATACACGGACTCAATCTGGGCGTCGATTTTACGAGCGGAACGCGCGTCGAGGCGCTCGTCGGACATAGTTTTACAGATCAAGAAGTGCGTGAGACGCTTGCTAAAGCCCACATCGAACCATCGGTGATCGAACGCACGGGCAGTGGCGAGACGACATCGGTTGTGCTCAGGTATAAAGGAACGCTCACGCAGGAAGATGAAAAAGCTATTGCCGAAGCCTTAAAAACACATTTTCAAAAAGAGATGAATCTCACTGTATCGACGATCAGTCCGGAAGTCGGAAAGGAGCTCGTCAAAAAAGCGGTCTATTCGCTCCTCATTGCCTCTTTAGGCATCGTGATCTATATGTCGCTCCGCTTTGAGTACCGGATGGCGATTACGGCCATTATCAGTATTTTAAACGTTGTGATCACGGTGATCGGGCTCATTGCCTTTTTAAACGTCGAAGTCGATATTACGTTTATTACGGCGCTTCTTACGATTGTCGGTTACTCCATTAACGATACGGTGATCATTTTTGACCGTATACGCGAAAACCTCAAGACGACCCGACTCAAACGCATCCAAGACGTCGAGGCGCTGGTCAACAAAAGTATTCGCCAGGTGTTCGTGCGCTCCGTGAACACCGTGGCTACGGTTTTGTTTGCGGCGCTCGCCCTGCTCGTCTTCGGAGGACAAGGTCTATTTTTATTTGCACTGACACTTACGATCGGCCTTTTCCTCGGGGCGTACTCCTCGATCTTTACAGCCGCCCAGCTCTGGGTCGAGTGGAAAGAAGGAGAGATTCGGTCGGGTCGACTGAAAACGGAACAACCGACCGCATGAACGAGATCAGCGTTCAGGAGGTAGACGGTTCCTGGAGGGGAACGTTTCATGTGGGTGCATGGTTTTTTTGAGATGAACGGTGCTTGATGTCGAGGACTTTAAGGTCGAAAGATCCGTTAGGATGTGACGTTTGGATGCAGAATGACACTTGGGCCGGTGGCTGGTATGATATGCCCGAAGATGTTTGGGACAGGTGGGAAGCACACTTTTTATCGTTTATGCATGAACGCTCCCGCCTCATCGAGAGCACGAAGACGCATGAAGCGCAAGGTGATCCGTTTTTATTCCGAGCTATGCCCCGCCTTGTGGAAAGACTACAACTCGCGCGAGATAGAGAGGAGCGCGTACGTGTCGCTGGTGACTACGATGCCGACGGCGTTCTGTCGACGACGCTTATGGTGAGCGCACTGGAATTGTTTGGGCTGACGGTTGACTATGTATTGCCGGATCGTTTTAATGACGGATATGGCTTAAAACCGGAAGTCGTGCATAAGGCGCACTCAGACGGAGCTCGGCTCATCGTCACCGTCGATAATGGGATTGCGGCGGTAGAGGCAGCCGAAGTTGCGAAACGTCTCGGTGTCGACCTCATTGTTACCGACCACCACCTGCCGGGGCCGCGTCTTCCCGAGGCGTATGTCTTGTTGAATCCTCATCTTGCTGAGGCGGGCTATCCGTTTCCTGACCTTTCCGGGACGAGTGTGGCTTTGAAGGTCGCACAGGCACTCCTTGCCGAGCGGGTACCGGATATATTTTTTGCCTATGCTGCGCTATCGACGCTTGCTGATGTCATGCCGCTTAGAGGTGAAAACCGCACGCTTATCAAACGGGGCATCGATGTGCTCCTTAAGACAGACGATCCCTTTTTACGGAAACTTCTTGACCGTTTTTCTTTTTTTGATACGTACGAAAAGCACGGGCTCATTGATTATGACGGGCTTCAGTTTCGTCTGATTCCGCTTTTAAATGCGCCCGGACGGATGGGGAGGGCGGGCTGGCTGGTAGAGGCATTCCTGATCGCGCTAAGACAGTCACTGCCGGATCACCTTGAGCATACAGAACGTCATGACAAAGCGAAGGGATTAAATGAGGCGGCGCGCCTCAAAAAAGCGTGGATTGAATCAGCCGTCGCACGACTTGTTGCCTTGAATGATGAAAGAAAACGGGTTACCGAGCGTATTTTTCAGGAAGCATGGCAAAAGGTACAAGCCGATCCCGAGGCGCGTATTGATATCGTCTATGCGCCGGATTGGCATGAAGGGGTCATCGGTATCGTCGCGAGCCGGCTTATGGACTTGCGCAAACGGCCGGCTTTTGTGCTAACCCGCGGGACTCACGGCGAGATCAAAGGATCCGCGCGCAGTACGACCGATTTCCCGCTCGATGTGGCGCTTGAAGCGGTGAAAGCACACTTAATGCATTATGGTGGTCATGCGCAGGCGGCAGGATTTGCTCTCACGGAGGAAGCATGGATGCCGTTTAAACAGGCGCTCCTTACGTTTGCCAAACAGTTTGCCAAACGTTCCTCGGCCGACGATCCACCATTGGCAAGTGCGGCGGACGTAGGAGTAGGTGGCGCTTTGGATAACGGATCCGATCCGAATGGGGAAGCAGCTTTGGGGTATCGTTCCCGAACGATCCAGCCGATGATGGGCATGCGCGATGATGGGCGCGACGGCGATGGTGATGCAGTTGGCGGTATGTCAGCAGGTGACGCTTCTCAAGAACCGAGATCGTATCTTTACATCCCGCTTTCTGCTTTAACGTTAGAGCAGATGCTAAATCTCTATGAACTGGCCCCGTTTGGCGAAGGGAATCCGAAGCCGCGCTTTGTCGTTCCATCTGTGATGCTCTTGTCCAACAGGCAGCTGGGTGGGCGAGCGCTCGAATGGCGGGTAACCGACGGCACCCGGGACGTTCGCCTTCTCGTCTTCAAACATATCGAGATGTGGAGGCGGGTTCCGCCTTTAAGCCAACTTCATCTCCTCCTCGATGTCGGATGGT
The DNA here is from genome assembly GCA_003050645.1 of Candidatus Carbonibacillus altaicus. Classification (GTDB taxonomy): domain Bacteria; phylum Bacillota; class Bacilli; order Thermicanales; family DSM-22653; genus Carbonibacillus; species Carbonibacillus altaicus. Next base: position 87,008 of record PEBX01000002.1, read on the forward strand.
CGACTTTTCGTGGAAAGCTTGATCTTACGCTCATATTACAGGAAGCGGTGCGCCTTCGTCCGTACACGTCTGTGATCGCCCATAGTTTGATGCTGAAGGACGTGCAAGAAGAACGCTCTCCCTTGGTTCGGCGTCCGCGCGAAGGGCTGAAATGGCTTTATCAACATCTCTACCAGTCCGGTGGAACACTTGCCGTGTCGCAGCTTTTAGCGCGTGCGCACGATGAAAAGCTGTCGACGGGCTGGATTGCAGAGTGGCTGGATGTATTCGTGGATATCGGGCTCGTCACCTGGCAGGGTCATGAAGTGAGACTGTGCCCGACCGAGGAAAAACTCGACCTTGCTGAATCCCGTACATACCGAACACTGGCCACATGGGCTGAGAAACTCGGTTAACCATGTTCAAAATAAAGGAGGTGACGGCCTTTTGGCGATAAGACGACCGTCTTACCGTCCTGGGCCTAAGCGATGAGCTTTGATTTTAAAAGTAAAATCCGTATCATTCCTGATTTTCCCCAGCCTGGGATCCTGTTTAAAGACATTACGACATTGTTAAAAGACGGGGAGGCATACCGCGCGGCTATCGACGCGCTGGTCGAAAAAGTGCGTCCGCTTCAACCCGTGACGATTGCCGGTCCGGAAGCGCGGGGATTTGTCATCGGTGCCCCGATTGCTTACGTCTTAGGAACTGGCTTCATCCCGATTCGCAAGGAAGGGAAACTACCGGCGGATGTCGAAGTCGTTCCTTACACAAAGGAATACGGCGTCGATTATCTGGCCGTCCACCGCGATGCTCTCACGCCAGGAACGCGTGTACTCGTCGCCGATGATCTCTTGGCTACGGGCGGGACGATTGCCGCCACGATCGAACTCATGCAAAAACTCGGCGGGGTCGTCGTCGGGGCCATGTTTTTAATCGAGCTGACATATTTGGATGGGCGCGCTCGTCTGAAAGAGGCTTACCCTGATCTTCCGGTCGTGTCGTTAATCGAGTTTTAGTAGACCCCCATGTCGCACTACGGCACCAGCAGAAAGATGTAATGTTGTTTCTTATTTCAAAGTAGACGGATTGAAAACATTCAAACCGCGCGCATGCGTGCGGTTTTTGCTTTTTACAAAAAATTTACCAATCCTTAACAATTATTTACATAATCTTTACTTTTCCTTTATGGAATTACAGTTCTTTCGAACGTATAATTAAATTTGCCGTACATTATTAAAATATGTCGATGATGGAAGGGGAGACGATATGCGCAAGCTGTTCAACCTGGTATTAGCCCTCGTTCTCGTTTTACCTCTTTTCCTGGTGCAGGCAAGTGAAACGGTTCAGGCAGCTACAGGGCCGCTTCTTTTTGTAAATGGTGAGCCGGTCACAACCGATGTGGCAGCGTTTATCGAAAACGGGCGGACGATGGTACCGGTTAAGTTTGTAGCCGATCAGCTCGGGTATAAGGTCGAATGGAACAGCGCTAAGAAAGAAGTTACGCTGAGTTCGCAGAGCGGCAGCACGTTCAAAATGGTCGTCGGTAACAAGACGATCGTTGACAAAAATGGGAAAGCGGTAGCAACGATGGATGTGGCGCCGCTCATTAAAGACGGCCGTACGATGATCCCGGCTAAATTTGTGACGGAAATTTTTGGTGGCTCGGTCGAGTGGGATGCGAATATGAAGCTGGCGAGCGTCATCACCTATCCCACAACGACTCTATCCCAGAAAGAAATCGTCTTTGGTTTTATTCCATCCCAGGAAGCCGAAAACCTCGATGCTAAGGCAAAACCGCTCGCCGATGCTCTGTCGAAAGAACTCGGCGTGCCGGTCAAATCGTTTGTCGGTACGAACTATAACGCGGTGATCGAAGCGATGGGGGCAGGAAAAGTCGATATCGGTGCCTACGGTCCGCAATCTTACGTGATCGCAGCTGACAAAGGTTATGCCGTTCCTGCTGCGGCAAGTGTGCGCAATGGATCAAAAACATATCGTGCACAATTTGTCGTACTTAAAGATTCACCGCTCAAAAAGCTGGAAGATGTGAAGGGGAAAAAGATCGCCTGGGTCGATCCGACTTCTACTTCCGGTTATACGTACCCTGCTGCCCTTCTCCGCGAGAAAGGGATTGATCCCGAAACGGATGTTCAGGGCACGTTTGCCGGTGGTCATGATAAATCCATTCTCGCCCTTCTCCGTGGTGATGTCGATGTAGCGGTAAGCTTTGACGATGCACGAACGATCGTAGAAAAATCGGATCCAAAGGTCATGGAAAAAACGCGCATTCTTGCCACGACGGCCGACATTCCCAACGACTTAATTGCACTTCGCGCCAAGCTCCCGGATTACTGGAAAGCAAAGATTAAAGAAGCGCTGTTTAAGATCGCCATGACAGAAGACGGCAAAAAGATGTTAAAAGATATATACAACATTACGGACCTGGCACCGACTAAAGATAGTGATTATGATATCGTCCGCAAAGTACAAAAAATGAATGAAGGTAAGTAATCGGTCAAACAAGTATATGCACGAAAACCGCATGTAGCGACAGGGAGAAAATCAAAATAATCAATGTTTTTACAGTATCCACCGCCTTACGGTGCCTTTGGGCGCTCTTAGGCGGTGGATTTGTCTTTACAAGTTGTATCTATTGTAAGATAATAGAGATAGAAAGCACCACTGAGGTGAAAACCGATGAAACAGATTGAAACAATACCGCAATTAACGACGTTCACACATAAATTAAAACGCTATATGAATGAAGAAGATGTCCGTGAGATCGAACGGGCCTACGCCTTTGCTGAGGCGCATCACGCCGGCCAGTATCGTATCTCCGGCGATCCCTATATCACCCATCCGCTCTCCGTTGCCGATATACTCGCCGATCTTAAAATGGATCTAACGATTATTATCGCTGCGCTCCTACACGATGTGGTCGAAGATACGACCGCCACGCTCGATGATCTGCGTCGGCTTTTCGGGGAAGAGATCGCCACCATTGTCGATGGGGTAACGAAACTGCGCCGCATTCAATTTCAATCGAAAGAAGAGCAGCAGGCTGAAAATTACCGTAAGATGCTTCTCGCCATGGCGCGCGATGTGCGCGTTATCCTCATCAAACTGGCCGACCGGCTGCACAACATGCGGACGCTTAAGTTTCGGACAGAAGAAGACCAGCGTCGCATTGCCGAAGAGACGCTGGAGATATACGCGCCGATCGCCCATCGGCTGGGGATTTCGGCGATCAAATGGGAACTCGAAGATACGGCGCTCCGTTACTTAAGCCCACAACACTATTACCGCATCGTGCATTTGATGAAGAAAAAGCGGGCTGAGCGCGAATCGTATATCGAAAAAGTAAGCGAGACGCTCCGGCAAAAGCTATTCGAGATGGATATCAAGGCAGAAGTGTACGGTCGCCCGAAGCATATTTACAGCATTTACCGCAAGATGTACCAGCAGCACAAGGCGTTTAATGAGATTTACGATCTTCTCGCCGTACGCGTGATCGTCGAAGGGGTGCGCGAGTGTTATAGCGTGCTTGGCATCGTGCACACGCTCTGGAAGCCGATGCCTGGACGTTTTAAAGATTATATTGCCATGCCCAAGACGAACATGTACCAGTCGTTGCACACGACAGTCATCGGCCCGCAGGGTGAACCGCTCGAGGTGCAAATTCGTACCCGTGAGATGCACCTCACGGCCGAGTACGGGATTGCCGCCCACTGGGCGTACAAAGAAGGAAAGCCCCCCAAAAACGCGGCAGAAGAAGCCAGGCGCATGCGCTTTTTACGCGAACTCTTGGAATACCAGCAGGAAGCGCGGAGCGCCAAAGAGTTCATGGAGTCGCTCAAAGTTGATCTGTTTTCGGACCTTGTCTTCGTCTTTACACCCAAAGGGGATGTTATCGAACTACCAGCCGGATCGGTTCCAATCGATTTTGCCTACCGTATTCACACCGAGATCGGCAATCGCATGATCGGTGCTAAAGTAAACGGTAAAATCGTCCCCCTCGATCATCCGCTCAAGACGGGGGATATCGTCGAGATCCTAACGTCCAAGCAAAGTTACGGACCAAGTCAGGACTGGCTTAAAATCGCCAAATCGTCCCATGCTCGCAATAAAATACGGGCTTGGTTTAAAAAAGAGCGGCGCGAGGAAATGATCGTCCGCGGCAGGGAGCTTCTGGAACAAGAGGCCAAACGTCATCATTTTACGCTTAAAACACTCTTGCGCGATGAATATGTAAAAGACGCTTTGGAGCGTTTTAACTTTCAAGCGCTCGAAGAGCTTCTGGCAGCAGTGGGATACGGCGGACTTTCGCCCACGCCGGTCATAAGCCGTCTTTTAGAACGGTACCGGAAGGATCATGCCGAGAGTGCGCCGACTACTGCCGGAGCGTCAGGAGGGACGGCCATGCAGGCGCCTTCCGGTACTCTAAGCGGGACGCACTTGATAGGAAATGTCGATACGAAGAGCGCCCAGACCAAAAGTATCAAGTCTGGTAAGCAAGGCGTGCAGGTGAAAGGGATCGACGGCGTGCTCGTCCGTTATTCGCGCTGCTGTAACCCTGTGCCGGGCGACGAGATTATCGGTTTTATTACGCGCGGAAGGGGTGTATCGATCCATCGTAAAGATTGTTCTAATGTCCAACACATCGCTCAGGGCGAAGAAGAACGGCTGGTTGAAGTGAGTTGGGAAGCGGATGGCGGTGCCTACTACCCGGTCGATATTGAAGTGACCGGTCTCGATCGGCACGGCCTTTTAAACGATGTACTGCAAGCCGTGAATGAAACTAAAACGAATTTGACACAGGTCGTCGGGCGGGCCGATAAAAACCGTCTGGCTAAAATTACGATGACCGTAACGATCAAGCATTTAAACGATTTAACCCGGGTTGTCGAACGGATCAAACGGGTCAAAGACGTCTATGCGGTCAGTCGAATGATTCAGCCATAACAGCGTCATCATTGAACTTCGTGACCATCGCTATATCGTCGATCTAAAAACGCTTAGATATCGTCTGAGATCTTTCTGAGATCGTATAAGATCGTATGATATTGTCTGAGATCGTATGAGTTCCATGATATGAGGTGAAGCTTACGGTGAGGGTGCTTATTCAGCGCGTTCTTGAAGCGAGCGTCTCCGTCGAGCAAAGAACGATTGCCTCGATCGGACCGGGGCTCCTTCTTTTGGTCGGTTTTGCCGAGCATGATCATCAAGAAATCCTTTCGCGTATGGCCGATAAGATTTTGCACCTACGCTTGTTTGCCGATGAGGAGGGAAAAATGAACCGCTCTCTTCTGGATACAGGGGGAGCGGTTCTTTCGGTATCGCAATTTACACTTTATGCGGATTTAAAACGTGGGCGGCGGCCAAGTTTTACGGCGGCAGCTTCCCCGGATAAGGCACGAGCCTTGTATGAAGCATGGAACATGCTTTTAAAGCGCACAAGCCTTAAAGTCGAAACGGGCTCCTTTGGCGCTGATATGAAAGTGTCGCTCATAAACGACGGTCCGGTCACCTTCTGGCTGGATTCGGATGAACTGTTTAATTGACTTTAATGAACCGTTAAATTGACTTTGATGGACGATGAACGACCAGGCTCACTAACGGACATTAAAATATTCTTCTAAAGCGGTAGCGATGGCTGCCGCTTCTTTGTCCTGCATGGCGGGTTGAATGAGTTTTTGTTCTTCCTGCGGGTTACTGATAAATCCCAGTTCGACGAGAATGGCAGGTACCTTGTTTTCGCGCAGCACGAACAGATTGCCGTAACGGGCCCCGCGATCTGTGAGACTGGTCGTGCGAACCAGATGTTTTTGTACGGTCTGTGCCAGGCGCATGTCGCTTGCGTGGTAATAAAAGGTCATCACTCCATCCATTTTTGAAGAAGGATACGTATTGTGATGAATGCTAACAAACGCATCGGCCTTTGCATTGACGGCCATGCTGACACGATTTTCTAAAGAGACGCTCACGTCACCCGTTCGCGTCATGATGACTTTCGCCCCGCTTGCCTTGAGCAGGCTTTCCAACCGTTTGGCGACGGAGAGATTGATCACTTTTTCTTTTGTCTTTTTGCTTACACCTGTTGCACCATCATCGACACCGCCGTGTCCAGGATCGATGACGATCACTTTTCCTTGCAAACTGGAGCTCGCAGAGGCACCATTTATAACCGATCCGTAGTCAACATATTGTGACTGAACGACCCAACCGGCGACGTAAGCCGTTTTGGGCGGATCGAGGGCGATCTTATACCAGTTCTCGATCTCTTCAATGATCGTGTACTGTTCGCCCCGCTTTGCTTTTTTGAGGATGGTCGCATCCAGTGAGGGGGCTTCCCGGAGATTGGTTCCATCATTTTGAATGATGACCTTCCCTAGCCCTTGCTTCATCCACTCTAACTCTGAAGCTTCCTCGACATACCTGTTTGCAACATAGGCTTTATCCTGACCGGGAATGGCGATCCCGTAGAAATCTCCGTTTGCTTCGAGCACTTTGAGGATCGTGCCGGCTTTCACTTGTGATCTTACGACCGTATCCAGTGAAGGCCCTTGACGAACATTCAAAAGGTCTGCGGTAACCCGAACATAGGCCGGTTGGCTATGAAGCGGGGTCGGTAAAGGGTCAGGATTTCCTGCAGGATAAGACGTGAGCGTGACGAGCCAGCTTGCCACCCAGCCGCGCGCGCCCGGGGCGTATGTAATTTCAATCCAGTCGCCCTGTCTACTTAATACCGGATACCGTTCGCCTTGACGAACCTGTGCTATCACCTTATCATCGGTACTTGCGCCTGATCGGACGTTGACGACGGTGCCCTGTATCTCGGCGATCTCTTGTTCAGCTTGTCCTTCTTCTGCATAAACAGGTTCCGACCAGAGCGCATTTAGCCCGTTTGTCTGTGCAAGCGGGATTGACAAGACAGTCGTTGCCGTAGAAAGCATCCCGATCGCCAGAACGGTTAAGAGCATCCGTAACAGATGTCGCCTGTGCATCATGATTGCTGTCAATGGATGTCGATTCACACCTGCTCTTACCTCCCTACATACGTCCTATTGATTGTACTGAGAATAAGCGAAAGGGTTGCGTTTACTTTTTGCACATATGAATCATGCATTTATGACGCTTATCCCTTTCAGTTCTTTTTGCTCTTTTGCATCTTGACATGCCCGGCTCGATACGGTACGATGACAATAACACAATATATAGTGCTTTATTTTTATACCATCATCAATATGTTGACACAACACCGGGATGCACCGCTTTCTAACACGCCGTGATTTTCCCTATGATCGTCGGGGAGAGCTCATAGTTTTTGAGAATACTATCTTAAAAATCTAGAGTCAAAGCTTAGAAATCTAGAGTCAAAGAGGAGGCCAAGGAGATGACCGTAGAAAGGGAAATGCTCTCGACACAATCGCGCGTCGTAGAACAAATAGCGCGTACCCTTCAGGATTGGCCAGGCATTGATTATAGTCGTTTTGAAAGCCGGGTTGTGAGGTACATAGAGCAGCAGGAAGCGGAAGGCCGCACTTTTTCATCTGCTGAGATGGACGACCTCCTCGTCAAAAATGCGCTCGATGAAGTGAGCATCGAGTCGCCTGAGTGGCTTAAAATCGCAGCCCGTTTTTATCTGGACAAGCTCTATCGCGAAGCAGCTGAACATCGCGGCTACGACCCGGCCGAGAAGTATGGTGACTTCCCGCACCTCATCCGGCACCTGACCGAAGAAGGCGTCTTAAGCCCACGTCTTCTCGACGCTTACACCGAAGACGAGCTGCGCGATGCAGCGCGCTTGATCGTTCCGGAGCGTGACCATCTGTTTAATCTTCCCGGTCTTTTAACGCTTTCGACCCGGTATCTGGCGCGGGATAAAGCGCGCCGCACGTTTGAGCTCCCGCAGGAGCGTTTTCTCGTCATCGCTCTTTACCTCATGCAAAAAGAGAAAAAAGAACGGCGCATGACGTACGTTGCCGAAGCGTACTGGGCGCTTTCCAACTTGTACATGACGGTTGCCACGCCGACGTTTGCCAATGCCGGGAAAGCCTGGGGTCAGCTTTCATCGTGTTTTATCGATGTCATCGATGATTCACTCCGCGGTATCTACGATTCGAATACGGACGTGGCGCTCCTTTCCAAGGCCGGCGGCGGGATCGGCGTGTATATGGGCAAACTCCGCCCGCGCGGCAGTGCGATCAAAGGCATACAGGGACTGTCTTCGGGTATCGTGCCCTGGGCGCGCCAGCTTAACAACACGGCCATCTCTGTCGATCAGCTCGGGCAACGGCAAGGTGCGATTGCTATCTACCTCGACGTGTGGCACAAAGATATCTTCGAATTCCTCGACTTAAAACTCAATCACGGCGACGAGCGGTTGCGCACACACGATCTGTTTACTGGTGTCGTGATCCCCGACCTATTTATGGAAAAAGTGGAAGCACGAGAAGACTGGCATCTCTTCGATCCGCATGAAGTGCGCATGAAAAAAGGATGGTCGCTGGAAGACTTTTTTGATGAGGAAGAAGGTCGCGGCTCGTTCCGGGAAAAATATGAAGAACTCGTACGCGATCCGAACATCAGCAAAAAAACGGTACCGGCCATCGAGATTATGAAGCGTATGATGCGTTCGCAGCTTGAGACCGGCGTGCCGTATATGATGTACCGCGATGCAGCAAACCGCATGAACCCCAACAAACACGCCGGGATGATCTACGCCTCCAACCTGTGCACGGAGATTATGCAAAACAATTCAGCGACGACCGTTATCGAAGAGATGCTGGATGGCGACGTGATTGTGACGAAGAAAAAGCCGGGTGACTTCGTTGTCTGCAATCTTTCTTCGATCAACTTGGGACGGGCAGTCCCAGATGGCGTGCTGGAGCGACTCATCCCCATCCAGGTGCGCATGCTTGATAACGTCATCGATTTAAACACGATCGAAGTGCTGCAGGCGCAAGTTACGAATCAAAAGTATCGGGCCATCGGTCTTGGGACGTTTGGCTGGCATCATCTGCTGGCCCTTAAAAAAATACGCTGGGAAAGCGAAGAAGCCGTGCGATTTGCTGATGAGCTGTACGAAGAGATCGCTTACCACACCATCCGCGCTTCCCACGAGCTGGCCAAAGAAAAAGGAGCATACCCGCTTTTTCCAGGCTCCGAGTGGGAGAGCGGTCGGTATTTCACCCGGCGCGGTTATACGAGCGAACGCTGGCAGGCGCTTTCGGCAGCCGTTCAGAAAGAGGGCGTCCGAAACGGCTACATGATGGCCATCGCCCCCAACGGGACGACGGCCATCGTCGGCGGTTCAACCGCATCCGTCGACCCTATTTTTCGCAAAGAATACGTCGAAGAAAAAAATACGTATCGCATCACCAACGTCGCGCCGGATATTGAAAAAGGGCTCATGTGGTACTACAAAAATGCCCATGAAATCGATCAAAAGTGGACGCTCAAACAGCAAGCGGCGCGCAGCCGACACATCGATCAGGGCGTAAGTCTCAACCTCTACGTGCGAAACGACATCAAGGCCAAAGACCTCCTCGATCTGCATCTTTTAGCCTGGCGGAGCGGTATCAAGACGACGTATTACGTGCGTTCTCTCTCGATCGAAGTGGAAGAGTGCGTATCGTGCCAGTCCTAAGACCGGCTACACAAACGTGCGGTGCTGAACAGAGCGGAAAGGGGAGCAAAAAGATGGAGGCGGCAGAAAAAATTTTTATTCTGTATACGTCTTTAAGCGGCAATACGGAAGAGACGGCACACATCATCGCGGATGAAGTCGAGGGGAAGGTTGTCGACATCGTACGCGATCTCCCAGGTCTTAACAGAGCACTTGCGTCCGTTCGTGCCGGAGAAGTCGGGCTTCTTTTTCTAGGAACCTACACGTGGGGCGACGGTGTGTTGCCGCTACAGTTTCGGAAGCTCCTGAGAAGCGTGCTCATCGAGGAAAAAGAGGCGTATCTCCCTTATATGCCACTTACGGCCGTCTTCGGCACGGGGGATACGATCTTCCCCCGGTTTTGCCGGGCGGTCGACGAGACGGTCTACCACCTGCAAAAACACGGTGTGACCGTTTTTCAGGAGACGTTAAAAATTGAGCAGTCGCCTTACGGACTCGGTCAGGAAGCGCGCGTCCGGGCGTTTGCCCGGAATGCCTTGCAAGGCGCTTCGATCGATGAGGGCAAACGCGCCATCCTGTCGGTAACCGGTATCTGAAGTTTTGCGGCGTAGAAATCGAATTGATCTCACAAAAAGAACCGGAAGAGGCGCACGCGGAGCTTGTTAAGGATCTTCTGTCCATCGTCACATCTTTTTCTGCCCGGATCTACGGCGTCCGAGGGGGTAGGAAAATCCGCCAAGGCTTTCAGGAGTTGATGCAACGTGTCCAAAGAGAATAGCTTCACGATCGTCGGGGAATTCTTTCCCGAAGTTTACCCGGCCTTTCGGTCCGGGAAGTGGACCCGGGGAGAAGAAGATCCCCTGGCCACCGAGATGCGACTTTTCTCCGCCTGTTCTCGGTGGTCGTATAAGCGGATTGTGAAGGAAGTTCCCCGCAAGGACATCAAAAAGCAAGGCCAGGATCTTTTCGGTCTCAACTCCCGCTACGTCGATGATGCCCGCCTGAAGGCGCAAGGCATGATCGATGCGCAGAAAGAACTTCTGGAGCTTAAGATCGGAACGACCGATGCAAAGCTTCGGAGGGCAAAAAAGAAACTCGCTTGGGCCATGAAGAAACGGAGCCGGGCCGAAAAGAACGGCCTCTCGCAAGACGAACTCCGGACGCTCGACCGCACCGTCCTGGGAAGACAATCGCGCGTCTCGGCGCTGGAAAAGCGGCTGAAGGAGCAAAGAGAACACAAAGAAAACGGAACCGTCCCGCCTGTGATTTTTGGAGGAAGAAAGCTCTTTCGGAACGTCTGCAAGGGAAAGGTCACCCGGGACGAATGGCGGGCGGCCCGTAAAAACCG
>PEBX01000208.1 GCA_003050645.1 Candidatus Carbonibacillus altaicus
CATAAAAAGATTCTAGGTGCCAGTATTGAAGAACGACCGTTTTACATTGATAAGCGCCAGGAATTTGGTCATTGGGAAATCGACATGGTGCTAGGGCAACGTAAGAAAGGCGCGGTGCTCCTGACATTAACGGAACTAAAAACGCGGAAGGAACACATGATAAAGATCGAGCAAAAGACAGCGGTAAGTGTCCATCAGGCGATCCAATCGTGAGGTAATTGCGATGTCCCAGGAGTCAAGTTTGACAAGAGCTGAGGGGAACGTGAAAATATATTTTACCCCAAGAAATAAGCTATTACGATGTTTTCTTACTCGCTGCCCTCGAAGATTCAGCCAAATAAATAAAACAGGTAAACACCCCAAGTGGTAAAATGTAAGTGACCAAACAAACACTAACCAAAACAGGGGGTTACCTGCATGGCTATTATACCACAACTCAGCCTATTTAGCTGGAAAGAAATCGAAGAACTTGGCGACTTAGAACGTCTGCGACTTGTTATAGAGTACATGCCCGATGAAGAATTGATGAGGCTGTTAGAAGAGAAACGAGGAAAAGGGCGGGACGATTACCCGATACGGGCGATGTGGAACTCGGTCCTTGCGGGGATTGTATTTCAACATGACAACGTTGAGAAACTACGGCGGGAACTGGGCCGCAACGGCCAACTTCGTGAGATGTGCGGATTTAAGGGTAAGGCAGTGCCTCCGGCATGGGTTTATACCCGTTTTTTTAAAAAAATCGTTAAACATGCGGACGAAGTAGATAAAATCTTTGACCGCCTTGTTGAGCAGTTGCGCGAGATTTTGCCTGAGTTCGGTAAGCATCTGGCGATCGACAGTAAAGCGATCTCGTCTTTCGTGAAGCGGCAGAATAAGAATCAGACCGCTGACGGCAGGCGGGATACCGATGCCGATTATGGCAGAAAAGAATACAAAGGTATAACTGAAGAGGGTAGAGTGTGGGAAAAGATCATTAAATGGTTCGGCTATAAGTTGCATTTAGTCGTCGATGCAACCTATGAACTACCGGTAGCCTTTAAAGTAACCAAGGCTTCGGCTTCAGATATTACAGAAGGCCATGCCTTGCTTGAGCAAATGGAGCAGAGGCAACCTGAAATACTAGAAATTGCGGAGACACTCGCGGGAGACAAGGGTTATGATGACACAAAGCTTATTGAAAAGTGTTGGGATAAGCATCAAATCAAACCGGTCATCGACATTCGTAACATGTGGAAAGACGGGGAAGAAACACAGATGCTCAGCGTAAAAGACAAAAAAGACAACGTAGTCTATAACTACAAGGGCAATGTGTACTGCTATTGCCCGGAAACCAATATTCGGCGAGAGATGGCCTGCGGGGGATTTGAAAAAGACCGGAACACATGAAAGAAGCTTTGCCCAGCCGAGCATTACGGAATAGAATGTAAAGGCCGGGAACACTGCCCAGTAGCACAAGGGATACGCATACCACTTTCAGAAGATAGAAGAATCTTCACGCCGATAGATCGAGCAAGTCAAAAGTGGGAAAAAGAATACGATAAACGAACGAGCGTTGAGCGAGTTAACAGTCGAATCGACGTATCATATGGCTTTGAACTCCACACGATCCGGGGCATGGCGAAAATGCAAGTTCGGTGTGGGCTAGCGCTGTGCGTCATGCTGAGCATGGCATTGGGACGACAACCCTAAATTGTGGATAACGGGACTGGTATGCCATATTTTAAGGATTCAATGGTTAATAATGACAAAGCATAAGTTATCTACTTAAAAAAGACCAACATTTCATCGATGTAAAATATTCCAGTAGTCTGAACTAGCAGGAAAAACAGCTACAAAGCAAAAAGCTCTACTTTACTAGAGGTTGGCTAATAACTCAGTCATACAATGAAATGGATGTAGAAGTTGTAAGCCCATAATATAAAGTATAAAATAATGGAACCCTCTACTATAAAAGTAAAGGGTTCCATAAATCTTAAGGTGGTGCCATTTGAAATGTTATTCACTAAAAAGAAAATAGGATATACCATCATTATTTTAATCTTTGTATGCTTATCTTTTTATTTTTACGATTTATATTCCGATACTGTTGAAAAAAAATATATCTACAAAAATTCCATAATCATTAATGAGTTCAGCTATGTAGCAAAATCTTTGAGAAATCTAATTATCTTCACTGAAACGTTGATTGAAACTGATGCCTATTTTTCCGAGAATCAACTTAAAGCAGTTAAAGAATTGGGTAATCCAATAAAATCAGTAATTCCTAATGTTTCAACGAAAGTAATTAGTGACCAAGACATGTCTTTCTTTGAAGAGTTTTACCCTTTATATGAAAAAATATATAATAAATCTCTTATTATCGCGGCGGAGATTAATAAAGAAAATTTAAAAATTTTATATAGTGACTTAGATCAGGTATATAAGGAGTTTATGAATTCGATTGAATGGAGAATAGTTAACGATAAAGAAATCATTATTGATTATAAAAAAGAAGATTTGGACAAAACAATAAAAAAATTA
>PEBX01000209.1 GCA_003050645.1 Candidatus Carbonibacillus altaicus
AAGCGGTACGTTTTGGAACCATGGACAATGCGCCCGATCGGCGTAATGACTGCCGCTGTCCCGCACGCCCCTGCTTCACTGAATTCGGAGAGCTCTTCCATCGGAATATCGCGCTCCTCGACCTTCATCCCTAGCACATGCTCAGCGAGATACATCAGAGAATACTTGGTGATGCTGGGCAAAATGGACGGTGACTTGGGCGTTACAAATGTTCCATCACGGGTGATTCCGAAGAAATTGGCTGAACCGACTTCTTCGATTTTCGTGTGTGTCGCGGGATCGAGATAAAGCGCATCGGCAAACCCCTGTTCCTTGGCGAGGCGGTTCGGCCACATACTGGCGGCATAGTTCCCCCCGACCTTCACACCGCCCGTTCCGTACGGTGCAGCGCGGTCATAATCGCTCACCACGACATCAATCGGCGTAAGCCCCCCTTTAAAATACGCACCGACCGGAAAGACAAAGACGCTGAATAAATAAGTATTCGCCGGCGAAACGGCCACCGTCCCATCGATCCCGATCAAATACGGACGGATGTAGAGCGTGCCACCGCTTTCATAAGGCGGAACGTAACGCTCATTGGCGCGTACGACGGACGTGACTGCTTCTAAAAATTTCTCTTCCGGAACGGCTGGTGCCAGCAGGCGCTCACAGCTATTTATAAGACGCCGGGCATTTTCCTGTGGCCTGAAAAGCTGCACCCGACCGTCCTTGCGGCGATAAGCCTTGAGCCCTTCAAAACATTGCTGCCCATAGTGTAGCGCCGTCGCTGCCTCAGAGATTTTTACTTCATGATCCTCCGTAAGCTGCCCTTCATCCCACTGTCCGTCTCGCCAATACGACACATAACGATAATCGGTCTTCCGGTAAGTAAACCCCAGATTGTTCCAGTCAATCGTCTGCATACTTTCCTCATCCTACTTTCTCGTAAAATCTGTGCGCTTTTAAGTGCCCTCACCTATGCTTTTTGGCAAATACTTTCAGCATTCGTCCTCACAGCCTACCTAAGCTCCAAATCTAAGAATCAACCGTGTAGTTTACGATCATTATAAAACGAATTATCTCCTCTGTGAAGCTTTTTTTGCAAATCTTCTAAAGGAAGCGGTCTCGATAAGGCATATCCCTGGACACGGTCTATATTTAAACTGCGCAAAAAGTTAAGCGAGGCTCGATCTTCTATCCCCTCTGCCACGAGTTCCAGTCGATACGCCTCATGTTTGGCAATCGCCACAATGCTCTCTAAGATGATACGGTATCTGGGCTCATGAATATGCTGAACAAAAAAGCGATCCAGTTTGAGTGCAGTGAGCGGTAATTCTGGTAAAAGCGCCAGATGACTGTATCCTTTCCCGAAGTCATCGAGTGCGATTTTAAAACCTGCTTTTTGCAGACGACGCAAATTTTTTACAGCCGCAGCATTCGTCACAGCATGTTCAGTCACTTCCAGCGTAATCCGCTGCGGATCAGCGAGACTTAAGATGTGCCCGGCATCTTTTTTGTGTGCTACCGTCGTCGGTGAAAGATTGACGGCAAGCGGTACAGGTAACATTTTCGAAATGGCGTTGGCTTGAGTTAATACAAAATGATCGATCTCTGCCATGAGCCCTAGCTCCTCAGCCAAGGGAATCAATACATCCGGCGCTGCCTCATCCCATCGCAGCAAAACCTCTGCCGCCACGATGCGTTCACTTGCCAAATCATAAATCGGTTGAAAAACAAGTGTAAAGTCGCCATGCTGTACGGCGATCCGGAGTGACGATTTAAGCGAAAGATCACGCAAAAACGAAGTCTCGACTCCAGGGTAGAACAGCTGGTACCGTTTATGATGCATACGCGCCTTGAGAAGCGCCAGATTGGCTTTGCGCCACAGGTCAAAAAGATCGGCTCCGTGTTCCGGATAAAGCGCGACCCCGATATCGACCTGTACCGAAAGGACGCGATCCGGTAGTTCAACCGGAACGTGCAACGCTTGATGGATTGCCTCAAGCCTCTTGCTCCGCAGAGATTTTTTTGTTTCTTCTTTCGCTCCCGACATCCCTTGTGCCGATCCTTCATATGCGCCACGATTTAAAGTGATGTGATCGAATGCATCTTGTTCTAAATGGCTGTCTTCTAAAGCGGCGTGATCTAAAGCGACATACTCTAAAGCACCATTATCTAAAGTCGCATCATCTAAAACAGCGAGGAACTCATCACCGGCGACTTTAAAAAGTTGCCCCTCACCCGGGAAAAGTTTTCCCAGACGTTCCGCTACGATTGCAATCACCATGTCTCCGATGTCCCGGCCGTACTGTTCATTGATATACGTCAGCCGGTGAATATTGAACATGATGATGAGCTTCGGTTGAGCACCTAACAGCAATGAAGCGCGCTGTTCTAGCGCAAGCCGATTTGGAAGTCCCGTTAACGAATCGCGTTCGGCAAAATTTTTTTCTTTCTCGAGCAGCTGGATTAACTTTACGGCCTGATCCGTAAGCTCTGATACAAGCGATATCATCATCGTCTGCTCGGAACGAACGG
>PEBX01000210.1 GCA_003050645.1 Candidatus Carbonibacillus altaicus
GCATCTTCGTGCACCGTCAGATTTTCTTTTAACTTCCCTTTAAGTTCGTCTAGATGTTCATAAACCCCGTCCACCGTCTGGTATGTTTGAATCAGTTTTAGGGCTGTTTTTTCACCGACCCCCGGGACGCCGGGAATATTGTCGGACGCATCTCCCATGAGCGCCTTCACGTCAATCCACTGCGCAGGCGTAATCCCGTACTTCTCCTGAAACACATTTTCATCATACCAGTCGAGTTCGGTCACCCCCCGGCGGGTGAGTCCAACCGCGACACCCGGTCGGATCAGCTGCAAAAGATCCCGATCGCTTGAGATGATGCGCACATCGAACGTATCATCCGCCTTTAAAGCCAGCTTAGAAACCGTCCCGATCAGATCATCGGCCTCATATCCTTCCTGTTCGTACCATTTGATACCAAAGGCATCGAGCAGTTCTTTTAAACGGGGAAGTTGCAAAACGAGATCGCTCGGCATCTTATCCCGCGTCCCTTTATACGCTTCGTACGTTTCATGGCGAAAGACCGTCTTCCCGGCATCGAATAAGACGAGCACGTGCGTGGGTTTTAAGTCCTCTAAAAGTTTCATGAGCATGGTGGCAAATCCGTAAATCGCCCCAACCGGTTCACCCTGCGCATCGCTTAAGGCCGGCATCGCATAAAAAGCGCGATAAATAACGCTGTTTCCGTCAATCAAAAGCGCCCGCTTTCCGGGGTTTGCTGCTTTACCCTCTAAAGCTTCGCCGGACTGTGGTCCCACCTTTTTCGCGTCCTCCTCAGTCATTGAACTCACGAATTTCACCCGTTTTTTGATAATAGATCCACTCGCATATATTGGTGACATAATCCCCGATGCGTTCTAGAGAGCGGGCCACAAATAAAAACTGTGTACCTTGATTAATCCATTTTTCATCGGTCATCATAATCTGAATAGCATCCGTCACAATAGCTTTATAAAGTGCATCGACTTCATCATCGCGCTCGGCAATCGCGCGTGCTCTGTCCGCATCTTGCGCGATATATGCCTGAAGTGCCGCCGCCAGCATCTCTCGTACGATCTTCCCCATGTTCGGCGTATCGATGAGCGGTTTTACGTACGTTTCATTATGAATGCGGAGCGCAGCTTTGGCAATGCTTACGGCATGATCCCCAATGCGTTCGAGATCATTGGAGACTTTGAGCATCGTGCCGATTTTTCTGAGATCACTCCCAAGCGGTTGTTGGAGGGCAATGGTCGTAAAACATCCGCTTTCAATTTTAAGAAGAAGAGCATTAATTTCATTATCCTCGTGTATCACAGCCTCGGCAAGTGCTGTATCCTGATCAACGAGCGCTTTGAGTGCGCGATCAATCGCGGCCTCAACACGCGAGCCCATCGTAATCAAATCGTTATGGAGCGCATTGAGCGCGGCATCAAATTGTGAACGCATGCGTGAGCACCTCCAGTTATTCATTGCGATCGACCGCGCGAGCGACCGCGCGGCGTGACTTTTTACTTGCTGCTGCGCGTTCCGGTTCCTGTTTTACCGTATGATCTGCACTATGGGGTCTTTCGCGCGGTAGGCGGACATAAAACGTCGTCCCCTTCCCTTCGACGCTCTCAACCCAGATCGTTCCTTCCATCATCTCAACTAAATGTTTGACGATGGCAAGACCGAGGCCCGTCCCGCCGGAGTTACGCGATCGCGCTTTATCCACGCGATAAAACCGTTCAAAGACCCGGCTTAGATCTTTCTGGGGAATGCCGATCCCATTGTCTTCAACCCGTATGAGCACATCGTCTCCGGATGTACCATCATATTCTCCATACACCGCGACATATCCTCCCGGCGGTGTATACTGAATACCATTAATGACAAGATTCAACAAAATTTGTTTCAAACGGTCACAATCGGTCTCTAGAGTCAAGTCATCATCGACGTAAGCGCGAATAGCAATCGATTTTTCTTGCCTTGATTTTTCCACCTGAAGAAAGACATCCGCGATCAGTGTAGCCAGGTGCACATCGCGGTATTCAAAAGGGACTCTTCTTTGCTCTATCTTGGAAAGATCGAGAATATCCTGAATGAGACGCTTGAGCCGTTCGCTTTCCCGGTAGATGATTTCGGCAAAAGCCCGCGCTTCACGGGGATCTTCTACGGCACCATCTAGAAGCGTTTCAGCAAATCCCTGAATCGAAGTGACCGGCGTCTTGAGTTCGTGCGAAGCGTTAGCTACAAACTCGCTACGGATACGCTCCAGACGGCGTATTTCGCTAATATCGTGGAGCATAACGAGAAGACCGTCATAACGATCGGCTTCATTAAAAAGCGGCACGAGCTGCAAATCGATAACGCGTTCAACCGGGAAATAAAGCATCATTTCGTGACGAAGCGGTTCGTGCACTTCTTCGGCATGATCGATCCATTTGCTAAGCTCGTAATGTTTAAGCGCCTGAATATGTCCAAAACCGATGACTTCATCGATTCGCAGTTGTAAAATAGAGAGTGCAGCGCGATTGGCAAAGGTGACG
>PEBX01000211.1 GCA_003050645.1 Candidatus Carbonibacillus altaicus
GAAGGGGAGCTAATCGAGCTGCTGTCGCCGTTGGCCATACCATTTTGACCATTGTGTATTACCTTTTGGTTCGGCAACAGGACTACGTAGAACTTGGATCCGATTTTTACGACCAACGTCGAAAAGACATTGTAATCAAACAGTCGATCAAACGCTTAGAATCTTTAGGAGTTAAAGTCAGCATCGAACAACCGGCCTAATTTGATGCTGAGCAAGTAACAGCCCATCATAAGGTCCTTCAAAAAAATGGAAGAGCAAGGGTCTAGCTTCGTGTTGCCTCAAAAGTTACGTCAGCGTACTTAGATTTTCAAGATAGATAGATAGGATAGAAAGATAAAACAATGCCCATCTAAACCATCAGAAATGTTAATTTATGGAAATTTATTCGATATTAAAATTTGTGCATATTAGTGTCATGGATCGTAGATTTTCTTCTGAAGACAACCTCCGTTATCTCTAACGTGCCGGCGGTCATTATATTGTGGGAAAACGGATGCGCTCAGGTAAATCGACTACACAAGAAGCGCTGGCACGCAAAGGGTGATATTACATCGTCCGTGACAATCTGCAAGTGAAAGAGATCGTAATTGGAGATGGCGAAGCCCGCAAGCGCGATGTGCTCGTTTACAATCCGAAAGAAGTGGAAAAAGAGAAAAAACATCGTGACAATTTCATCGTGGACCTGACTAAGGAGCTGGAATGTCTTCGCCAATTGCCTGACAAGCAGCACACAAAAGCCGTTTGCGCCCTCCACGACTATAAAGTCTACGGTCGCTATTTACGCCAATTAAAAGGCAGTCAATTGAGACTGAACAAACAAGCGATTAGTGATGCCGAGCGTGATGATGGCAAATACCTCATTCGCACATAGGATGATACATTATCCGCCGAAGATGTGGCTTTAGGCTATTAGCAACTCATCGACGTAGAATCAGTGTTTCGGAAACTGAGGTTCACATTATGTCTTTGTCCGATGGATCACGGTTAAAAGAACGGATCCAATCCCATGTACTCCTCAATTGGCTGGCATTGTTGATATTTCGAATTGTCGAGCTTCAGACGGAACAAACGTGTGCAAGCGTTCGCCGTACACTCGATCAAATCAATTTGGGTCATTTTTATTTCCAAAACGACGACTTGTTTCAGCAAACGGAGTTGACACATGAACAACACCAAATCCTTAGGATGCTTGAGGTAGAGGCCCCACCGAAGATCTTTGATATCCAAATAAAATGCTAGTAACATGCACTCGTGAAGACAAAACGCCGGGAAACGACATTCTTATGCCTTTTTTCCGTATTTTGTTTGCCTAGCAACTGTCGAACTCGGGCATGAGAAAGCTTCGAAATAAGTTCCTCTGAGAATTTGAGTATGAACGCGCATGTTAAAGAAAATCATCTATTTCAAGAGGGAGAGGTGTTTTTTTATGAAAAAAGTATTGTGCTTTCTTGTTGCAAGTCTTTTTTTAATATCAGTCGTTCCTGCCAATGCTGAGGTTCAAAGTGAGTTTACTGAAGCGGAGATTAATGAGAGGATTAAGCAAATTGCAGATTCCTATGATTTGTATGAACCATTAAATACTGAAGATGCTGAGTTTATCAAGAAGTATGCGATTCAGCCAATGGATAAAGGTAATATTGGGGTTAATGGATATAATTCTTCAAGTTTTGATGAAACAAAGTATAATTCCTCCGGTACTGTGGGTGTACGAGCATCAGGAACAATTTGGGCAGATATTGGTATAATTAATAACAGTTACGGAGGTAGTTTTACTTCTCGTGTTATTGAAGGGAGTTCACGCGTAGATAAAATTCAGAATAGTATAAGGCATACAGCTTTTGGACTAATCGGTTCAGGGGGTATTGGAAAAGTTTATGACGACAGTATAACAAATACTTGTAACAGTAGTATATGTACAACAAATAGTTCTAAGTCATACGTTGCCAGTGTAGCATATGCAAGAACTTGGGCATCCTCTACCGTTTATTATGATAACGGTAGTACTTTGACCGTGGGATCCCAATAAATTTTTTAAATACCCAATTGTTCATTATACCAAAAGTATAATTTCTATAATAAAACGAAGAGTGGGGCTGTCCAGGAAGTCAGTGAAAGCTGGTTTTCTGTGACAGCCCTTTTCTTTTTATATCCAAAGTTCACACAAAAAATCGTCCCTTCTAGTAAATTGTAAGTGCCTAAACCAACATTTCAGAAAGGACGATTTTTTAGTGAGCAATCCGAAAATTACTACTGGCAAGCATAACACGAATGCCCAATCCAGGGGAGATGTTGCCCTCCATTCGAACGCTGGCCAAAGAGTTGCAAATCAGTGTGATCACCACCAAGCGGGCCTATGACTAATTGGAAAAGGAGGGATACCTGTATAGCGTTCCGGGGAAAGGGACTTTTGTCGCTGCCGAAAACCTGGAAATGCTACGAGAAGCCCGCGTGAAGATCGTGGAGGAAAAATTGGCGGAAGCGGTGAC
>PEBX01000041.1 GCA_003050645.1 Candidatus Carbonibacillus altaicus
GGGGTCTCTAAGGTCAAAAGAAGGTCTTCCGTTACTTCACTTTCAGCGTTTAACGCAAGCACTATGCGGGGGCTTAAAGCGTACCACATCGGAGCGCTCCAAATGGCTTGCTCTAAACCCCAACCTCCCAGGTGTCCTTCCGTAAGGTCGACATAAGATCGCTTCCAGCCTGTGGCGACCTCTCTCTCTATGCCGCCGCCTTACGTACTCGCCTGTTCATCGGTTTCCTATTTGGTTTTTATCCCTCACATGCCCTATGCCATCACACGTTTTTTAAAACAATAAAACAATAAGTTTCTTGATAGCATCCTTTGAATAAACATAACATCCTTTTCACAAGTCGTACTCATTCGATACAAGTCGTACTCATTCGATACATACCGTTTAAAATTGTGGCGCGCCTACGACCCTTGTGAGGCCTATCGTACAAGTTTTTTCCGACCCTGTCAAGGTTTGGGTTCCGGGTCATGCGGCTCTTCTTTCCTCTCTTCTTGTCCTGTGGCCGCTTCTACCCGCTGCGTCAAAGGAATGGGCGTGCGGCGCAACTGTGCTTGAAAAGCGCGAAGGCGTCGGATGACGCGACCGTGCAGGGAGTCTTCGGGATACTCACCGGATTCATCCGGCTTCCCGGCTGGGATCCCTGTTAAAAGTTCGATGCCCTCATCGACGGTACGGACGGCGTATATATGAAACGTACCTTCCCGAATATGTTGGACGACATCTTCCCGTAGCATTAAATTTTGCACGTTTGCTTCTGGAATGATGACCCCTTGTGTACCGGTCAACCCTTTTTGCTGACAGATGTCAAAAAATCCTTCGATTTTCTCGTTCACACCTCCGATGGCCTGGATCTCACCTTTTTGATTCACGGAACCGGTCACAGCAAGATCTTGCCGAAGAGGAATCTCCGCCAGAGCCGACAGTAAGGCGTACAGTTCCGTACTGGAGGCGCTGTCGCCATCTACCCCATCATAACTTTGTTCAAAAACAATCTGTGCCGCGAGGGGAAAAGGCGCTTCGCGTGCGTACCGTTCGCGCAAATATCCGCTTAATATAAGCACCCCTTTGGTGTGAATATTGCCGCCCAGCCGTGACTCCCGTTCGATATCGATGATCCCCTCCCGACCGGCGGAGACGGTGACCGTAATACGCTTGGGCACACCGAAGGTGAGATCTCCGATGGACAGCACAGCCAGGCCGTTTACCGCGCCGACGGCCTTTCCGTCAGTGTGTACGAGCAAAACACCCTGATCATACAGCTCTTCGATCCGTTCTTTAAGCAGGCTAGAGCGATAAAAACGCTCTTTCAAACTTTTTTCAATATGCGCTGCCGTAATTTCGCCAGCCTCTCCAGCTTCTTGTTTAACGTCTGCTTCATCTGCTTCCCCTCCCTCTTGTTCGGCATAAAAGTTTGCCTCCCGCACCACATCGGCGAGCTCGGCAAAACGTGTGGCCAGTTTCCCCTGCTCCCCGGCGAGGCGTGCACCGTGTTCCACGAGTTTGGCCATAGCCCCGGCAGTGAGCGGCCGAAGACGCTCTTTTTCGGAAAGCGTGCGGAAAAAAGAAGCATAGGCGCGTTCATTTTCTTCCGTTCGCGGCATGGTCGTGGCAAATTCCGCTTTCACCTTAAAAAGCTCGCGAATCTCCGGATCGTACTGAAACAGCAAATAATAATGTATGGGGCTCCCGATTAAGACGACTTTGATCTTAAGCGGCACCGGTTCGGGCCGGAGCGCTTTTGCCGCTAAAAGACCGTACTGCTCACCCACATCCTCAATTACCAAGCGCATGGCGCGCAAGGTGCGTTTCAAACCGTCCCAGGCATACGGTGCTTTTAAAAGTTCTTCTACCGGGATAATTAAAAAACCGCCATTCGCTTTAAGCAAGGAACCGGCGCGCAGTAAAGTATAATCGGTGACGAGCGCCCCAAAGATCGCTTCTCGTTCGATGCGCCCGATAAGGTTGGGAAAGGTCGGGTTCCGTTCAACGATGACCGGTGCGCCTTTTGTCTCGCGATGATCGACGATGACGTTGATCCGGTAGCGCCGCGCCAGATCGTCCCGCGTCCCCGTCGGGCGCATCCGCTGTACTTCTGCCCCGCCTTGTTTATTCAAAAGGAGCGGCAGTTCGTCGAGCATATCTTCCCGCACATCATGTAAGTAATGCACGACCTCTTGATGGGCAGCAAACAGCTCCAGAAGCGGCATAAGCCAGACATCCAAAACCGCTTTGGCGTGACTCCGATCCAGCTCTTTCAAAGCCTCCTGCAAGTTTCTCTCCAGCAAGCGAAACTCCCGCATAGCCTGCCCTAACCGCGTCTGCAACGCTTCACGTCGTTCATTTAACGCTGTTTTTTCTTCTTCGGAAAGTTTTTGAAAGTCTTCGTCGCTCAGTGGCTTCCCGTCTTTGAGGGGTACGTAGTAAATACCCTGCGGCAAAAATTCGAGCGCAAACTGGTATTGAGCCGCCTCCGCACTCAAGCGTGCAATGCGCTCCTGACGTTCCCGGTCAAACTGCTGCATCACTTTTTGACGCGATTCCTGAAACCTTTCATCTTCAAACGCTTTTGGAAGTTCATGGAGAACCGTTTCGACGAAATCGGCCATCGCCCGTTTCAGCTTTTCCCCTTCACCGGCAGGCAAAATAAGCGAACGCGGATGCTGCGGATCTTGAAAATTGTATACATAGGCAATATCATCCGGAACCGGAAGCGTCCGGGCGATGTTTTCGAGATACGTCTTGACCGCAGTCGTTCGACCCGTCCCCGGTTGTCCGACCACGAAGACGTGAAACCCTTCGGCGTGGATATTAAGCCCGAACTGAAGCGCGGCGACGGCGCGCTCCTGCCCGAGAATGCCTTCCAAGGGTTGAAAAGCTGCGCTTCCCAGATGACCGAACACATCAGGCAGAGAGATTTTTCGGACTTCATCGGCCTCGAGTCTTCTCACTTTATCCTACCTTCTTTCTATTGATTCTACCTCAGACTCCTTCTTTTACGCATGACAGACTATCTTTTTTGCTGTTGACCAATGAATCTTCCGTGACATACTCCCACCACCTTTCGCTTTCGCTTAGAGGTGGGAGACTTCAAAAGCATTGGATAACTCTCACACGCAATCTTCCGAAGGAAACGTCGTTTCCAACGTTTAAGTCTACTTTTCGTTGTTAATGGTCTTTATCCATTTTTAACTTTTTTCTCTATCCATCATATTCTCTTTAAGGGTGTCATTATCCTGCTCATTCGTTTCTTTTTTCTCCGGCGCATCTGTCGAAAGAGCGTTTTTACCATTTTGATCCTCTCCGTCATATTGCGCGCGGAGTCGCGCCAGTCGCTGGATAAGCTCACCTTCGACGCCCAGTGATCCGGGCTCATAGAGCCGCGGTACGCCGTCCGGCAAATACTGTTGTGCCACATAATGCTCCGGTCCATCGTGGGCATACGTATAGCCGATGCCGGAACCGAGCGCTTTCGCGCCGGCGTAATGGGCATCGCGAAGATGGGCCGGGACTTCCTTTCCTCCCGCTCGCTCCACTTCTTCCAGATAAGCATGAATCGCCCGATAACTGCTGTTCGACTTGGGCGCGAGAGCCAGGAGGACGGTCGCCTGTGCCAGCGGAATGCGCCCTTCCGGCATGCCAATCCGCTCCACTGCATCATACGCACTCATCGCTACGACGAGCGCTTCTGGATAAGCATTCCCCACATCTTCGGAAGCAGCTATCACCAGGCGGCGAGCAATAAAGCGGGGATCTTCACCGGCCTTCAGCATAAGTGCAAGATAATAAAGCGCCGCATCCGGGTCGCTCCCCCGCATCGATTTAATATAAGCAGAAATCGTATCATAGTGGCCGTCCCCGCTTTTATCATAACGGACCGGCCGTCTTTGAATCGACTGGCTCGCAATATCGAGGGTGATGAAGACGTGCCCATCGGGTGAAGGGGGTGTAGAGAGCACGGCGAGTTCCAGCGCATTGAGAAGTCGGCGAGCATCCCCCTCAGCATACTGGATAAGATGCGCCTCCGCCGCGTCTTCCAGCGCGACGGTCAGTTCGGGAAAAGCGCGCGGATCGGCGAGCGTGCGCCTGAGGAGCAGCCGTAAGTCCTCCTCTCCGAGTGGATTGAGCCTGAAAATCATAGAGCGGGATAACAGAGCCTGATTTACTTCAAAAAAAGGGTTTTCCGTCGTCGCTCCGATGAGAATAATCGTCCCATCTTCCACATACGGGAGAAGCGCATCTTGCTGCGCCTTATTAAAACGATGAATTTCATCGACAAACAGGATCGTCCGCTCTCCGCGCATCCCCAGACGATCTTTGGCTTCCTCGATCACCCGCCTAAGATCGGCGACCCCCGCCGTCACCGCGTTGAGAGACGTAAAATGAGCTTTTGTCGTGTTGGCGATGACTTTAGCCAGTGTCGTCTTTCCGGTACCCGGTGGGCCGTAAAAGATGAGCGAAGAGAGGCGATCGGCTTCGATCGAACGCCTAAGGAGCGTCCCCACGCCCAATAGTTCTTCTTGACCGATGATCTCATCCAACGTCTCTGGCCGGACACGGGCCGCGAGCGGCATCATCGTTTGCTTATGCTGTTCACGCGCATAATCGAACAGATCCATGGTGAGTGTCTCTCCTTTTTCGTCTTTTTTATCTTTTTTCATTATTATTTACTTCGTTATGTCTAAATGAAAGAATGACATAACCCTTCATCTTCTGGAACACATCTTAACCATCTTACCTTAATGAACACATTAACCAGAAGGGCAAATCAAACATATGTTCTTAACAAAAAATTTACATAAACATTACATATTCTTCATAACGAATCACTCTATTCTCATATGACTCTGGTATAATATGGGTAAATGTGTCGGATTCACCGGGGGAATGTCGAATGGCTTACGAACCAAACAACAACATTGTTAAAGCAATAGACGCAAACTATACCTCTTCTTTTCTTCAAGGACTGTATCAAAAAGGAGCGAACCTGCTTTTATTTTATGATATCGTCGGATTTACCGCCTTGGAAGAGAGAATCGGTAGAGAAAAAACACAGGCGATTGTAAAAGTGCTTGATGACGGGATGATCCATCTTTTGCAGCAAGAAGGCGAACTTCTTTTTGCTAACCGCTCTTTTGGAGACGATTATCTCGTTTTTTTACGCTTAGAGCCTTCTCTTCCTGATCAGCTTGTTCTCAAAGGTTTTCAAAAAGGCATACAGTTAAAAACATGGCTCGTCCGACATATCGTCCAACATTTTCCAGAACTTCAAGGACAGATCGATTTTCACATGAGTGCCGTTCCGCTCACTGCACAAGCTGAAGAACCGTTCGAACGCATCTTTTATCGCGCGCTCAAACTCGCTTTCAAACAGGCCAAACAAAAAGCCGAACCGACGGACTGGGTAGAACGTGAACTCCTCTATCGCATTCTCTCCGAACGGCTGATCATGAGCGTCTATCAACCGATCGTTTCTCTAATGGACGGTCAGATCATCGGCTACGAAGCGCTATCCCGTGGACCGGAAAACACCCGTCTTACGATGCCTCTCGCTCTGTTTCACCGCGCCGAACGTGAAGGTTTAACATTTGCCTTAGAAAAGATCGCCCGGGAAGCCGCCTTAAAAGAGGCAAGCTTTTTAGCTCCGCGACAAAAACTTTTTCTAAACGTCTCACCGGCCGTCATTGAAGACGACACATTTGCTCCCGGTCATACGTTTTCCATGCTCCAAACCTACGGCTTTATACCGGAGCAAATCGTTTTTGAAGTGACCGAACAGCAATCCATCGCGGACTTTCAGAAGTTTACCCAACTTCTCCAGCATTACCGTAAACAGCAATACAAAGTTGCTGTCGATGATGCCGGTGCCGGGTATGCATCCTTTCAATCTATTTTAGCTTTAAAACCCGATTACATCAAAATCGATCGTTCGCTCATTCAGGGAATCGATCAAGACCCCGCCAAGCAAAGCTTGTTAGAAAGCTTTGTCTACTTCGCGCATAAAGTAAACAGTAAACTGATCGCCGAAGGCGTAGAAACGTTAGGCGAGCTCGTCCAGCTCATTCGCCTGGGCGTCTATGCTGCGCAAGGCTTTTTCTTAGGAGGACCAAAAAAAAAGCCGGATCAGCACGTAGCAAATGATGTCTTAGAACATATTGCGCGCCACCGCCGCCTGCTCGCCTTAAAACATACAAATCAGGAAATCATCGAAATTCTCGCTGCACCGGTCAAAACATTTCCTGCCCGGCTTACGACTTCACTCGTACGGCAGTATTTTGCGGAAACAAAAGACGACGGTGTTGTCATCTTAGAAGACGGACGGATCGCCGGACTCGTGATGCGGGAGAAACTGCTGCAGGTGCTGGCTACCCAGTACGGACATTCGTTGTACAGTCGGCGAGCCATCCACCTCGTCGCCGACCTCGAGCCGCTCGTCATTCAATCCGGTACACCCATTGATATCGTTGCACGACTGGCCATGGCCCGTCCGGCTGAAAAAGCATATGATCTCATACTCGTCGCTTCTGATGATCGATTAATAGGTGCCGTATCGATTGAAGCGCTTCTTAACTATATGGCCAATATCAAAATGGAAGCGGTACGCCTGGCCAATCCCTTAACCGGTCTACCGGGTAACCATGCCATCGATATGCGTATTCGCGAACTCATCGGCGAAAGAGAGCCTTTTGCCTTACTTTATGCTGATCTCGATCACTTTAAAGCATACAATGACACCTTTGGCTATCAGCGCGGTGACCAGATCATCCAGTTTCTCGGTCACGTGCTCCAATCGAGTGCCATAGACTGCGCAGGAAACGATGTTTTTATCGGTCACATCGGCGGCGATGACTTTATTCTTCTTACGCCGGTCGATACAGCAGAAACGCTCGCCAGAAAGATTGTCGAACTTTTTCAGGAGGGAATCGGTTTTTATTATCAGGGAGAAAATATTGCTCCAAGTGATACTGGCCATGCAGATACCGGGATACAGCCTGACACCCCATCTTCTACTGCTTCACTTGCATATTCTACTGCGACACCGGTGAGCGTCTCTGTCGCCGTTCTTATCTGTAACTATACGCGCCATCTCTCCACGGAGACGATTGCAGAACAGGCAGCACTCATAAAAAAACGCGTCAAAGCGATCCCGGGTAACGCTTACCTTGTTTATCAGTGTTAGATCGATGATAGTCAAAACCATTACGTTATGCCAGATCCATATGCCAGATCCATCACTTTGTGCTATATCGAGCATTTTGTGACAGATATAGTGTTTTTGATGAGTTTTATCATGTTTGCATTGCCTATTGACGCAATTTAAAATTAACTGTATCTTAAATATTGCGTCGCCTGGCGACGCATCTCAATCTATTATTTACGGAATGGATATCATCAATATGAGTCTAGGTAGCCCGTACTATTCCAGCATCATCGAACAGTACGTCAACCTCGCCTATTACAATTACGATATGCTCCTCGTGGCGGCAGCCGGAAATAGCGGTAACAGTCGTGGAACGGGCGATTCCGTAGAATACCCGGCGCGTTTCCCAGCGGTTATGGCTGTTGCAGCGATCGATTCCAATAACCAACGGGCTTATTTTTCCAGCACTGGTAAAAAAGTCGAGCTTTCTGCGCCCGGCGTGAATGTTTTAAGCACTATTCCGGGTCAAAGTTATGCTTACTATAGCGGCACATCGATGGCTTCTCCGCATGTCGCGGGTGCTGCTGCGCTTGTCTGGAGTGCCAAACCTTATTTAAGCAATGTCGAGCTTCGCCAGCTCCTCGATTCTACGGCACTTTATCTCGGTAAACAAGAACACTACGGTTACGGACTGGTACAGCCATGGGCGGCTATCAACCGGTAAGGCGAACTGATGAATGATTCATCGTCTCATCATCCTTGAAGAAGTGAACCATAAACGCACACCCCAGTCTGAGGGTGTGCTTTTTTATTTTATATGTTTGTTGATATGTAATATACATTAGGTTTTACTTCGCACCCGGTTCTAAGTCAATCACAGATGCATCCTCATGATACAAGACAAATGCATATTTTAATCACCCACGGGACAAACATCGTGCCTGAAGTAGGAACGGACGCTTATATATAAAACGAACCGGCATAAAGACCGTAATAGACATACTCGATGCGGCGCTGGTTCATACTTGTATCGACTGTCCTCATGAAGTTTCTAAGGGAAGGAGGTTTATTCATGTCCACAAGCCGTTGGGTTCACTGCTATCCACGCCATCCGAGACGTAAAAAACTCTATCCCCCCCCTTGCAGGCCTCTTATCTATCAGCCCTGTAAAATCATCAAACGAGCACCCGTTATTTTCCGCGAACGCATCTACCGCGATATTTTGGTCACCAATACCGCAACATCGATCTCTCCGCAAAGCACGGCGCTACAGACGATGTACACTTTTGCCGTGATCAATCGCGGTATGTCACCTGTTCAGGCGCACGTAGAAATCAGCCCGGACGGTGTACACTGGGCAGTCGATAGCACGGCCGAGGTGGCTGTCGGAGAAACAGGCGTGCTCGTCCCCAAACGTTATCTCCGATACACTCGTCTTACGCTTTTCACTGTAAACACTGGTGAAACGTCTACGGTCAATGTGTATTTTCAAACGCAGTCGGCTGCTTAAAAAATAAGAAGAAATTCATTTTAGCTTCTATTTTCTTTCTTTTATTTTTTTTCCTTTGTTGCTGTTGTCTATAGATTTCACCCTTTTGCCCCTGGCACATTTGATATGACCGACCTTGCACTCTAAAAAGATAACCATCTTCACAACATTAATGTGGCCTGCAAATAACACAAATTTTTATCAATGATAATCAGGAAGGGATGAGAAAATGCCTAACTATTCCGTATTTAATACCAATCCAGATCAGTTACAAACTGTCATTTTTGGTACCGATGGTACAGGTCCCAAACAGATTACGGTTGATACAAATGGGCAGATCCTGGTTGGCGGTGCCACCATCACTGCAGGAAGCATCGATGTCGCAAGCACAACCATCACCGGTGGGACGATCGATGCTGTTTCAAGCGCAACCATCACCGGTGGGACGATCGATGCTGTTTCAAGCGCAACCATCGCCGGTGGGACGATCGATGCTGTTTCAAGCGCAACCATTGCCGGTGGGACGATCGATAATCTTACATCGATCGCTCAAAAAAGTTTTTATGAAGAATCAACCTTAAATATCACTACTGGCGATACCCTCACCACACTCCCAGCCGTATCGACATCAATCTATGGTCCAAGCACCTTTTTTGTATATAATTCCGGCACCAACGATGCACTCGTAGAAATACAAATTAGTGCCAACGGTACCAACTGGTATACAGACATTGCCGCAACAACCGTTGCTGCAGGTGCTGTGAATGTCTTTGTTCCGGCCGTATTTCTAAAATATACGCAACTCGCCTACCAGTCGGCAACTGCTGGCTCTCCAACAACCATTGATGTTTATTTTAACGCACAAGGGACTTAAAACATGCGGTTTTTTCCCTCACGCCTCTTTGGGGCGTGGGTTTTTCTAACAAAGCATGCTTCGTATCACTTACAGTATATGTCAAACCGTCTAAGGGAGTGAGTCAATGAACGGTATGCTCGATCCGTCGACACCATCATCAAAAACATCATCCCACACATTGTCTATCACGATGATCGTACGCAACGAAGAACAAACGCTTCCTAGGGCTCTCGATAGTATACGTGAAGCCGCGGATGAGATCATCATCGTCGATACCGGCTCAACCGACCGAACGATCGACATCGCGTGTTCCTATGGGGCGCACGTGATCCGTGTTCCCTGGCATGATCATTTTTCAGAAGCACGGAACAAAGCGTTGGAGGCAGCACGCGGAACATGGATCTTAACGATCGACGCCGATGAGTGGATACCCGCCGAAGATATCAAACTGCTACGGCAGCTTTTAAATGATCCTTCCGTCAGTGCCTACTTTGTCCATGTCATCAGTTTCGTCGGTCCAAACGGAGAAAAAAAAGCTTTAAACCGCACAATCCGTCTGTTTCAAAATGACCCGGCTCACCGCTATGAAGGCCGCATTCACGAGCAAATCGCTCTTTCTATCCAAAGACACAATCCCCAGGCCAAGTTTGCAATCTCACCCCTACGCCTTTTTCATGATGGTTATCTCAATGACGTTGTCCAGTCCAAACATAAAATCGAACGGAATATCGCTTTGATTCGTCAGATGATCCGCGAGGATCCGGAGAATAGTTTTCATACTTTTAATCTAGGCGTAGAATATATGCGCGCTGGACGCTGGCAGGAAGCTCAATCTGCACTGGATGCTGCACTCGCAAAGCTTCCTCCGGGGATAAGCTATGCCCATCTTTTGTACAAATATCGGCTTCTTGTCGCGATGAACTTAGGAAAAACAGAGGATGCTGAAAACATCTTGCAGGAAGCATTAAGTCTTTTTGCCGATTATACTGACTTGTGGCATATACAAGGAGATCTGGCGCGCCGCAAAGGCGATGTAAAACAGGCCTATGCATCGTATTTAAAAGCGCTCACCTTGGGACCGGCACCTGCCCCCTACCATACCGAAATCGGCGTCGGATCCTACCTCACCGCTCAAGCGCTGGGAGAGATCGCAGAACAAATCGGCGATGAGCGTCTGGCCATCGCATATTACAGTCGAGCGCTCATGATTGAACCGTCATACACCCCAGTTCGTGAACGTCTACGTTCTCTGTTAAATAGATCTGAACGTTTTTCCCCAGTCTAACCTAACGTTTTTGTCATATAGTTATCTTCTTCTAGGAAAAGGAGTGACGCATATGCCGGATAAACCGCTCCTCTCACTCGTCATGATCGCCCGAGACGAAGCGCGCTCAATTGCCCGGGCCCTCCAATCCGCGCGCCCTTGGGTCGATGAAATGATCGTCGGTGACACCGGCTCAACCGATCCTACACCCGATATTGCCCACCGCGAAGGCGCACACGTCATCCATATCCCCTGGGAAAATGATTTTGCCCGCGCCCGTAACGCTCTCATTCAAAACGCTCGTGGTGATTGGATTTTATCGTTGGATGCAGACGAATGGATCGACACGATCGAGCAGCATGCGCTTCATACACTGCTCGCCGATCCAAATGCCATAGCCTACGAAGTGCGTATTTTTCACTTGCTGCCGCGACATATAGGCAGCATCCAGACGGCCTCGAGCGCCCCGCACCCTACCATTCAAGACACGGTGCTCCGCCTCTTTCGACGCGACCCACGCATCGTCTACAGCGGGCGCATTCATGAAGACATTCACGCCTCACTGGAAAAAATCGCCCATCCACCACTCACACTTGCACCGCTTACCCTCTTCCATGACGGCTATCTTCCGGAAGTCATTGAGGAGAAGCAGAAAAACAGACGAAATATGGAGCTTCTCAAGCTGGCCTTAGACGACGACCCGACTAATCCCCGCCTCATCTATGCCCTGGCCACGGAATATTTTCAACAAGAAAATTATGAACAGGCTGTCCCGCTTTTCAAAGAGGCGCTCGCCAAAAGTTCGCTTCATCTCGGTTATACGCCCGATCTCGTGCTCAAATATATCTATGCTTTAAAGATGTTAAACCGCATCAAAGAAGCGCGTTATATCGCCGAACAAGCACTTCGCGCCTACCCCGATTTTCCCGATCTTTGGCTTTTATACGGGGAAATCATCCTCGCTTTAGGTGATGTTCAAGAGACAAAACGAGCACTGGAGACGGTCATACGCTCAGAACGCGTCCCCGCGCGTTATCCATCCCACGCGCAAGTGAAAGAACTGGCCTACACCTTTTATCAACGGCTTTTGACTGATCCCAGTGCATAATCATGCAAAGGTCAGCATCTCTTCTTCCCGACAGTATAGGTCTTCTATCCACGCACATAAGCGTTATGTGCTTTTTCCCAACCGATCGTCGTTTGCGCGCCATGTCCGGGATAAAGGATAGTATCATCCGGCAAGCAATACAGTTTTTCACGGATACTTCTCTCTAGAACAACTGGATCACCCCCCGGGAGATCCGTTCGTCCAATACTTCCGTTAAAAAGCGTATCGCCAACAAAAGCCAGACCGTCTATAATATAGGCCAATGATCCCGGGGAATGACCGGGGACATGCAATATATGTATCTTCTGTCCGGCAAAATGGAACATGCTCGTCTCGTCGATCATCCCATCCGGCTGTGGTGCAATCACGGGAGAAAACCCCGGCCACCAGCCGGATCCGTTTTTCTTGGGATCAACCAGCCAATCAGCCTCAGTCCGATGGATGTATACCGGGACATCGAACGCTTCTTTCAATGCACGAAGCCCAGCAATATGATCAAAATGGGCATGGGTGAGTAGAACCATCTGTAATTTGAAAGCAGTAAGCTGTGGAAAGTACGCCTCTATTCCATCCCCGGCATCGATTAAAAGTGCTTCCTGTGTACTTTCATCAGTTATCAGATAGCTGTTCGACTGAGCGATACCCAGAACAAATGACTGAACACGTAGCACTTCGTTCACCCCGTTTATCACTTGGCGAAAAATAATCAATCAATTTGAAAATATGTTAGCTAATTATTTCATTTTTTTATTTCTCAATTAATTAATTCTTTATTGCTCACAGATCATCGCGCACTATGAGCATCTTATGATGTGCCCATCGTATGTACGCGGCAGTTTGCAGTTTTAAGTAAGCATACTCAGGATTCTCTCGCGCCATTGTGTCAGCAATCTATGGAAGCCAGTAAACAGACAGCAACAACACGCTTAAACCGATCAACAATACGATGAATTTAAGCGAAAGCAAGATCAACCTGTCCATTTTACCGCCTCTTCATCCTAAATATATGACTCAAGAATTTATTTTATTATTATGTGTATTTATTATATAATTTTATCTCGTTTCAGTCAATCTCCGGGTGCAATACTTATGAGTCAAGTGAATGTAGGCAACCCTTATTGCACAATATTCGTTGTAGTATTATAGTGCATTTTTTCTTTCTTGTATCACTGAAAGTGAGATGACCTTGGCTTTATGTTTTGATCCGTAACCCATAAAGTCTCCTAGCTTTTCTCCCTTTTCCTTGCTGATTCTCTCTTGCTCGCCTGCCCCTGTCAAGGGTTTTGGATTGCTTCGCGACGTCAATGCCGCCCTTGACAGGTTCATCGGCGAGCAAGGGCTTCTACTCATAGGGAAAAGGGTATCCCCCGCTTTGCACGTGAGGCTGTGCCTCCTTCGATGCTGGATGCTTTCATCACTCTTATATCCCTTTTAGCCCTCTTAGTGCTTGGTGCATGGGGTGCGTTCGCGATGTATTCGCTAAATAGTTTCTCCTGAAAAAGTCCGTTTGCGGAACACTGACTCGTCCCTATACTGATTCAGGGTTGCCCATTTGCCTTAATTGTTCCTTATCTTGCCGCCTTGGCGAGCATTTTGGCCGCCCTGTCCAGGTTGTGTGTCAGGATTCCGAACCCAATCCAGCTTTTGGAGCCAACAAGCCCCCGATACCTGCTGCGACCTAAACCATACTTTCGCTTGAGAAGGCTGATCTTGGCCTCTCCTGCCGCTCGGTAGCGCTTAAAGTCTTTGAACCAAGGCTGGTTTTCATATTCCGTTCGCGTTTGGCTTTTCTTGCCCTTTCGGGGTAAGCTCGCCCGTTTGACACCAAGCGCCATGACGGCCGTTTCGTTTTTCCTGCTGGAAAAACCGCGATCCGTCGTGACAGCCGCAGGCGCTTGGCCGAATGTTTCGATGTGGGCTTCAACCGCTGGAATGAGCAATTCATCGTCCGATGGGTTGCCGCCGTATACGGCATATCCGGTCACGAAGCCGCTCTCCGTTTCGTCCACCCGAACTTTGTATCCGAACTCCGTGCCTTTGCCCAGCTTGCCTTTCTTGATCGGTCGAGCCTCCGGGTCGAAAAAGCTTGCGATGCGGTCGACTTCTTCCCAAGACTCCCGGCTGCGGCGACGAAGCACCTTGGCGATGGACAGAATCTTCTCCTTGATCTGGCCAGTACGGTCTTGAAAATCTTGCGTCACATGGGAAGCGACTTTGCGCATCTTCCGCACCAGGCGGGTGATGACGCGGACGCCATCCTGCAAGAGGGTTGCGTCAGTCGGGTGATGAATGTCGGATTCTACGACAGTGGTATCCGTTCGCAGTTTACGATGTTTCAATACTCCCTTTTCCTTCAGTTTTTGTAGGAGTGCTTCGTTCAGTTGTTCGAGCACTTCATCGCCGTAACGTTTGCGGGCGTAGATGAGCGTCGAAGGATCCGGCATCGGTTCATCGATGGCGATTCGGCAGAACCGGCGCCAGATGATGCTGCCTCAGACTTCTTTGACCAAGGATTCGTAGCCCAGGTTATACTTGCGTTTGAGCACCATGAGGCGCAGGTATTTCTCGATGGGATAGGCGGGACGACCCATCTTCGATTTCGTCGGATGTTCCTCGATAAACGGTTGCAGGAAGCGTTCGTCATCCAACAGTTCATCGATGATTACCAGTTCGGCAGGCAGTTTCCGAACCTCTTCCGGAAGTATGGCGTCCCAAAGGGTTCATTGCCCGTCGCGAAGTTGCAACATTTTCTTCACCTCGTGGAAGGATTTCCAAGGGGCGATGTTGAACTTCGATGTTGAACTTCTAAGATAAAGGAATTCGCCCCTCGGGATGAGGTTGTCTGGTTAACATCCTACTTCCATATGAAGGCTGCGAATTCCTTTTTATTTTGCTTAAAATCCTCAACTTTTTCAGGGGAAACTAGCTACGAGGACGTGCTCCACGATCTCTCCCAGCTGCACGCCGTGGCCGTGGAGCTGGGCGGCGAGGCTTACCTGACCCGCACCGAGCTGGTCAGGCAGGCCTACGAGGCCTTCAAAGCCGTCGGCCTGCGGCCGCCGGCGCGAGTCCAGCCGATGCCACGTCCGGAGACGACCCCCGCCGGGTAGTGTAGTGGTACGCAGTCCCCGTGTGCCCAAGAAATCCTTGTGTCTCAAGGGTTTTTAAGGACCGAGGTGTCAAAGTCGAGTCTGCTGGGGGCGTTACTGATGGAAATCGACGAAGAATGGACGACAGGGCGGAAATATCTCAATATGGACAACTATGAGGCATGCAAGAAGGCGCAACAGGCCTGGAGAGAATCAGCTCAGGCTTGTGCCAAAGCGGCCCAAGTGCTCACCGCTCCATTCGCCGTAGAGGGCAATTTTACACACAATCTCGGACTTGAACTTGAAATTCTAATACACCATGATGATGGAATCCCTAAAGAGGTGATATTCAAAGACAGACGGTAGCATAAGACACAGTTATTAGTCGACTTCAAGGATACATGTTATTAATCAGTTATATAAAATGGTCTGATTGCTCCATATTGGATAAATACACTGTATAAATTGCTAGGGGCTGTTACGTTAACAGGTGTTACATCAGAACTATAGTACTGAAGTGGTCGAGTAATGAATCCTAATGACTCGTTAGTACCCCCTTTTTTGCGTTCAACCGAAAGAAATACTTGAACAGTTTTATTATCGTACCCTCTTCCGACTAAATAAGCATAATATCTATCTGACGTACCCTGCTTGGTCAAGGTGATTACATCATATGATGTTCCATTTTTTATGTGTAATCGCACAGTAGGTAAGGAATCAGTCGCACCTTTGGGATATACAATGACGTCTACCATTGTTCCATAATTTGGGTCAAAATAAAATCTAGGAGGCTGTATGAAATCAAGATCTAAGCCGTTATTCCAACCAGATGTATTAAAGAAATATTTATTTGGAAGAACAATATAGCTTGAACTGGTTTTATAGTATACAATACGGAAGTCTAAATGTGGACCTGTACTACTTCCTGTATTCCCGCTCTTTGCAATAAGCTGATTAGCAGTTACCGATGCGTCTTTACTGACATTAAAGGAATTTAAATGCATGTATATTGTAGAAAAATCTCCTTTAGATCCAATAGAAGGTATTGTGCCGTCTGCATTATGAGAAATTATAATATATTTTCCAGCCCCATTTTGATCAAAACCGGTAAAGTAAACTCGACCTGGAAAAGCAGCTTTAACATCTTTATCAATCTGACCATTCGTGCCAAAATCAACACCCATATGTGGATTTGAACAACAGCTTCGAAGTTCTAATAGCTTACTTGTTACACTAAAATCTGTTG
The DNA here is from genome assembly GCA_003050645.1 of Candidatus Carbonibacillus altaicus. Taxonomy (GTDB): domain Bacteria; phylum Bacillota; class Bacilli; order Thermicanales; family DSM-22653; genus Carbonibacillus; species Carbonibacillus altaicus. Next base: position 16,191 of record PEBX01000041.1, read on the forward strand.
AAATTGGTGAGGCGGCTTTTATAGTAACAATTTTGCCATTAGGTAATTTTCCATTATAATAATCAATATCATATGATACCTCCTTACTCCCCATAATCCCAATTGAATTTGAAGTTTCTATTTCCATAAGAGGACTATAATCTGTATCTATTGAATAAACTTCGGACTTAAAAGCTTGAGCTGCGAAATAATATTCAAAACCGCCTGGCCTTGTTATTTCTATTGGTAAAGTTACAATATAATTATTTTTGTTTAATTCAAGTAAAGGGAGCCTCTTCCAATTTTCATCGTCCGAATGCCTGTAGAAAATAGACGGATGCTTTAATGAGGTATTAACCTGTAAAGTAACTTCTGTTCCATAAGCAACTCCTGGATATGGCTGTTGGTGGGTAAAGATAAAATCTTTGATTGATTCCTGTGCCTGTGCAAATACTCTCATCAATAAAAATAATAACATAGATAAAATAAGAATTTGAGATAATAATTTTTTCATTTAGCACCCCTCTTTTCTATACATGATATTGATTGATCATTATATAAGCATGTAAAGTTAGCATTCCATCGTCGACCTGGACTGTTAGGGATAACGAATGACTGATTTGTTTTAGTATCAGTGATTACCAGGTTGCTATAACCCCTATTTCGGTAGTCCACGAAAGTAGTGTCATAAGAGATGTAATCGGAGTCATGAATCAACACAGCATAGGGTTTCCCACTACCGTATAAAGGTACAGTCATGGATAACGGAGATGTACTACCTGTTGATACATCAAACAGACTCAATGAATATTCATAAAATTGCTCGTGATTCCTCATTACTTCACTAAACAGTAGGGCCCCATTATGCTGGTCAAGAACTTCCGCACGATATGGAATATGGATAGACGTTTTTGATTGTTGCTCTATATCAGCTAAATAAAATTCCTTAAATCCATATTCATTCTCGTACTGAAAGATTAAAAAAGGTGTACGATCAACAGTTGTAACGACTCGAAAGCGCTCCTGAGGTAAGAAACTCAAATCAGCTTCATACCATTTCTCTTCACTTAAGTCGTAGTACCAAAGGTTAGTACCACCATTTAGATTTTCTCCCGAGCGGCTGGCCAGATAAAGTCGATCGGAATGTCCACCCCAAAATACTGTAAGCTCATGAAAATCCCTAAATTCAGAACCAAAAAAGTCCCTGTAATCAAATATTTGTTTATTCCCATTGGGTCCAAGTATTATTTTGTGAAACCAATATGGGGGATCGCCATCAAGTACATAAAAAGATGAACGATCCGGCGAATAAACAAGGTCTATCCCTTTTTCAATCTTCTCCTCTATGGACATCTGATGGATTTCTATGGTTGATTGATCAAAAGATAGTGGAAAAATAAGATTTCCATTGATTGAGCTTTTATTACCATCCATATCTTTGTTGATAAACATTGAGCAGCCACCGGCAAGTATTAGGAGAGGAATCATCATGAATAGTACTTTTCTTTTAGTTACTATCATCTATCATCCTTTCTGTTTTTCTGTAATAATCTATTAGATTTTAACTCAACTTTCGCAGACAGAAATACCGAGTAAACCCTTGATATAATTGGGCAGACTCGACAAAAACTGTTCGAAAAGCTCTTGAAACTTCTCTTCCGTGAGAACTAGAACTTCCCGTACCGCCGATTT
>PEBX01000042.1 GCA_003050645.1 Candidatus Carbonibacillus altaicus
CTTTCTGCCGTTTTAGCCTGGGTTGAGCCGGGTATACTCGTCTTCATCGGAGGGATCGTGTTTATGCTCGTCATGAGCGTCTTTTCACCGCTCATGGATATGATCCATACGCTTTCATAAGACGGACTTTTTTATCCCATTGTCGTTTTCATTCGTTTCATCATTTTTGGTCGTCCAAAAAGATGCATGCAGGAAAATTGAATGCACGCTGGTGGGGCTCTGTCTTTTGCACAGAGCATCTCTTCCACCGGGCAGAAAAAGGCGCGAGGGAAGAGAGAGGTGAGACGAAGGATGCAAGGTGATAAGATTTCAACAAACGGTTCCAGATCATCCCGTTATGCGCAGGAGGCGGGGGTTACCCTGATCGAAATCATGATCGTCCTTGGGATCATCGCGCTCCTTTCGGCCATGCTTTTGCCGCATGGGGTCGGACTCTTAGAACGCATGCAGCTTCGCAAGTATGAAACGACCTTCGATCGCGATATCATGCTTGCTCAGCAAGTGGCTCGGTTGTGGACGAAGAAAGTTGAGATTCAAAGTAAAGGTGTCGATCTTCATTACACTATAAAGCTAGAGGGAAAAGATTTACTAGATCGTCCCTTCGCACGCGAACTGGGCCTTTTAAAAATTGAAATTGATAAAAATGATAAAAATAATAAAAACAATAAAAATATTGATTTTACTTATACCATAGGGCAAAACGGACAATCTGCTTCCCAAGGAGATTTCACGGTTAAGACTTTAAGCGGAAAAGAACAAACATATGGACCGGCCAATGTGTCGCTCCGTCTCATAAAAAAATGAAAAAAGGCTGTGCAGAGCTTACCTTTTGCCTTGCTTGCGACTGACAGTCGTTATAAGAGAACAGATAGAAGGGAAAAAGGTGTTACTGGTGGTAAAAGGGACAGACCGGAAAGCCGCAATGGGATCGGTGGGTTATAGTTTAGCAGGTTTTACCTTATTTGAAGTCCTCGTAGCACTCTTTGTTTTTACTAGTCTTATCATGTTGAGTTCGACGCTTTGGTATGGGAGCGATCGAGCGCGCGTCGCAGCCGTTCGCGATGAAGAACTGCTGGCTGCCTATGAACTCTTGTTAACGATGTGGACGCCGGTCCTCGATGGCGGCATGGTGCCTATGCCCCGGCCAGACGATGCAACGTTGGCCTCTCAAGCCAATGAGACCATCCAGCAGTACCTAGGCACATCGGTTAGGGAAGAGCTCTCCGAACCTTCTAGTCTCAAACATGTTTTCGATCAAGTCAAAAGCGTTTACGTCATCCCGTGCTATACGCTCGCGTCTCCCGACATACAAGATAACGAAACCATGCCACCACCGCTCATCGAAAACGTTCAAATGAACGGCTCCGATTATACGGAGGATGACCACTACGTGCGGTTTTTATATCGCATTACGGTGGGGCTCGGTACAGACGGCAGCACCCATGATTGTGCTGATAGAAAAGCGTATCGTGTAACCCTCTACACAACAGTTCTCATAAAAAAATGAACGCAAACATCATAAATGCACGTCAATACACATCAAACATCCGATAAAAAGATCGCTACAAGCGAGTTAAAAACTGGTTAAAAACTAGTTAAAAGTTTCCTAAAAGCTTGCGAAAAGTTCGGGAAAGGGGGTGGATGGGCTGTGCAGGAGCGAAAAAAAGATGCAGGTTACACGCTTATTGAACTGCTGATCGTGCTCTCGCTAATCGGTCTCACCGTACCGGCCATGCTGCTACTTTATCAGCATGCCGTGGTCGCCCTCGCTTCCCGCGAGGCAGATATCCGGCAGATCGAAAACAGCCAGTTTGTAAACCGCTATGTCAGAAACTGGTGGGTGCAGTATGCGGATGGCTATGATGCCTCGAAACCGTCGAATCAACAGCTATTGACCCAGGAGCCCAAAATCTACTGGAGTAAGAACACAGCAGATATCACGCGTCTGGAAGTGACCGTTCCCAATCCTAAGGATAGCAGCAAGCCTTATTATTTTGCATTTCGGAAAGATAGGGATAGCACGCCCAATATGTGGCGATTGATTTGGGATACGAGTAAAGGTTTTTACAGCGCGCGCGCCGGTGCGCTGGCGGAATGGCCTCTTTTTGATAACGTCAATCCGGATGTCACCGGTCTATGGATCGTACGACCCGGTCAGTTGAGCCCGGAAAATTTAGAGAAAAAAGCAATGTCCCCCGTTCCCATGAGCTGGGCTGTTGTGCACTGGCGGTCGTACCGTCCCGATCAAGGCGGCAAACCCAAACCGGTATACGCCCAGACGTCGTTCGGCCCGTGGCCGCTTTCACCGGAATGGATAAAAGCTCCTTAACCCATCCCCGTGTTCTTAAGTCCAGATGACGAACGTATTCACGTCGATCATATGCCGCACATCGAGGTGAAGCTACCGTTGTACACGCGAGGTAAGGCGTTTAAGAAGATGGAGCATACAAAAGCTTGTCGCGTCCAGCCCGGGCGCGTGCAACAGAGGTCTGATGCCGGTGGGTTTGTCCTTCCGCTCGTTTTGATATTGGTCGCCGTGGTGACGTTTGCCCTTCTCTCGCTCTTTACGCGGACACTTGAGCTGCGCGAGCGGCAGGCGCTCACCTTTGCTGAAGCGGATCTGGAAGCACTTACCAAAAGCAGCCTGGCGCTCGCCTACTGGGTGCCGAACTGTAAGACGGTGTGGGGTTACCGGTCGGACAGGGTCGAGGGGGAACTGGATGATCGAGATACACCCCACGTTTATCCGTTATCTTTTCCGCACGACGAGAGCAATCCGGCAGGGGCTGAACCGTTTGTTCTCGACCTGAGCGGTATCGATCGTATCGAGCTTAAGGTTGCAGATGGATCAGACATCCCTCTCGATGATTTTGACCTTAAGCTTTACTACTGCTGGGGGGAGAATGCATCGGCGAGCTGTGTATACGATCCCTCGTTCAACGAACCCTCGGCCCCAACCAGTGATTTCATCGATCTCGCCGCGCTTCTTCGTCCTTCGGGATCCTCCTCATTCTCCTTTGAGCTTGTAAAAAACAGTGGGCCCGGGGAAGATTTTCTTTCATTTTATCTCGAGGCGACCAATCATAAGTTTATCCTCATAGACACGCCCGATGGGCAGACGTTGGAGCAAGTCGTTCCGCAACGATTCAGTGTCGTATTGGAGACCGTCTTCGATCCGTGCGCTGCCTACCCGGGGAGGGGACATACAGATGCGCGTGCGTCGCTGGATGATCTAACAACGATCAATGCAACGATCAATGCCAAACCGCCGGGTATCGATCGATACACCACGGTCAAAGCAATCGATCAGTTTTCGGTCAAAGTTCAAGAAGAACCTTGGAAGGACATGCCTTCTGGTGTCGCCGACTGCCCGGGCGGCATCTGTAAGACACCAGCCGGAGAGAAAATGGCGATCGAGGCGATCAAACTCAGACTCGATCTCCCCGATCTACCGCTTACGCCTTTACCGGAAGGGTATCACGAAGTGACGCGCACGTATTCCCTGCGGCGCAGTTTCACGACAGGATCTCTGGCAGATCAGGATAAGGTCTCCGATCCGGCCGATCGCCTCGACTGTTGGATCAGAATCGATTTTGCAGGCAGTCAAGTTGATAGTAAGGCATGCGACTGGTAAAAGCATATCGACGCAATGATGAAAAATTGGCAGAAAAGTGACAGAACAGTGACGAAACATTTTCGACATCACGTGGAAAGGAGGAACGTGCATGTTGCCCCACCCTGGCCGTAAGACCGATCACTCGATCGGCGCTTCAGCTGAAGATAACATCTTATGGCCTACCAAAGCCGTCCCGCACCGAGCGTTCAAAGATGCATCGTTCGTACTGCTTGCCGTGCTCTTGGCGGTAGCTGGCTATGTGTACGGCAGCAGTCAGGCTCCGCCGCGTCTTCAGGCGGCCCCACCTCCAGAGGCTGTTCTTTTTCCGCGATTGGGAGACGATCCAGCTGCCGAACTGTTAAAACTCATCCGGGAAGCGCGTGAAAGCATTGACGTGGCCGTCTTTACGTTTACCCATCCGGACATCCTGGAAGCTCTGATCGAAGCCAAAGCGCGCGGTGTGCGTGTACGGGTGATGAGCGATGCTCGGCAGACGCGCGCCAGTTTTCAGGGGCCCAAACTGTCAAGGCTGGTCGAAGAGGGGATTTTTGTCATGGTCAACCGGCATGACGGGGTGATGCATTTAAAGTTACTCGTCGTCGATCATGCGGTAGCGGCCTTCGGTTCGTTTAACTTTACAGTCGCAGCGGGAGAAAAAAATGACGAAGTGATGGTGATCACCCGTGCGCCGGAGACGGTGCGGGCGATCGAGTCGACATTTGAGCGTATGGCCCGCGACCGGAATCGTTACGAGCAGTGGATCCCGCCGTACTGACAGGGAGGCGCACGCTTTGATGAGGTTTTTCGGATTTGGGAGTTACGTAAGACACACGGATAGGGAACAAGTAGAGGTGTATCCATGGTAACGCGCAAAAAATGGCGACTGCTGCTCATTGTTCTCCTCCTTTACCTTCTGGGCGGTTACGGTATGGGCCGGCTCGTGCCCTACGCGCCGCTTCAAAAAAAGGAAGCCATCTTCTGGACGCTGCACGGAACACCCCCAAAACAGGCCGTTTTAGCGCTTTTAGACCATGCAGAACGCTCGCTTGACATCGCCATCTATGATTTAAACGAACCGGAGATCGCCCAGGCCCTAGAGCGGGCAGCCGCACGCGGTGTGCAAGTACGGATGATCACGGATCGGCGCAACCTCGAACTCCCGGATGAACGGGAGATCGTCCGCAGGCTTCTCGCCTACGGGGTCCCGGTGAAGCTAAACGATCATGACGGCTTGATGCATCTTAAGCTTATCATCGCCGATGGGCGCCTGGTCGCACTCGGTTCGTATAACTTTACGATTACAGCTACGAACGTGAATGAAGAAATGTTTGTGATTTTTAACGACCCGTATACCGTGGAACGAGCGCGAACTGCTTTTTCGGCGATGTGGGATGATCATGTCTTTTACAGTCTGCTAAAAGAAGGCGAAGTCAACATGAGACGGTGTTATCCATCGAATTTATCGATATCACTGCTTTTCTTGCCTCCCGGGTCATTGCCAGACGATCAACCACATTCCCATTACTTCTAGGATAGGGCCCCATGACCACTGAAGTCGGATGAAAGAAACCGCTTCTTGCTGTGGAAGGGAGCCAAGTGGGCTACGCACGTTGTCTACGTAAGTTCCATATGCAAATTGTCTACGCACGTTGCATGCACGCGTTGTAATCGCTAAAGCCGACGTTAAGCTCTGATGAGTTACGGATGAACTGTGGAAAGGAGAGATCGGCTCATGGAAAAGTTCAAACAGTACTGGATGATCATCGTGCCCGCCTTTCTTTTGCTGGCAGGCGGTGGTATTTATTGGGCAACGGTCGAGCGATCGGGGGGAGCCGAGTGGGATTTTTTAAATGTTGATGAAAGCGGCAAGATTTCTTCAGACATCCCCGATAAGAAGAATGAATCCCCGAATGTACCTGCGGAAAGCGGGGACCTATCGCCCGGGGTGGAGCCGTCGGCTGGATCCACGCTTAAGGCATCAACGGAAGATAAAAAAGAACCGGACCGTCTCGCTGTCGATATTAAAGGAGCGGTCCGCTTTCCGGGTCTTTATTATGTCGAAGAGGGGACGCGCGTCTACGATGTCATTCAACTGGCTGGGAAGCTTACGGAAGAGGCCGATCCCTCCCGCATTAATCTGGCCGAAAAGGTGGTCGACGGTGCCGTCATCTATATTCCTAAAAAAGGATCGACTGAACAGACGATCGGCGGAGGGGGACAGGGCGGTCCAAACACAGCGGGTACACTGAGTACGACTGAGCCTATCGTGGGAAGTGCTATCATTTTTCCGTCGGGGCAGCACGGTTCATCCGAAACACAAGGAGGTGCTGGTCCGGGGCAAGATGCGCTCGTCAACATCAATACGGCCGGTCTTGTCGAGCTTCAAACGTTACCGGGTATCGGACCGGCGCGCGCCCAGGCCATCATCGATTACCGGGAAAAAAACGGCCCCTTTCAAGATATCAGCGAGTTAAAAAAAGTTAACGGTATCGGACCGAAAACGTTTGAAAAATTGCAGGACAAGGTGACGGTCGGGCGATGATGTTAAGCTGGGTGCTGGCATTTGTTTGGGGTGTTTTAAGTGTGGAGATATTTCACGTCGGCCTACCTTTTGCAAAGAGCGTCTCGATTTTACTGATCGTCGGAGTTGTGTTTGTTGCCTTTTCATGGCTTCTCATGCATCCGAAACGTGCGCTGATTGACGGACAATTGCTTAAACGACGCGAGACGCACCGTCTCCGCACAACCGCTTTCAGCTGGCTGGGCGTTTTCATGTTCGGATGGATGTGGGCGTTCGTTTATGAGTGGTACATGACGCCTTCGCTCGATCCTGCTTCGCTTGTGCTTGACTTGAGCGAAGGTCGACCGTTTATCGGGTACGGCAAGATCATATCGACGCCGGATGTCGATGGTCAGACGGTAAAGCTCATTGTGCAGATGGAGGGGATCAACTGGGATGTCCAGGCGGAAAAAGATGATCGAGATCGGTGGATCGTGCCTCTGCCGGATATGTATGAGGAAGTGCGCCATCATCCGGACCGTCTGCGTGATGCTGTTTTAGAATTACAAAAAGAACGCATCCCGCTTCACCCCCGGACGATCTGGGTGCGTTTTAAGCTTGAGTCTTCGGAGGAGAAAGTGCTGGCGAAAAAGATGACGGCTGGCGACAGGCTCCTGTTTACCGGTCTTTTGCAGCCGCGAAGCGCTTTTAAACCAATGACACCGGGCGGGTTTGATTTTTCCCATTATTTATGGACGGAAGGGATCGAGTATACGGCCAGCGGACAGTTTGCGAGCGTTTTAACGGTGAAGCGAGGCCCCTTTTGGAACGCCTGGAAAGCGTCTTTGATCGATCGGGTCCGCGCCGCCTATGAGCATGCCCCGCAGTCAGTGCGTGCGCTGGCGCTGGCCATCGTCTTCGGCGATAAACGAGAGATCAGCGGTGAGATGCGCGACGCTTTTCAAAATGCAGGAGTCTATCATTTGCTCGTCGTATCCGGGATCCATTTTGCCATCTTAACCGGTGCGTTTTACGCGCTACTCGGGTTTTTGGGCGTGTCGCCAAATCGCCGGGGCGCGTTCGTCTTGATATTTATATTCTTTTACGCCTGGCTCGCCAGTGGCTCGATCGCTGTCGTCCGGGCTGCCTGGATGGGAAGCTTGTACTGGATCGGCGAAATGCTCAAGCTTCGGTTCATCCCTTGGATCGCGTTTAGCATCCCGCTCATCGTATCCTTGCTTCTGAAGCCGCGGCAGCTTTTTTCCATCGGCTTTTTAATGACGTTTGTCCTGACGGCTGCCTTGATTCGTTATACGCCTTCGTTGACGCACGTGATCATGCAGAACGCGGATAGATTTAGTAAAAAAACGCGTCATCAAGCGCTCTCGGCGATGATGTCCTGGGTAAGACGTCCGGGTGTGTCTTCTTTTTTGGCCATGCTGGTGCTGACGGAACTTTTAAGTATGGTGTTTTTACTCACTTATTTTAACTTTTGGCCGGGTCTTACACCGCTTGCCAACGCGCTTTTGTTACCTTTTTATACGTTGGTCTTGCCGCTGGTGGCCGTGTTGAGTTTTTGCGGCGGATGTCTGGCGTGGATGAACGATGCGTTGGCGCAGTGGATCGTCTTGCCCGGAGCTTATGCGCTCTGGCTGATTGAAAAGATCGTCATGATGTTTGCCGCATTCGGCCGTTTTTTGCGCGTGACCATCCAAGGTGGCGGTAGTCTTTGGGCGATCGTGACGATGAGCAGCCTTTTTTTTATGTTTGAAATGGCGTACCGGAGGCTCAGTTGGCAATCGCTTTTACCGCTTTACCCTGGGCCGCGCTGGCTGGAGGATGCGATCGCATTCAGAAAACCTTTACGTACAGTCACCGTCTTTTTCTTAACGCTGGCCGTTCTGTTTGTCCCGATACTCTTTCGGTCTTATGCAGTTCCTCAAAAAACAGGTGTTTTTTTCATTCCAACTGCATCGGTGCGCGTTGTAGGTGTTTTATTTCCCGGGAAACAAGCTGTTCTCATCGTCGAAGATGCACCCTTGGAGCGGCCCGCGGAACCGTGGAGGCGCTCGCGCACCACAGCATCCGACATGCAAAAAAATGTCGTTCCGACGCTCGGTGCGCTCGGCGTGACACGGATAAACGCGTTAATCGTTCCGAAGACGCTGCTCCACGATGCTTCACCTGCGGCGCTTCGTGCGTATTCACCGATCGCTTCATTTTGCCGGTCGATCGGCGTTGAGATGATGTATGTCACGGCGGCACCCGCTCAGGCCGCAGGGGGTAGCACCGGCAGTGGTGGGTCGTTTTCGGATCGAGAAAAAGAAGCGTTACAGGCGCTTTGCCCGTCTGCCACACCTGCTCTGTGGACGCCAAATGCTGCGCTCGTCCATCACGGCTATCGACTTTTTCTTACGTTTCCCGATCCGCCGGAATCATGGCTGAAGCGCGTACCGGTCTGGACGGTGAGTGGCAAGGTCGCTTCTGTAACGTTGCGCGCGGGGGCTGCGACTGTTCGGTATACGGACGGTAAGACATTCTATCTCGATTACCGCCCGCGGTATGACGATGTTCCGCCGTGGTTTGAAACAGAACCGCCAGAGGGGGTGTATTCGGTCGCGGAAGAAGGCTATATATGGATCGATCTTGTGAACGGATCGGTCGAGCGCATGAAAAGGTAGGCGGATAAGTTCATTTTTGGGTAGATACGTTACTGCATCCATCGGCCATTCGTAGATGGAACGCGGGTGGCAAGACATGAGAAGACTCATCGAACCCGAGCGATGATCCTCTGTCTAGGTTCGGATACCGGTTAAAAGGTGGCAAAGGGGTATGCCCACCCCGTCCGCTTTTTTTTATGTACTTAGTTATCATAATAAAAATAATAATCAAAAAATAAAAGAACAATGATAAATTTTTTATATAAAAAAATCCTTTTTTAAAAACGCGGTTGAAAGTGAACCTTTTTCCATGTTTTCGCCTCTAACATATTGACAAGTGTTATATAGGGAAAGAGTGATGTCCATGAGAAGTCGGTTTTTGCAGGAAAGGAGCAGTAAACGTGGATGTAGCTCCTTTGCTTAGACGCATCCAGGAAGGCGATGCGCAGGCATTTGAACAGCTGATCGAGCGCTATAGCGGGAAAGCCCTACGCACAGCCTACCTCATAACGGGACAGAAGGAAACTGCTGAAGACGCTGTTCAAGAAGCCTTTATCCAGTGTTATCTAAAAATATACAGTTTGCGTGACCCAGCGGATTTCGAAGCGTGGTTTTACCGAATCTTAGCCAGGACTTGCTGGCGCCTTTCCGCCAAGGAAAAGAAGACAGTTTCGCTGGATTTCCTTTCAGAGCATGGTCAAGAACATATGGTTGGGGAAGATTGCACGGAGGATGCTTTAAAGACTTGGGAGACAAGACAGTTGCTGAAGCGGGCGCTTAGCAAACTTAGTATCCCCTTGCGCACCACCGTCGTACTTCACTACTACAACGACCTTCCGATTAAAGAAATCGCTCGAGTGCTCGGCGAACGGGAAGGGACCATCAAATCTAGGCTGCACGCAGCTCGCAGGCAGCTATTCGATGTATTAAAGCGAATTGCTCCAGAGTTTTTTGAGGTAAGTAACTCTGATGAAGGGAGAGAAACAAATGAAACAACTGAAGAAGGACGAAGATGCTTGGAGCAGGCAGGATTATCAGAAGAAACTTGAAGCATGGCTGCGCTCGGCGATGGCTAAAGAAGCTGAGGGCATCCACGTAGATCCTAATTTTGCTCAAAGGATTAAAGCGAACCTCCCTGTGCATCGAGGAATAGGCCAAGGAAAAGGCAAAATCGTGTTTGCACGGTGGCGGAAAGCTGCTTTTGCAACCGTTTCTGCTGTGCTAATTATAATAAGTCTAATTTTTAGCCTTTCTCCGGAAGCCAGGGCTTGGGCTGAAAAAGAAGTCATTTCCCCGGTACTTTCTGTTGCCTACAAAGTTATCCGCACGGAAGAGGGTTATAGGGTAACGAAATTGGATCATCCTGGAAGTGACGGCGTTCGGTTCGGCGGCCTTGAAGAGGTAGAAGCAGGAAAAGCCAAACGCATTCCTGAGTTCTCTACGACTGCCGAAGCTCAAGCATTCGTTGGCTTTTCCTTTCATCTGCCTGCTTACCTACCCTCAGGATATGAGCGCATCTCTATGACCGGAGATAGACAGGAGGGAAGCGACCGGGGTTTTGTCAGTGTGATTTATGGCGTTCCTAGAGAGAAGAGCAAAAAACTACTCCTGACCATCAGCAATGAGCGTAACATCTTTCGGGGCGATGATACCACGCAGGAAGTGAAGGTGCAGGGTAAAACGGCTTACTGGAAAGAGGTCCCTGTCATAGAAATGAATCCCACAAGTATACAACCTACCGTAAAAATACGTCGCACGCTTACATGGGAGGACGGGGGGGTGGTTTACAAACTGGAAGATAGGAGTGGTTCGTTGCCTTTAAAAGATATGCTGAGAGTTGCAGAGTCGCTTAGATAGCCGCTCGTTCTTTCTAGTACGCGCTTTAACGTGGGGCATTACGTCCAGGAAAGGAGGTGATGTACCAGCACGCACTGAACACGGGGCATTCCGCCCAGGAATGGAGGTGATGCAAATGAAAAGAGATGAACTGATCCAAGAAACCTTGTCGTGATAGAATGTAATTGAACTTTTTACCAGTGATCTTAAAAATCGGCGAGGAGAAAGCATGCATCATCATAAAAGTCAGACAGGAGATAGCATACATCATCATAAATATCAAGGAGGAGATAACATGTATTCCAAAAAGGGTTGGTTAACGTTCGCTTTGTCCTTGGTGGTGCTAGCCGTCCTTCTGGTGGGCACCGGCGTCGCATGGGCCAATAATATTGATCCTATCAAAAGAAATGTGGTTAAAAACAGCGATCAAAACCTGACGCCTCAACAGATAGAAGATGATACTGGCGGCGCTAAGTCCGGGAAACTCGAATCAAAAGCAGAAAACGATCCGGGCGAGTCAATGATCATCTTTGGAAAGATACATCAGGATGGCACCAGAGAACCAATTAAAGTCTTTAAGGGAGAGCAGCAGCTTAATGTAAAGGTCGTCTTTAATGACAAGACGGGAGACGTCGATTTTGTTCCTGTTAAGAAAACAAAAATCAACAAAAACAATCTAACCCCCCAGGAAATAGAGGATGAGATTGGCGCTTTAAAGATCAGCGAAAACATTACAACCCAAGAACAGACCGAGGTTAAGTCAGACGAGACTTTTGTTAATACTCATGGTTCCACGAACACTATTTGGCACAAAGCAAGTGCGGAAAACGCACGGATCGGATGGTACGCGGAAGCCTACTCGTCAAACTATGACGGCGGCGCAGGAGCTGAGTCTGACGGAGATTCGATCAGTGCCTGGTATCGGTAATTTTAACCTAGTATCGGTCATTACAAGAAGAAGGTGGCAAAACCACCTTCTTCTTTTGTGTATGCGGAACAAGCGCTAGTCTCTATCATCCAGGAAGCGTATATGAAAGGTGCAAGCCCCGCACGGTCGATGCGCGGATGTGCACATCGGGACTGGATGGCATCAGCAAAAGCGAGGTATATCGCCTCTGCCGGGCGCATCGATGAAGAGGTGCATCAGAACGGATATCCACGGTTTCGGCCGAAAGAATCTTATAAATATCCACCGTATACACATGCATATCGTGCTTTGGTCTAAGTAAAATTTTAAATTCGTGCCGAGACGTTCTATCATTTTGCTTCTTATCTGGATAAGGTCGACAGTAGTGGATATAAACATTATGGCGGTAAATCGCCCCATCACCAGTCCCATGGTGAGGCGTTTATGTCTTTGTTTTTGCACCGTTTCAAGGGGAAAGCGCTCTATTTGTTGGACGAGCCGGAGTCCGCTTTATCTCCTTCAAGGCAACTCGTCTTTCAGAGGGTGCTCCGAGAGCTGACGGACCGCCAGGCGCAATTCATTATCGCCACCCATTCGCCGATCTTATTGGGATACCCGGATGCGACGATCTATCGCTTTGACGAAGAAAAAATTACGGATATAGAGTACGACATGCCCGAGCATGTACAAATCACTAAGTACTTTTTGCTAAATCGAGAAAAAATCCTTGAGGAATTGTGGAAAGATGAACGTTAATAGTCGATGTTAGACGCATTCAAGCGCGATGAGATCCTACGAGACCCAAGCAAAAGAAAAAATAGATATGAGCAGATAATGCTGTAGTTATGCTTGACAGCCTATGTGACTTGGAGTACAATGAGAGCGAAAAATGAGAATGAAGAGTGCGATTAGTAGAAAGGAGGTGCTTCGATGGGTGTTCAAAATATCGGTTTGACTGGATTGTTGGTGATTCTGCTGTTGGCGTTGATCATTTTTGGACCGAATAAGCTTCCGGAAATCGGTCGGGCCTTCGGGACGACGATCAAAGAATTCAGGAAGTCTGCTCAGGAACTGACGGATGACGTGACGAAACCGACCGACCCCAAACATTAAGCGATTTTTTTGCATTTTTATATAGTTTGTGTCAAAAAGCCGTAGGCTTGTCATGAAATTGTCGATGTTAAACACATTGTCCACGGTCATCATTTCTGCTATGCTTGCGATAGATAGATAGGAGTAACACATTGTTCTCGATATTTACAAGCGCTTTCAGGTGGAACCTAGTTAAGCGCTGTACAGGGGAGAGGGGGACGCCGATGGCGACGGCGGTAAAGCGCAAGACCATTTATGAAGAACAGCGTGAACAGGGTGTCACGCGTCGCGAGTTTTTAAAAGTTGCGACGGCCATCACCATGGCGCTCGGCTTGAAGCTCAAGATGGTACCCACGGTCGTCCATGCGATGGAGACGCGGCCGCGCCTGCCAGTGATCTGGATGGACTTTCAAAGCTGCAGCGGTCCGACCGAATCTTTCATTCGTTCTTATCAACCGAACATGCAGAAGGTCTTGTTCGACATGATTGCGTTGGAATACAACGGGGCCTTGATGGCCGGTTCGGGAACAGCAGCGGAAGAGCATATTTTAAAAATCATGAATGAATACCCAGGGGAGTATATTTTGGCGGCAGAAGGGAGCCTCCCGCTTCTTCCAGGGGCGCTTACGATCGCTGGTCGTCCGGCGGAGGAGACGTTCCGCGAAGTGGCTGCCAAAGCCAAGGCGGTCGTGGCGATGGGAAGCTGTGCGACGTGGGGCGGTATTCCGGCAGCCAAGCCCAATCCGACGTTGGCCAAGGCGGTCACCGACTTTGTCCCACCGGGCGTGCCGTTCATCCGCATTCCCGGTTGTCCGCCGATCGGGGAAGTGATGACGAACACCCTGGCGCACATCGTGATTTTTGGCACGCTCCCGGAAGTCGATGAACTCGCCCGGCCCAAGGCGTACTATCGCCACCGGCTGCACGACAAATGCCAACGCCGCCCGTTTTTCGATGCTGGTCTGTACGCCGAGACGTTTAACGACGAGGGTGCTCGGCAAGGCTATTGCTTGTACAAGCTCGGTTGCCGCGGCCCGACGACGTACAACGCCTGCGCGGAACTGCGCTGGAACGGGGGGTTGAGCTGGCCCATTCAGTCCGGACATCCGTGTATCGGTTGCGCGGCGCCGAATTTCTGGGACGAAGCGCCGTTTTATGCCCGCGTCGTCCAACTTCCGGGTACACAGACGACGATCAATCCGGAGCGCGTCGGTGCTGTGATGACGGGCGCGGTGGCGGCCGGAATCGCCGTGCACGCAGCGGCGACGGTCATCACCAAAGGGCGAATCACCAAGAAAAAGACTGACGTCAAGGCCCAGGAGGACATCGAAATCGGGCAGTAAAGTACGCTGTAAAGTACGTTGAAGGAAGCGGATCTCGCCGGGCGTCACCGCGCGCGGCGAGCGCGAATCGCGAATAGGATATCGGCGAGAAAGCGAGGGGAATTTCATTGGCAGATGAGCGCGTCGTGGTCGATCCGATCACGCGGATTGAAGGACATTTGCGCATCGAAGCGGAAGTGAAGGACAAGACCATTCAAAAAGCATACAGCTCTGGTACGGCCGTAAGAGGTATCGAGCTCATCGTCAGAGACCGCGATCCGAGGGACCTGTGGGCCTATACGCAGCGTATTTGCGGTGTGTGCACCAGCGTCCATGCGCTTGCTTCGGTCCGAGCGGTGGAGGATGCTCTGGGCATCCGCATTCCACACAACGCCCATTTGATCCGGGCCATCATGGATGCGACGGTGATCATTCATGATCACGTCGTGCACTTCTATCACCTGCACTCGATGGATTGGGTCGATGTGCTTGCGGCGGCCGATGCCGATCCGAACGAAGCGGCGCGTATCGCCCAGTCGTATTCTCGCTGGCCCAAGTCGACGGCGGGCTACTTCAAAGACGTTCAAGACAAGATCAAGAAATTGGTCGAAAGCGGCCAACTCGGCATCTTTGCCACAGGATACTGGGGGCATCCGGCATACAAACTGCCGCCGGAGGTCAACCTCATCATGGTCGCCCATTATCTCGAAGCGCTGGATTGGCAAAAAGAAATCGTACGCATCCACACGATCTTCGGCGGCCGCAACCCGCACCCGAACTATGTCGTCGGCGGTGTACCGTGGCCGATCGATCCGAACATGGACAACGCCTTAAACACCTCCCGGCTAACAGAAGTCGACCGGCAGATCGACATGGCGCTCGAGTTCGTGGATCAAGTCTACCTGCCGGATGTGCTCACGCTCGCCAAGTATTACCGAGACTGGACTTTCGGCGGTGGACTCAAAAATTACCTGGCCTACGGCGACTTTTCTCCGACGAGCATCTACGACGTGGACTCATATCGCTTCCCGCGGGGCGCGGTGCTCGACTTTAACTTAAACGAGGTGCACGATGTCGACCCGCGCGATCTGGCACAGGTTCAAGAGTTCGTCGATCATTCCTGGTACACCTATGACGGTAAACCGGGCGGCATCGGCAAGCACCCGTGGGAAGGGGAGACGACGATCGCTTATGAGGGGCCGAAGACGTTTGAGACGCTTAACGTCGAAGGCAAATACAGCTGGGTGAAATCGCCGCGCTGGATGGAAAAGCCGATGGAAGTGGGACCTCTTGCGCGCCTTATCGTCGGCTACGCGAAGAAGAACGACCGCATTCGCGAGGCCGTCGACCGCTCGCTTCGGGAGATCGGCGTGGATATCACTTGGATGCACTCGGCCATCGGACGGACACTGGGCCGAGCCATCGATGCTTCGTTGATCGCCCATTTTGCCCGCGAAGACATGGATCAGCTGTTTGCGAACATCCGAAGCGGCAACTTAGCCACGTTTGACAACAGCCAGTGGGATCCGAAAACATGGCCGAAGGAAGCGAAGGGCGTCGGCTGGGCCGAAGTGCCGCGTGGCGCGCTCGGACATTGGGTGATCGTCAAAGACGGCAAGGTGGAGCGTTTCCAGGCCGTCGTGCCGACGACGTGGAATGCCTCACCGCGCGATCACAATAACAACATCGGCGCGTACGAAGCCTCGCTCATTGGCGCGCCACTAGAAGATCCCGTGCGGCCGGTGGAAATTCTGAGGATCGTCCACTCCTTCGATCCGTGCATGGCATGTGCGGTGCACTTGACGGATCTTGCGGATCAGCGGCAGTACGAAGTGTTTTTGGACATGTAAGTCAAAGTAGTTTGGGCATAGACCCATGCCGCGGGGGCGGCACCAGCAGGCCTGGGGGCGGCACCAGAGAAGAATGAAATGTCATATCTTATTTCAGGACAGACGTTAACAGATATTTATGTTGGAAAAAAGTAAAGGGGGTGCTGCCGATGGCGGAGCCGACCGGCATCGGCGTGCAAACGCCGCTTGGAGAAACCGGAAAGATAAGAAGGCGAGACCCCATCTATCAAGCCGTGGAGCCGGGCACCGTGAAAGTGTACGTGTGGGAGTTTCCTGTTCGGGTCTGGCACTGGGTGAACGCCCTGTCGATCTTCGTACTTTTTGTGACAGGCGTTTACATCGGTAACCCGTTCGTTCATGCGGCGAGCTCAGGCGAAGCCGACGCGTTTCTCATGGGATGGGTGCGCATCGTTCATTTCATCACGGCGTTCATCTTTACGCTTGGATGGGTCTTCCGCCTCTACTGGGTTTTTTTCGGCAACCGTTATACGCGTGAACATCCGTTTCGACGCCGGTTTTGGTCGGGCATGTGGGAGACGGTGAAATATTACCTTTTCCTCCCGAACCGAAAGCCTCATTACGTAGGACACAATCCGCTGGCCATGCTTTCCTATTGGTTGTTCGGCGTGATGTCGCTCATCGTCATCCTCACTGGCTTTTTCTTGTTCTTCGAACCGCAATTGGATACAGTCTTCGGGCGTTTGGTCTCGTGGATGTTCCTCGTCTTCGGCGACAGCTTTTCCATTCGTTCCTGGCACCACATCTTCGCCTGGTTGATCATCCTCTTCGTGATCGTCCACGTGTACATGTCCGTGCGCGATGACCTCGTGGAACGTTCGGGGACGATTTCCTCCATGATTACCGGCTACAAGACGGCAAAGCGTGCGCACCTCATCGAAGCGGAGGAGGACACCGCCGGCGAAAGGAAGACGCTGGATGTCGGATGATCGCGCTTCCCGTCCGCCGGTTCCTCCGCCGCGTATCACGGTTCTGGGTTTGGGCAATACACTGTTTTCGGATGAAGGGGTGGGGGTGCACGCCCTTCCCCTGCTCCGGGAAGCGTTCCTGGGCACACCCGGCATCGAGTTTATCGACGGCGGCACCGACGGGATCCGGCTCCTCGTCCCGGTCGAAGCGGCGGAGGCGCTCCTCGTTGTCGATGCCGTGGACGCCAATCGGCCCCCGGGAACGGTGCTCGTGCTGGGTGCTGAAGACATCCCAGCGGTGATGACGCCTAAGCTTTCTGTACATCAGGTGGCGTTTTCGGAAATCTTATTTCTCACGAAGCTGCGCGGGACGACCCCTCGGCGGCTCAAGATGATCGGCGTCCAACCTGAGTCGCTGGATCTTGGGCTTATGCTTTCGGATGTCGTCCGCGCGCGCCTCGAGGACGTCGTTGCCTTGGCCAAGGAGATCGTCGACGATTGGATGAATGAATGATGAATCGACGCGAATTCTGGCATGAGATGGCCAAAAGTCTTTTTGACACCGTGAAAGCCGTGGCTGCTCCCTTGGTGGAGATGTACGCCGAGCGGATTGAAGATACGGTTGACGGACTGAATGGCATTACGTGGGTACCCGTATCTGACCGTCCGGCGCGCTCTCCGGGGGCCGCCAATCTTGTTTTTGTTGGGCGAGAGGCGTACTATCTTTATATCAGCCGTCATGGCGTGCTGAAGGCGTTTGAAAGCCGCTGCAGTCGTTGCGGTGACCTTCTGACGAACATCGCGGAGGCCAAAACAGTCAAGTGTTTTACGTGCGGCGCAGAGTGGGACATGTTGCGCGAGGAAGGAACGCTGAAGCCTCGGGAAGTCCCCGTGAAGGTCGAGGATGGGCGGCTGTACCTAGGAGTGATGATGCATGAGCCATGAAGTGGCGCTGATGGGTGAT
>PEBX01000212.1 GCA_003050645.1 Candidatus Carbonibacillus altaicus
GCTGTTGTCTGTTTCCTTAGAATTAACTATATATAAAAAAAAGAGCGCTGACAAGCGCCCAAGATCACAAATTTATGCATCCATAACTACTATTTATAACTACAAATTATAACTACAATGTGCTGATACCGTCTAACAATGTGCGATCTTACATTACTTTTCTTTGATCTACCGTTTAAAACGTATAAAATCCTTTGTCCGTCTTGCGGCCCAATTCACTGCGCGCCACTTTTTCTTGTAAGAAGTGCGGTGTTTTACCGGCTCAATCACCGGATTCGACTTAAATATTCTGCTTAAGGATTCTGTATAAGATGTCAATATGTGTTTAAAGATAGATATTAATTTTAAGAATACTAAATCTTCCCGTCATATGCGTTCTTACCGCTCCATGTACACTGATTAATGCTTTTGATGACCCTCATCCGCTATAAGTTTTTGATACTCAGCTTCTGTCTGCTGGATCGCCTCCACAAGATCTTCTTCTAAATGTTTCAGCTCTTCAATGCGTCGTCTGATCTCGGCCAAATGCTTGTGCGCTAGCTTAAGCCCTTCCTCATACT
Source organism: Candidatus Carbonibacillus altaicus (assembly GCA_003050645.1). Taxonomy (GTDB): domain Bacteria; phylum Bacillota; class Bacilli; order Thermicanales; family DSM-22653; genus Carbonibacillus; species Carbonibacillus altaicus. The sequence continues at coordinate 561 of PEBX01000212.1, forward strand.
GACGGCGCGCCGTCGGATCAATCTCATATAACTGAATGAGCTCGGCGATTTCCTGTAAGGAAAATCCCAACAATTTACCCCGTAAAATAAGTTTTAAGCGCGCCCGATCGCGTCGACTGTAAATACGTTGCTGCCCGGCAGTCCGGTGCGGTTTAAGCAAACCGATTTCTTCATAATAACGAATGGTTCGGGCTGTGACGCCAAATTCACGGACCAGATCAGAGATAGTATATCCCCCCTGCAACATACGAACGAACCCGACCCTTCTTTTTCGTTTACGTTATATGTATGTAAATGATAAACAAAATGTATGACCTTGTCAATCAGTTAACGTTAACGTTAGTTGATGTATATTTTAGCATCTATTATCAATTTTTCAATAATGTTTTAAATAAAGTTTTAAATCAGGTTATTCATTGAATTATAGTTCTTAATCCGCTCACATGCTTCAGCTCCATCAGCTCACGTATATCCCCTTCTAAAAGCCAGTCCACCGCTACTTCAGTGTGAATAGCAGGGGCGGTCTGGATATGAACAACTCTGACGAGAACCCTCCTATCATCTTCTCATCTTCGTTCATGAATATTTAAAAAAATCTTATCTATATCTATAACATTCAAATATTGAGATATCTTCCCTGCATCGCCTTAGAGGTTACGATTAACCTGATCCACATTCTTCTTAGGCATCAAAAATGCTAAAGAAGTATCGCATCGAAATCAATAGTCTAAAAACAGTATAATTGCTTCAAACATGTTGCTAGAAGTAAACACGTATCTATTAACACCCTCTCTTACTTTACATTTCTCTCCTCCAAAGGCGTCTGCTATGGAAAAAAAGCCATATGATAAAGAGGATATCGGCTATTCCGTTCAAGTCGTTATAGTTCTTATTTGTCGTTATGAAAGCGATAAATACGGCGATGGGTACGGCGATGTGGGCGACCACTGTTATGACGGATAAAAATTTCATTAGGGTAGAAACAGAATGATCTCCTTTTAGAAGAAAGGCGATCCACAGCGCTAATGACATGTATGAAATAGTATACAAGCTTAAGGAGAAACCGCCCCCATCACCACTCCATCTTGCCAAGTTAACGGCAAAGTGTTGCGTTAAGGGGTCTTCGGCTGACTGAAACAACCCGATTGCGTATTCCATCGTAAAGGCTTGAAGAATGAAGGAGAGACTTAGTGTCCAAAAGCTGATGACCCCGAAGATCATGCCTGCCAGATGTACAACAGAAGTCTGTTCTCTTTTCAATGCGTCGTATGTTGCGATGGGGATGAGACTGCTTAAGAAGAAGACGATGCTTTTTGATCCATGGTCCCACCCGATATATCCCTTGTGTACGGAGTAGTAGGTTAATCCATCATAAAAACTCTCCATGCGTTCAGCGGGGTACAGTATTTTTTGATAAACGAAGGTGATGACTATCCACACAGTGATTGTGAGAATATAGATGTAACCAAGGGCTCCAGCGAGACGATGGATATTCTTCCGTTCAATCGTTTGGTTACGCGTCAAGATTGCTCAACCACCATTTCATCCAAGAATGCCCATCCTCTCCATTGTAATGGGTTTTCTTTAATATACTGTAATATAATGTTCTATCCTTAAAAAAATAGGATGCGACGTTTCATCGTCTGATGATGCTACAATGCGGCATGGGGGTACATCCTGAAATAAAGTATAACATTTCATGCTTCTGATGGTGCCGTCTCAGCGGCATGAGGGTCTACTCTGTTAAAGTTGACCGTACCACACCGTCCAGAACGGACACGCAGGCATCTTCTGGACGACCGGTGTGATCAGCGTTCTTCTCCTACTGCTCGTTCTGTGGACGGCGGCTCTTTCAAGCGGACGTAAAGTCGCCAGCCATCACCC
>PEBX01000213.1 GCA_003050645.1 Candidatus Carbonibacillus altaicus
GCCTCCGGCAGGGCGATCATGCCTTCCCAGTTGTGACGGAGGTATTGCTCCAGTCGACGCACGCGCGCTTTCCCCCGCCGCGTCGCCCGGACCCGCGCTTCCCGTAAACCCTCCTCCACCGCGTTCCAGTCCCTCCGGGCGATCCCTTCGGCAACCCGCTCGCACGCTTCCCGGTTGCTTCCCGACGCCTCAAGAAGCGCCCGCCGGAGGGTGCAGGTGTTGGAGGATGGGGTTGATGATGGAACCGCTGTTTTGCTCTTCCCTGAGCGAAATCGGCGGCGCATACGCACGACCAACGGCGTCGAACGTCTGGGCGGGCGTCGAACGGCTGGGTGAAGGGATTCGGCGCCGTGAACGCGTCATGCGCATCTTCCCCAGCCGGGAATCGGCGATCCGTCTGTTGGGGGCGTTCCTGATGGAAATCGACGAAAAATGGACGACGGGGCGGAAATATCTCACCATGGACGAGTATGAGGCATGGAAGAAGCCGCAGCAAGCCTCGAGAAAATCAGATCAGGCTTGTGCCAAAGCGGTCTAAGTGCTCACCGCTCCATTCGCCGAAGAGGGCAATTTTACACACGATCTCGGACTTAACCCCTTGGAGAGCCTATGTTTCATTGTTACGCTCCTCGAGTTCCCTTAATACCTCGTACAGTATTTCTCTTAACTGCGCGACCTCCTGATCCGAAAAAGGAATGACTGGAGGATGTGGTACATTCAAATCAACCGGAACCCATCGACCGGTATCAATCCCTATTGCCTCCAATTCACGTAGCTCCTCTGAGGTCGCGAAGACCATTCGAACGATAAAATCAGACACATGCAACAACGTCTCAGTTCCAACTAATAATTCAAAATCCCATAGGCGGTTTGAAGAGAATAATCTTCTTGATTCGGGGGTCAACAATCCAAAAACCTCAATGGCATCGTTCATACCACCCCATGGCGAAACTTTGATACCGTCCAATGATAGGAAATCGTTCTTTCCGCAACCCAACTCCTCGTCGTTGGGGAAACGAACCTTAAAGGATTCGGCTCGATGAAGGTAAAACTCCAAAACACCTCGCCATAAATCCTCAGGCAGACCATGAACAAGATAGGCCTTCCTGATCGTCATTCGCTTTGCCTCCTTAAACCCTTCACCGGCCACCGGGTGGCTCCAACTGACACTTTCCGGGAGAAGATATTAACCCTGGCGGGCAATTCTTGGGCGACGGTGGTAGCCCTTGGCCGGGTTGTTCTACCGTAAGCGGCAAGATGGGAATCGGATCGCCGATGACGATGGCATCGATTATCACCATTGTGAGGGTGGTGACAATCGCTGCAAAGGCAATCCAATCCGCGTTACTCAGTAGTGTTTGGGTGAAATCATAGATCGCAGCTGCGGCTTTCCGAGCAGTGTCACCCCAGTTGCTCGTGCAACTATCAAAGACGACCCGATTAGATATGGATTCCCAAACGTATACTCATGACTATCCATACTTCGTAATGTGATAATTCGCAACAGGAGTGTAACTCCAGCTGTTGACTTTCCTATCAACACGGAAATTGACATGCTCCGCATAAGGAAACTTAGGTCCAGCGTAGCCTACATGCGGGTTGGTCAGATACAACTTTAGGTTCCCAACATACACCGGACCCCAAGAGAGCCCAGCACTCGGGGACGCTATGGCTTGCGAAACACCCAGAAACAGTTGAACGACCAAGATGCTGACGACAACAACCGCGGCAACGACCCGTCTGGACCAGAAACCTCTGCAAATCATGAAATCCTTCCTAATTTACCTGGAAGGTCGGGAAAAACCTCATCGTTTTGAAAGAAATCGAACCCATTTATAGTATTCATCTAATCAAAGCAAGTATTCCTTTCCCAAAAAATTCAAACATACGGCCTCGGCAATTAATTTCTCATCAATTCAATCTGATAAAGTTCAGTGATAGACAGACTCTCGATGAATCGTTGCAAACAGAACCATATCACATATTACTACATCCCTCAAAACTAACATCAAAATCTTTGTGTCTCTCTCTGCTTACTTACTTACCAAAGTTGAAGCGAAGTATAAATACCTCAAACGAGGTATTTTCCCTCGCCGGCGCCCCACCCTTTCATCTTCCCTGTCATACGCCCCTCAGACTGGACAAATGCTGAAGCTATGTTGTTTCCTTCTGTCAAAGGAGGGGCGACTCGTGAAACGAACAAAATCCATCCTTGGCTCCATCAAATTCAAAGCGGCTTTGGAACGGATCAAAGACGAAAAAAAGCTCGTCGAACGCTCCCGGGAATCCGGAGTTCATCCGAACCCCTCTTGAAGGGAAAGTTTCCCCTCACCCGTTTGAGCTTTCCCTCACGCGAAAGGTGAGAAAGCCGAAGCCCAATCCGCTGCTCGAG
>PEBX01000214.1 GCA_003050645.1 Candidatus Carbonibacillus altaicus
AAGGTTTTTATCATCTCCTTGGGCTCGAAGGCGATGTGGAAAAAGCAACGCTCCATTACATTATACGCGATTTTGACCGCCACCGCTTTGAACAGAGGAAAGAAACCCTGAGAAAGCTCGCCCAGAACCTCCGTGACCTAGAACCGCGTGCGCGCATTGAGGTAGAGATCCACGATCAGTATTACAACATGAAAGAAAAAATCGAACCGCATCGCGAGATCATCACCATCGCCGAACGCGCTTATCAAAGCCTCGGCATCTCCCCGTGCATCCAGCCCATTCGCGGCGGTACGGACGGTTCCCAGCTGTCTTACATGGGACTACCGACGCCGAACATTTTTGCTGGTGGAGAAAATTTTCACGGACGTTATGAATTTATTTCCTTAGAAAGCATGTTGCTCTCAACCATGGTCGTCGTGCGCATCGCTGCGATGTTCGCTGGTACATCCGTGACCCACGTTCCTTCCGAATAAGGGGCGCGGGATGCATAATGCGCGACAAGAAGTGGAACACGTCCCCGCATCGCCCAGCGAATCGCTGCCGGGTGCAGGACCTTGGCTCCGTTTTCCGCGAGTTCTAGGGCTTGTTCATAAGAAAGCTCCGAATATTTGACGGCCTCCGGTGTACGCCGGGGGTCTTTATCATAAATCGCCTCGACATCTGTATAAATCTCGACCCGTGCCGCCCCCAGCGCATAGGCCAGATACGCTGCCGATGTATCCGAACCACCACGCCCCAGGGTAGTAATCTCACCGCCTATCGTCATCCCTTGAAAACCAGTGATGACCGGTATGACGCCATCTGCAAGAAGCGTCTTAAGTCGCTCCGCGTGAAGAGCGAGCGGCGTCGCTTCCGAATGCCTATCATCGGTTAACATTCCGGCCTGAGCCCCGGTAAGCGCCCGTGCCTTAACCCCTCGTTCCAAGAGTTTTAAAGCGAGAAGCGCTGCAGAGACCATCTCTCCGGTTGAGAGCAGACAATCAAGTTCTCGTTTTTCCGGTTCCGGATGCACGGCATACGCGAGCTTCAAAAGTTCATCCGTCGTCTTGCCCATGGCGGAGGTAACGATGACGAGATTCAGTCCGCGCGCACGGTCTTTCATGATCTTCTCGGCTACGGTCTTAAGATGATCGACCGTCGCCAGCGATGAACCGCCGTATTTTTGTACGACGAGCATGGTTTCTCTCCCTCCGATCGATGCTTGGCATCGGGTAGCTCATTATAGTTTTCTTTTTGTCCTTATTATGAGGACACAATGTTTAACTTTTAAAGACATTATAGCAGCTCCGTATCTTTCCGGCAAGCTGTTTTAGAGCGTAGTTGAAGATTTTTTGCAACAAAAAAACCGGCTTGTCTGCCGGTCATGGTTCAAACACGCCCTACTCATACGAGATGAAAGCTTGAGAGATATCAATCGGAGCCATAAAGCGGAGCCATAAAGAACAGGATCTGTGAAAAACAAATCTTGTTCCATGGACACCTATCCAATGGGTAGCTCAAAGATTCGTCTATGTTTATGTTTTATTTTTGTCTTAAAAGATTACAGTCGTTCGGGTAAAGTGTTGAACCATGCTTGAAAAAGACGGTGACTCATCACATCGCCACCTACCCATAATGCTTCCGGATGCCACTGAACACCGAGCGTCCAGATCATGTTGCCGTTTACCGTCCGTCTTGACTCGATCGCTTCAATCAGACCGTCATCGCTCCAGGCGATGGCCTGAAGCGGCGGCGCAACGTCTTGCACGGCTTGATGATGGAAGCTGTTCACCTTCATTTCTCTTGCATTCAGCACGTTTTCTAAATGAGAACCTACGGCTACAGTAATGCGGTGCATAGGGTATGATTTAGGCGCTTTTTGCATATGCTGGACGTAAAATTCCGGGATCCTATTAATGTCCTGATATAACGTACCTCCCAGAGCAACATTGAGGACCTGCATCCCCCGACATATGCCGAAAAGCGGTAATCCTTTTTCCCAAGCAGCCTGCACGAGTCTTATTTCAAAAGCATCGCGATCAGGCGTGACACGCCCCAGTCCGACCCTCGGCTCTTCCCCAAAATAATGTGGATCGATATCTCCGCCGCCGACGAGGATGATCCCGGATATGCAATCCAGCATCCTTTTAAGCGACTGCTCTACGTCCTTTCCTTTCGTATCGAGGTAAGGGATCATCCAGACTTCTCCGCCTTCGGATTGAACTGCCTCAACATACGTTTTATCCAATCGATACGCATCTCCCGTATCATCCAAAGAAGCGACTATACCGATTCTTTTTTGGGTCATGTCCTCTCCCTCCTGTGCCGTTCCTGCTTTGGATCATAAAAATTTCTATCGATCATCTGCGTTATGTTACTATATTGTATTCCTTTTTA
>PEBX01000215.1 GCA_003050645.1 Candidatus Carbonibacillus altaicus
TTTTATACTTGAAAAAAAGCTGCCGGCCGATCGTCTGCCAGACGAGGAGAAACACGAGCATGATAAAAACGATACTCGCCGTCACACGCCCCTCATAAGGGAAAAAAGTATCGGTGACGGTGATGAGAAGGAGCGGAAAAAGGCCCAGAACAAGCACCCGATAGGAAAGAAAAAGCGGTTTTACAAAAACCCAAACGAAAACAGCTACCCCCAGACCAAACATCAACGTGCGAACGGCGGGCATGAAAAAAAATGGTCGCCAAGCGTCAACTGCAAAAGAAAACGTGAGAAACTCCCCAAAACGTTCGAAGAGCCGTCCGCCCACCGCCCATACACTTCCCTCCGGCGTGTTCCATAACCACCAAAGCATCGCTTCCAGCAGTAAAAAAAAGCCTTCTAATACTCGCCAGGGGACGATATAGACGGTCAAAAGGAGTACCGCAAACAGGAGACGGAAGGAAAACACTTTATCGGGCGCCGTATCGGTTAACACCGGCATGACGTCGAGACTGATCAGAAGCATCGCCGTCCATACCGCATAACCCAGACCCTGCCACAGACGCTCGTCCCAGCTCAGCGCACGCTTCAAATCAATTGACCCTCCCCTCTAGCAGTCACTTGAATCATTTCATTTTATTACTGGAAGCATGGAACGACCACATTTCCCAGAGCATCTTAACCGGTAGCGACTACCGTATCTCTCCACCAGCCCGTGTAGCGTAGCGCGCCCCGGGGCGATGAACACGCATGCTTTCTACTATCATGATGCGTGTCTTGGACGAAGAGTAGGGTACAATTTTTCCCATCCTCGCTCGAAGTTTGTGCAAACTCTCATCTTTTCCACTGATAACGACCCACAACGCCTCTTTCCAGTCTCGACTGTCGTCTGCAAAAAGTTCGCGCCAAGGTGTCGTCGTCCGCTCAATGCGAACGAGCACCCGTTCCAACGCCTGTTTCCAGTAGAGATCATTTTTTGGAGGGATGGTGATCAGCGCGCGGCCCTGAACGGTGATGAGGCCGACGGAAAAGCCTTGCCTTCTGGCCCAGCGTTCCAAAGTGGCCGTGAGAGACACCGCTTTTTCAAACTGAGCATCATCGGTATAAGCCAAATAACCTGTATCAAGAACGAGGAAAAGGTTTTTCTCATCATCGGAAAGCGAGCGCATCGTCATCCATTTTCCCGCTTTGGCGGAAGCCTTCCAATGTATCCGGGACAGCTTGTCCCCTGGCTGATATAGGCGAACATCCGACCATTCCAGATCATCGCTCACGCGCACGGCGGAGAGCTTGCTGATGAGACCTTGCTGTTGAAGACGTCCTATGTCCAAAAGACGCGGTAAGACGCGAACCGTATCATCGCTTAAGAGCGATCCGCGCATGGTGATGAGGCCGAAGAGCGATCCGCCTTCCCAGCTCATGGACGTGAAAGCATGTTCCCCGCGCGGCAGAGCATGCATCTTATACGCGCTTTGGATATGACGACGAAAAAGGCAAAGATGAAAAAAAGACGGAGATTCCTCTTCCCGGTTTAACTTTGGCGGCAGCGCTTCTTCGACACGCAGCCAGCAAAGGGGAAATGGCATGCGAGAAGTGATCTTTAAGGCGACTTCCAGCGTCTCACCAGACACGAGGCGCGATGGCGAAAACGTCCGTTCACCCCGGAAGCCGGCAAGAAGCGTGACAAAAGACCACCCTTCGAACACGGCGACACCTAAAAAAGAAAAAAACAAAAAATTACTTACAAAACCGCCTTGAAATTGACGGTAAGCGTACAGGGCAAAAAGTACAAGTAAAAATTGAACGAGACTACGAAGCACATGTCGCATGATGAAGACCCCGGTTAACGTTTTTTATCAATCGGTACAGGAATCGTCCCTAGCAAATTCGAAAGAATGCTCTCGGCCGTGTCTCCGGCATAGAGCGCCTCTTCTTTCACGATCAGCCGATGTGCAAGAACATTCGGTAAAAGTTCGCGAATATCGTCCGGTAAGACATAACTGCGACCGCGAATAAAAGCGAGCGCCTGGGCTGCACGGTACAGAGAAAGCGATGCACGCGGTGAGGCTCCGAGCATAAGCCGTTCATCCTGACGCGTCGCCTGAATGAGCATGAGCAAATAATGCCGCACGCTCTCTTCCATCTCTACCCGTGTCACCGCACTTTGCAGGGCCCGAAATTGTTCCGGCTCTAAGTGATCTTCATCTTGCCTTACATTTGTATCGTACATAGGGTGTGAAGCAAGCACTTGGCGCTTCCCGTATACCCTGTCTCTTGCCTCTGTCGTCTGCTCATTCATACGATCTATATTGTCCATATCATGTGTAGCATGCGGTGTGTTGCACGTATCATGCGTCACATGCGGTAT
>PEBX01000043.1 GCA_003050645.1 Candidatus Carbonibacillus altaicus
ACTTCGGCCAAGGCATTCAGATATGCGCCGCGATGGTGCAGCATCACGCCTTTCGGACGCCCCGTCGTGCCGCTCGTATAATGAATACTGATCATGTCCCATTCATCACGCACACCCAGTGGGTGAGTCGAAGAAGAGGCATCACGGATCAGAGTCTCATAATCTTGCAAGCGCTGCCTATGCTCTTCATGATCCCTATGTCTCTCGTAATCTGTCTGAGTATCGTGTTTCTCATGTCTCTTTTGATTTGCGTGCGTCTCATGACTTGCATGTGTCTCGTGATTTCCGTGTTTCCCGCGACTTGCATGTATCTTTTGATTCTCTTCGTATGGTTCAAAAGAAGCAAGTTGATCGACAATGAGCACTTGTAACATTTTTCGTTCCTTCAGCATAGAGGCTTGCTCCGCCCACAGTGAAGCATCCACGAGGAGGGCTTTTGTTTCGGCATGATCCAATATGTAAGCGATTTCATGCGCATTAAGACGAATGTTAATCGGCACCAGGACCCACCCCCCCAGCGGTACGGCCAGATGGGCTTCAAGCGCCATGAGTGTATTGGGGGCGAGCACCCCTACGCGGTCACCTTTATCTATTCCCAGACTGGCTAGGGCGTTGGCCAGGCGGTGTACGCGTTCCCAGAGTTCATAGTAGGTGAGGCGGCGCTCACCGTAAACCGCCGCTTCCACATCACGGTAGGCCACGCGGGAACGTTCTAAAAACATGGCTGGGGTCAGGGGACGACGATAAACAGCCTGCCATTCATCTTTTTTAGTTTGCCACGCATCTGTTATCGAACCATTATTTAAAGTCACATCCACCACGCTCCTATCTTTATGGTTACTCGGTTTTTATCGCCAAAAAGACCAAAGAAAACACCGCCAATCGAATACGCCAAATGACGTTTGGTTGGTCTTTTGGTTATATTTTTCAAAGTGATATAAATAATTAGAAATAGTTCAAACTACTCTTTCTAGAGTGAGCGTTCATTCAGTTGACACGTACAAACACAAGTTCTTTTGTCACATTCTCGTGGTCTTTAAAGATCGAATCCTTTTTTATGCCTGGCAAACAAACGGCTTTCTTGTAGGAAATAATGATTAACTATACAAATATATCCGATTAAGCTTAGTTAACATTCTATACATTGTTTTCTGATGTGTCAATATGTTTTTAATGCACGCAGTGGCTGCGAGCATGTTGTACATGTTTTAAATGTAAATCATCTTCGACCAGTAAAATTTTTTTCATCTTTTTCAGCGCAAGAGACTCCCGCTTCTATAAACGAGAGAGAAAAGCGCCATACCTCCTTTCAAAAAAAATTATTCTCACGAACAAATGATAGTATCTTTATGATTGAGCAAAATCTTGAAGGCCTATAGGGTTCGTTCTAGGCTTAGATCTTATCACGTTTCTTGAGGAAGTGTTTACAAACCAATTGTAACAAATGTTTGACCGGTACGTAGCGTACTGAATAAAAGCAAAAAAGGATCTTGACAAACTTTGACCATTTGGGGAAAATAGGTTTAGATAAGCGATAAAACCTTAGCGATAAAACCCGGTGGACGTTTTCTTCCTTACAAAGGATAGTTGAACGGCTTTTTTTCCATCCGGCTCACGTCTTAGTGCCTAAGCGGATAGAATGTATTATTAATGGTTATTGTAAATGTTATTGCAAAGAACAGACAAGGAGAGATGAACCATGCCCATCATCTGGACACCGTGGACACTCGTCATTATGATCGCCTTCGGTTTAAGTCTCTGGGCACAGTTTAAAGTGCAAAGCAATTTTCAGGCGATGAGCCGCGTGCGTGCCTCTTCCGGACTGACCGGTGCACAAGCTGCAAAACGTATGATGGAAGCAAATGGTATCCACGACGTCACGATCGAACCAGTCTCCGGCACGCTTTCCGATCATTACGATCCGATTCGCAAAACCATTCGCCTCTCAGAAGGCGTCTACAATAGCACGTCGATTGCCGCCGTCTCCGTCGCCTGCCACGAGGTCGGACACGCCATTCAGCACAAAGTGCACGATCCCATGCTCGTCTTCCGACACTGGATGTTCCCCGTGACCAACCTCGCCTCCGGACTCGCACCATTTCTCCTTTTAGCCGGATTTTTGTTCAAAGCGAACGGACTGTTACTGCTCGGGATTATCGCTTTTAGTTTTGCCGTCCTATTCCACGTCGTAACGCTCCCTGTAGAATTCGATGCCTCGCGACGTGCCAAAGCGCAGATGGAAAGGCTCGGAATCATCAGCACCAGCGAACAGCGCGGGGCGAATAAAGTACTGGGGGCAGCCGCACTCACTTACGTCGCTGCAGCGCTCATCAGTGTACTTCAGCTTTTAGAGTATATATGGATTTTTATCGGGCAGACACGCGACGAATAAAAAAAACAGCGATGAGTAAAAAACAACAAAAGAAAGGTTTAACCGGTATGCAGCCTACCATGAAAACGCGTACTTCTGACATTTGGTACGCACGTGCCCAAAATGTTATAATCGGCGGCGTGAACAGTCCGTCGCGTAGTTATAAAGCCGTCGGCGGGGGTACCCCCCGCTTTTTTGTGCGCGGAGAAGGCGCCTATTTGTTCGACGTGGACGATAACCGCTACATTGATTATCTGGCCGCCTACGGACCACTTATTCTCGGACATGCTCATCCGAAAATTAAAGAAGCGCTCCTGGCCGTAAGCGAGGAAGGAACGCTATTCGGTACTTCAACGCCTTATGAAGTCCAATTTGCCGAAATGCTGCGAGAAGCCATCCCCTCGATGGAACGCATTCGACTCACCAATTCGGGGACAGAAGCGGTGATGACGACGGTGCGCGTGGCGCGCGCCTATACCGGACGCAGTAAAATATTAAAATTTCAAGGCAGCTACCACGGACACTTCGATGATGTCCTCGTCGCCGCCGGAAGTGGGCCAGCCACACTCGGTACCCCGGATAGCGCCGGTGTCCTCCAAAGCGTCGCCCAGGAGGTCGTCACCACCCCCTACAACGATATCTCGTCGTATCATCGTGCGCTAGAGACGTACGGTGCTGAACTTGCGGCTGTGCTCATCGAACCGATTATCGGGAATTTCGGTATTGTTCCGCCCGATCCGGACTTTATTCAGGCCGTACATCAAGGTGCAAAAGAGGTCGGGGCGCTCGTCATCTACGATGAAGTGATCACCGCCTTCCGCTTTCACTATGGATCAGTCCAAAGTTTGTTCAATGCGAGGGCCGATCTTACAGCACTCGGTAAAATCATCGGCGGTGGGCTGCCGATCGGTGCTTACGGCGGCAGGCGGGACATTATGGAGTGGGTCGCACCGCTCGGCCCGGCGTACCAGGCCGGGACGATGGCAGGTAATCCGGCTTCTGTGCGCGCCGGTATGGCAACACTTCACGTCCTAAAGACGCCTGGTGTATACGAGGATCTAACGCAGAAGGCCAGCACACTTGTCGGCGGTCTTCAGGCCCTTGCTGAAACGTACCGTATACCGCTTACCGTCAATCAATATCGCGGTGCTTTTTCAACGCATTTTACCGATAGACCGGTTCGCACCTATCAGGACGCAGACGAGGCCAGTTCTGATCTTTATGCACGCTTTTTCCACGGCATGCTAGAGCGCGGTATCTTACTCGCCCCTTCCAAATTTGAGGCGTGGTTTACCATGCTACCGCACTCCGAAGAAGACCTGGCCTTCACTTTAAATGCTGCCGAAGACGTCTTTAAAGCGATGCGCACACAACTCTGAGCACTCTCATCATAGATAGATAACTCCATCGAGATCAAGATGAACTTAAAACCGAAACGGGTAAGGCGGTCGCAGTGCTCCACGGCGATCGTTGTGACGTTCGGACTGCCGTTTAAGACATGAAGCGGCCTCGGTAAGCCAGCCGCATTTATTTTGCAAAATAAGCCATTAAAATCAGGTCGCAGTATCTCTTATCTTCCAACTTGACGGCTTTTGTTTTGATCCCTTCCTCCACAAACCCAAATTTTCGGTACAAACCAAGCGCATTGGTATTGTCGGCAATGACCTCAAGACAAACTTTCTCAATCCACGGATGTGCTTTCGCCCAGTCTATCAACACGGTCAGGAGGGCTTTGCCTACGCCTTGGTTGCGAAACTCATATTTCACGCTCATCCCGAAAGACCCTTGATGTTTGGTTCGTTGCCGATTTCCGTTGTGAAAATCCAAAAACCCAATGATTTCATCGCTATGCTCAGCCACAATGGCTAGTTTCCCATTGTCTTGAAGCATTTGTTGCAACAGTTGTTTTTGCTGCTCGATCGTTACATTAAACTCTGCTTCGGTGGTAAGCAGATAAGGCGCCTCGGCGACCACCGTTTTCACAAACGAGACCACCTTGTCGGCGTCCTGAGGCAATGCCGTTCTGACGACGAATGTTTGACCCTTCTTGCTCAGAAACCATTTGGTTTGTATTTCTCCCATGAAGGTCCTCCGATAAGAATTTAAATATTCATTTTAAGATGTTCTTGTAAAACCTAATTCACTCCTTGTTCAGTTATATCTTTCGCTGTAACGCTAGGTAGCGGAGACATCCGAAACGACTGAATCTATCCGCTTATGCTTCATTCATCTACGATTCAAGGTTTTGACCGGTAAGCAGCTGGAATTGTTGATAATATGCCCGCGCCGTCTCCTGATCAAAAGGATAACGTCCGTTTTGAATAAGCTGGATAACGCGACTTAGCGATTCACGGGCGCGTGTCACCACTTTTAAAGGATAACCGAAAACTTCCCGCATTTCCCGAAACTCATCTTCATCTAGTATTTCCAACCGACCATCCGGAAGCAAGCGAACATCCAGTTCCAGATCAATGTAAGTAAGCCGCCCCTGCTCCCAGCGAGCAGGGGTACTGATGTTTGTATAGTAATGGATACCATCATCTCGAAACATGGCAATGACATTAAACCACTCATGGCGATCAAAAAAACAAATAGCGCCTTCCTTTGTTCGCCATGTCGATCCATCTGCTTCCGTGACAATCACATAGGCATTCCCGCATACGATACGACTGTCATCATGATATATAAGGACATTCCCCTGCCACATCCGATGCATGTGCCCATCGTATTTATAACTTACAATATCAAAAGAGTCGCCGACCTGGACATAAGACAACCTTCTAGCTCCTTTTAACCTTTTCCATTATTTTACTCAACTTTGGCGGATAAACACAATAGGCATCCCATTATTTTCACCCATCGTAAACGCAATCGATGATTGCTGATATTATCCACATGTATCTTTATTTATCTTTAAACACATGAATAGACCCCTAAGCCGCATTGTAGCACCATCAAATCACCATCAAATAATGAAACGTCGCAATCTATTTCAGGATAATCCATTAAATGATCCACGAAATGATTGTTAAAATGATCAACGAATCTACTGTTGAGAATATTTGTCAAAATATTCATGGAATGACTTATAGAAAACGGTATACGTGCTTATGATCATGAATGGGCTATCTTCAGGCAAGTGCATGTCCCGCACACACCCGAAAGATAGCCCACACTATAGCTTCATGGACGTTACGTTACTTCAACGTTACGTTACTTCTTTTTGTTCTGCATCGACTTCTGGTTTTCCTGCTTTACATCCTGCACGTTGGTCTCTGCAGCAAATTCAGAACCGTAACCACCGGCCACATTTTGCTGAGAAGACTGGTTGCGCTTTTTGACGTGATCGACGTTGGTGCCCGCTTTGCTTTTATTCATCGGAAGATCACCTCCTCACGTCTAGCATACCCACACCGCGAAAACTTATGTAAAACCCGTAATAGCGGCAACAGCGTATACCTTGAGCAACATAAATTTTTTTCGTAAACCCACCCGACTTTATTCCACTATCTAAATAGTGTTTTCCTTGATTTACCTTGTGAATAAATATATAATGGTGTTGTACATTAAGTAAGACGGATTCAATTTAAAAAGGAGGGGTTTTCATGTTCGAGTTGCCACCGCTTCCATATTCGTATGATGCACTGGAGCCGTATTTCGATGCTAAAACGATGGAAATTCACTACAATGGTCATCACGGAGCGTATGTTAAAAATTTGAATGCTGCGCTCGATAAACACCCCGAATGGAAAGGGAAAACAATTGAAGAACTGCTTCAGTCGCTCGATCAAATCCCGGAAGATATCCGTACTGCCGTACGTAACAACGGCGGCGGTCACTATAACCACGCCTTTTGGTGGCCAATGCTGAAGAAAAATGAAGGCGGAAAACCGAGCGGAGCGCTCGCCCAGGCCATTGACCGTGATTTTGGCAGCTTTGATGCCTTCAAAGAAGCCTTTACCCAATCTGCTACCACCCGTTTTGGAAGCGGCTGGGCCTGGCTTATCGTCGAATCAGGTGGAAAACTCGCCATCACCTCGACCCCCAATCAGGATAACCCGGTCATGGAAGGCAAAACCCCGATTATGGGACTGGACGTGTGGGAACATGCCTATTACTTAAAATATCAAAACCGGCGCCCTGAGTACATCAACGCTTTCTGGAACGTCATCGACTGGGATACAGTCGGTAAACGGTACGAACAGGCGACGAAATAAGTCTACGCCATATGCGCCTAAAGTGCGTACGCACCAAAAGAGATGGCAGCTTGAAGCTGCCATCTCTTTTCTGTTAAATAATGTTTGTCTGTTACGATAGCTGTCTTTAACGATCATTTCCCTCGACATTAACTATTTTTGCACTTTCTTTTCCACAACTTCCAGGCCTTCTGAATGGGCACAGCAAGCGGCAGACGGGATAAAGTTTCCTCTGTAAACCAGTTTTTTTCAAAGCTTTGTTCGATCGCGCCTTGCATGTCAAGCGCTACGGCAAATACTTCGATATCCCAGATCAGGTGGGTAAAGACGTGTTTGACGAACCCGATCCGCCGAACGTGTTTCACCTGTATTGCCGCGCTCGATGCTGGGAAAACGTTTTGGAACAATTGCATAGGGACCCCATACCTATCTTTCTTAAGCACGTTCCCGTCCGATAACGTCCTTTCGCGGAATACCTGCACGCCTTCCTGGTCCGTACGCACCAGGTGTTCGACCGTGTTCTGCACAAGGTGTTTTTCTTCCAGCCTTTCATGCGGGAACTCCCACATCCCTTCGAGGAGCTTTTCCGTCCGCTTTTGTAAAAACAACTTCCCGTCCCATTCGATGATCCACATACGGCGCCGTTCCGTTTTCTTCTTTGGTGCTTCTTTTACAGCGGGAAATTCTGCGACGCGGTCCGTCTGATAAGCGATACAGTAAACGTTGAGCGGGCACATATTACAACGCGGAGCAGACGGTGTGCATACCGTCCCCCCGAGTTCCATCAAGGCCTGAGTAAAATCACCCGGCCTGTCTTCGGGCATTGCCGCGCGTATCGTCTCTTTTAAATTCCGAAGCGCCCTCCCCTTTCCTAAATCGTCAGAAAGCGCCCAGAACCTGGATGCGACGCGCCGAACATTACCGTCCACGGCAGGCTCGCGCCTGCCAAAAGCAATGCTTAAAAGCGCGCCTAACGTATAATCACCGATGCCCGGCAGACGTTTTAAGATCTCGGCATCATCGGGGAGCTCCCCACCATAACGCTCGCTCACGATATTCGCCGTTTCATACAAGTAGCGAGCGCGCCGGTAATAACCGAGCCCCTCCCAGGTCTTGAGAACGTCTTCCAAAGACGCCCGGGCAAGCGCATGAAATGACGGGAAAAGCTCAAGCCAGCGGAGATAATACGGGATGACGGTCGTTACCTGTGTTTGCTGCAGCATGAGTTCGGACACGAGTATGGCGTACGGATCGCGCGTGTTTCGCCAGGGTAGGTCACGTCGATTTTGATCGTACCATTTGAGTAGAGCCTGTGACCACTTTTGATGCGTCGGTTCCTCCGGAGCATGCGCCTTTTGTACGGGTGTTAGAGAGTGACTTAAAGGGGAACTAAAGGTGGCAATTAAGGAGTTACTGGGGCAGTTCTTCGTATCTGCTGACACCGATTCTGTTCCTCTCCCCTCTTTTTTTCTCTGTTCCTATTGTTTTTTCTCTGTTTTTATTATAGCAGACTCAAAAAATTCCCATGACAATACACCAAAAAAGGCGTACAATAAGGGATGGATGCATAGACTGGTAGCAGCAGCCGACAGGCCGGGAAGCTTGAAAGACAACGAAACGGGACGATCAGTTATGCCTGCAGAACAAAAGAGAAGCTTTCAGGATGGCAAGCTGCGCGCCTTTAGGAGCGCATGCTGCATCCCTTCAGGTAAGCAAATCAGCAAGCCTTAACCTTTGAAGCCATCGGCTGAACATTTACGGCGGGCCATAAGGAGGCATCAACATGGATACAGGAACACATTTTGTCATGGGCGTAGGCCTCTTCGCACTGGCCCATATCGATCCTCAAGCAGTTGCAACACCGGAGGCGACGAGCGGACTTCTCCTCGCGATGGTTATCGGATCTCAAATTCCAGATATCGATACGTTAAGCCGTTTTCGTGGCAATACAACATACATTCGTCAGCATCGGGGACTGTCGCACAGTCTACCCATGCTCATCTTCTACGTACTCATTATCTCTCTAACGCTCACGTTTTTTCACCTTTCCCCTCCTTTTTTGCATCTTCTGTCTTGGACGGCGCTGGCTGTTTTCATCCACGCCGGTACCGATATCTTAAACAGTTACGGCACACAGCTCATTCGACCGTGGGGAAAGCACTGGATTGCTTTTGATATTTTGAATATCGTCGACCCGGTCATCATAATCAGCCACACACTTGGTTTTATGGCCTGGTCGTTCGGCGCTTCTCCGGGAAAGACGTTTCTCATCATCTACCTCTTTTTAGCTGTGTATGTGTTTGCAAAAATGTTGTATCACGCGCGAACCTCTAAACGTCTTAAAAAAGCCTTCCCGGATAGTCGCCTGCATGTGCTTCCTGTTTTAAACCCGCTTGCCTGGCAGATTATTGTCGAAACAGAGCAGTCCTTTCAGGTAGGCCGCTATGAACCGGGTGAGCTCATCTGGCAATTTAGCATCAAAAAACGGGAAGCCGACCTTGAACTGGTGGAAAAAAGTAAGACGCTTCCTTCCGTACAGGCGTTTTTGGCTTTTACCCGGCATGCTTATGTTATGACCCGGCCTGTCAATGGAGGGTGCGAAGTACGCTGGGTCGACGTCCGCTATTTCGGCCGGCCCCGTTATCCCTTGATGGTCACCGTGCGCTTTAATGCTCACGGTCATATCATTGCCGACTATCTCGGCTGGGGAAATGATCACCGCGTAGAACGTCGTTTTGTTCCAGTAGAATAATATTAAGGCATACGATCGATAGTCCCGCATTGATCGGCACAGTCCAATCGTTCAGTCCCACTGATTATAATGTCAGGGGGATTTTTTGATTGAAGTTTTTTAATCAGGTTTTTTAAGAAGAAAGCGCGTGCGTGATCAGGCGATCAATAAGCTCCGCATAGCCGATACCGCTCGCCTGCCAAAGTAACGGATACATACTTTTCGGGGTAAAACCTGGCATCGTATTGATCTCATTGACATAAATGTCTCCTTTTGATGTATCGAGGAAAAAATCGACCCGAGCCAGACCGCGGGCTCGCACAGCTCGATAGGCCTTCACTGCCAAAGACGTGATACGTGTTTTTTGTACATCATCAAGATCGGCCGGAATAATCAGTTTTGATGCGCTTGATGCGTACTTGGCTTCGTAATCATAAAACTCATTCGCAGGGATGATCTCGCCGATCACCGAATAGAGCGGCTCATCGTCTCCCAGCATACCGATTTCAATTTCACGGGCCTCGATACCCTGCTCGACGACAATGCGTCGGTCATAGCGAAGAGCTGTGCGCAAACTTTCTTGAAGGGCGCTGCGCGATTTGGCCTTGCTGATACCGATGCTCGACCCTAGCCCGGCAGGTTTTATAAATACCGGATAAGACAGGGTTGATTCGATCTCATTCATCACATCGTCGATATTTTTCTGAACGTCTTTTTCCGTAAACACGCGGTACGGTACGAGCGGTAATCCGGCGCAGCGAAAGACTTCCCGCATCATCGACTTATCCATCGACACTGCCGAGGCGAGTACACCCGAACCGACATAGGGCATTCCCAGAAGTTCAAAATATCCCTGTATCGTGCCATCTTCTCCGTGCGGACCGTGCAGCAACGGAAAGGCAACATCCGCCTGACTGAGAAGCGGAGAACCCACAATCCGACGTTTTTTACAGTAACTTCGTCGCGTGCTTACGCCACGACCTGCCTCGATGCGCTCGCCATATCTTGATTCGGTATTTTCGCCATATCTCGCGCCGGTATATCCCATTTCGGTACGTTTGGCATACCTTTCCCCGGTTTTTTCAGCTAACTCTGCGCCGCTACCCTTATCACTTCCTGGAATCGTCTCGCCCTTGCCGAGCAGAAGTGCAAAAGACGCTTCATCATCTAGCCAGTTACCATGGCGATCGATGGCGATCGGTAAAACGGTGTAACGCGACTTGTCGATCGCTTCATAGACTGAACGCGCCGAACTGATCGAAACGTCATGTTCATCGGATGCTCCCCCAAAAATAAGGGCAACGCTTATTTTCCCACGCTCCATACCTTCTTCTCCCTTCTTACGGCTGAAACACCGAGGATCCGCACCCTACAGGGTGTTTTTGCAACATCCAACCGCCTATTTGTTCTCGTACAACATCTTCTACCACAGCACACGGTGCTCTTATTCGCACGTTATACAAACATTTTATGGGCGTTTACCCAAAAGTGTGCCGGGCGCGCGCGATCGGATGCTTGCCGTAAGAAACCCAGTCACTATAACTGCCGGGATAGAGGTACACATGGTTATAACCCAAAGCATAAAAAGCGGCTACTAAGGCGGTAGAGGTGAC
Organism: Candidatus Carbonibacillus altaicus; assembly: GCA_003050645.1. Taxonomy (GTDB): domain Bacteria; phylum Bacillota; class Bacilli; order Thermicanales; family DSM-22653; genus Carbonibacillus; species Carbonibacillus altaicus. Next base: position 10,912 of record PEBX01000043.1, read on the forward strand.
GCCCGAACCACAGTAACAGATGATCGGTCTTTCAGACGCGTTATTTCGGAACGTCTCCGGAAGATGTGCAACAAGTGCCTTATTGAGGTAATCCAGATCCCCCAAGGCGTTTGTCTCCGGAGAAAGAAGCGACTGATAGAAAATATTCACGGCACCCGGGATGTGGCCGGCCACCGGATCGATCGGTTCGATCTCACCCAGATAACGTTTCTCATCCCGGGCATCGATTAAAAGTGCCGGACGACTCTTGGCCAGTGCCACTTCCCGAATAAAATGAACATCCGCAACCGGCATATGTTGATACGTAAATTCTTTCCCCGCTGCTAATAGCTGAGCGTAGTCCTTACTATGTCGCATGTCATGATCATCATCACGGTCAAAAGTTCCGCTTCCTTTGGCGTTTTGGATATGATCTGCTGTTCTACCCGCATCGTTATTGACATAATCTGTCATGCTGGCCGGATCGGCGTGGACATGACCGGTAGCGTGTCTCGCACCAAAACGCCCTATGCCCTTTTCGACCGGATAGCCTGCGCCTTCCCAGGCACTAAATCCCTGATTTAAAATGAACACTTTTTCGTGACCGATCGCCTTTAACATCCACCAAAGCCGGGCTGCAAAACCGCCCGCGTGATCGTCATAGATGACGACTGTCTGCGCCGGGCCGATGCCCAGCTCACCCAAACGCCGGACAAAAACATGAGCCTCCGGCAACGGGTGCCGCCCACCATGTCCCCCGTGTGCGTGCGGCGGTGCGGACAAGTCTTTCTCCAGATCCATAAAAAGCGCGCCAGGAATATGCCCGTTCTTATAAGCTTTGTAACCGTACGTCGGATCGTTTAAAGCAAATCGAACATCGATGATCACAACATCTGGATCATTAACATGCGCATAAAGCCACGACATATCAATAAATGGTGTGTGTTCTTGAGCGAGACGTATTGAGGAGGTCACCCTTTATCCCCTTTCTATCTCAGTGATTTTCAAATTTTACCGCTAACTTTTTAGGTTTGCTTTCCTCTTTTGCAGCTTTATCTACCCTTGTTTGCATGTATACCTTACTCTTTTGCCGATTTACCTTCCTTTGTTTCTGGTTTGCCTTCCTCTTTTGTCGCTTTACCTTTTCACTTCTGTTGCTTTGCCTTTTTCCACTTCTCTAACTTCCACTAGTGTAGCACATTTGAGGCGATCAGGGCATAGGATGTTGACAGCTCACCATCAGCACAACAAACCAACAAGCCCGTTTAAACAGTTTGTGACATGATCACTGGTGTGACAAAACACAATGAGACGACGATGCCGCTAGCTCACTACGTACGAAGGATGAAACGTGAGATGATATTGGGCTAAGGGAAAGAAGAACGAAGCGCATCCTACAGAAACATGAGAAAGGAGTCTTATGAACATGTATCTCAGAATTGATCGCCTGCAAATCGAGCTTCCGCGCGTCTGGGAACCTGATCCGAATGCTGCTGCTGCCGTGCAGGAGCTTTTCGGCGGACGCTTTGGGGAGATGTCTACACTCATGAACTACACCATGCAGTCTTTCAACTTTCGGGGTAAGAGTAAGCTGCGCCCTTTTTATGATCTGATTGCCAACATCGCGACCGAAGAACTCGGTCATATAGAGCTCGTCGCTGCAACGGTAAACAATTTACTCGTCGGTACGACCGAATCGTTGCCGCCTACCGAAGCACCGCTTGCTCCAGGCAAAAATATGCGGAACAGTCATTTTTTTACAGAAACGGCCCAGTCTTCCATGCCCATCAACTCCATGGGGCGACCCTGGGAAGGGGGATACGTCTTTAATAGCGGTGATTTAATCCTCGACCTTTTGCATAACTTTTTCTTAGAAAACGGAGCCCGCCTTCAAAAGTTGCGCATTTACGAGATGACGCAACACCCGGTCGCTCGGGAAATGATCGGTTATCTGCTCGTCCGCGGCGGTGTCCATGCTCTGGCCTATGCTCGGGCCTTAGAAGAGCTGACCGGCGTAACCGTCTCTAAAATGCTCCCCATACCGGATATTCCCGATGACCGCATTCCCGAAACGCGCCCTTACCGCGAGCAGGGGATCCACCGCACCCTGTATCGTTTTAGCCCCAAAGATTATCAGGCTATACGCGCGATCTGGCGCGGACCACATCCCGAAGGGGGCGAACTCATCGTTCGCGATGGTCCCCCGGAAGGCGGCACGATCCCAGAACTCCCGGATCTTCCGGAAAGCTTTGCCCCCGGCTATGATCCGGAGACACTCAAAATCATCGCTGAACGTCTTATGAAAAACTTGTAAAAATGCAAAGAAAGATAATATATATGCCTCTATAACATGTAAATCGCTTAAAACATGTAATTAAATGAAATCTCGTATAATAAACTATATATAAATTGTAGGACCGTGCAAAAAAATCAAAGAACGTCCAAAAATAAGTAAAAACCTGTAAGGACAAACAGCCATCTGAACTCATTCAGACATAAACAAAAAATACCTCGTCGCCCTGATGTTTTTCAGGCAAAACGAGGATTTTTCTATGACTTCTATGACTGTTTCGGTATACTGAAAAAAACGTCATACCGAAACGTACTATGCTCTAACAAATTCTTTAAGCAAAAACGGTTGCGCCCAGATAAGGTCTCAATCAGATCGCTTCCTCCAATGCGCCAAGGCCACCACACGTCCTGCACACCACAACCTCTGTACCCGCACACACTTCACATACTTCACCTTCAACTGTTCCGCGTCCGCCGCAGCGATGACACGGTTCTTCGCCATTCCCCTGGCACATTGGACAATCGATCATACCTTTCCCCTCCTGTAATACTGTTATATTACATTGTGATTTATTTTATTCAATTATATAACAGATGTGAACGGAGGGCAATGGTGAATCAATGTAATTATTACACTTAGTTGCATGATTATTTATTTACATGATTAAGTTGTAGAACTGCCCATCGCCGCTGCACTCAAACCCGTATATTTTTGCCTATGTGATAGGTATCATGGTAGATCATCCGATAGAAGATATCGAAGGCTGGCTCCTTTTCTCCCAAGACGGCAATCTCCACAACCTTTCCAGAATATCTTCGGTGTAACCGGCAATCGAAGACGCCAGCGGAAATGCTCACGTTTTGATTCAAGGCGACATCCGTAAAGCGGCTGATAGCTGTGGGATTTACACACAGATGACCTTGACCATCAACCGTTTCAGTTTCATTTTTTTATGATAAAATAAAGAAAATGAAACAAGGAGGCTTCCTTCATGTCTTACCGCATTGAACGCGATACGTTGGGAGAAGTACACGTACCTGCTGATAAAAAGTGGGGCGCACAAACCCAGCGCAGCCTGGAAAACTTCCCGATCGGCGGCGACCGCATGCCGATTCAGGTTATCCACGCGCTGGTCCTCATCAAAAAAGCAGCGGCGGCCGTGAATCGCAAACTCATTGATTTTGATGCGGAAAAAGCTGAGGTTATGATCGAGGTGGCCGATGAAATCCTATCCGGACGCTGGGACGAAGAGTTTCCTCTCGTCGTCTGGCAGACCGGAAGCGGCACGCAGAGCAATATGAACGTCAATGAAGTCATCGCCCACCTGGCCAATGAACGTTTAAAAGCAAGAGGTAGCGATAAAAAAGTTCATCCGAACGATGACGTGAACCGCTCCCAGAGCTCCAATGACACCTTCCCGACCGCCATGCACATTGCTGCCTATCAGATATTGGTAGACAAACTTTTACCAACCCTCCGTGCCTTTAAAGAAACGCTGCAAGAAAAGGCGGACCGCTTTGCTGATATTATTAAAATCGGCCGTACCCACTTGCAAGATGCGACCCCGCTCACCCTCGGTCAAGAAATCAGCGCCTGGGTTCGCATGTTGGAAAAAAGTGAATCGATGATCTTAAGTGCTATGGAGCCTTTGCGCGAACTCGCCATCGGTGGCACTGCGGTCGGTACCGGACTCAATGCCCATCCGCGTTTTGCCGAAGAGATGGCGCAGGAGATCGCGCGGCTTACAGGTCATCCTTTTGTCAGTGCCCGCAATAAATTCCATGCGCTGACCAGCCATGATGAACTCGTCTTTGCCCACGGGGCGCTCAAAGCGTTAGCTGCCGATCTTATGAAAATCGCCAATGACGTGCGCCTTCTCGCCAGCGGTCCGCGCGCCGGTATCGGTGAAATTACGATTCCGGCCAATGAACCGGGATCATCGATCATGCCAGGAAAAGTGAACCCCACCCAAAGCGAGGCACTGACCATGGTCGTCTGCCAGATTTTCGGGAACGACACTGCCATTGCCGTTGCTGCCAGTCAGGGTCACTTCCAGCTCAATGTCTTCAAACCGGTAATAATCTATAATTTCCTGAAGTCGGCAGAACTGTTAGCTGATGCCATGGAGAGCTTTCGCCTTCGCGCAGCAAGCGGCATCGAACCGAACCAGGATGTCATCGCGCGCAACCTGGAGCGCTCGCTCATGCTGGTCACGGCCCTCAATCCTCACATCGGTTACGAAAAAGCAGCAGCGATCGCCAAAAAAGCGTATGCCGAGGGAACAACGTTAAAAGAAGCAGCGCTAGCCTTAGGATATCTAAGCGAAGAGCAATTTGACGCCTGGGTTCGTCCAGAAAAGATGATCGCTCCTTCCCTCAGTGATGATGTATAAGTACAAAAACATATTCAAACTTCGCAGGTTATAAAAAAAACGGTTCATGCAATAACGTATGAACCGCCTTTTTATCATGAAGCGCTTTTTTATCATGAACCGTCTTTCATCATAAAACGCCTTTTTATCATGAACCGTCTTTTCAATATGAACCAACATGATGAACCAACATGAACCGTTTTTTTGTCATATCCCTTCCTTTTTGGCTCGATAAATGCTTCTTACGATATGTCTTTCATGAAACTTTCTTCCCATCCTGCCCCAGAAGATCATGATCGACGTGACGCTCGCCTTTGAGCTCACTCAAAAGATTGATCGCAACCCTTGCCCCATCACCAGACGTGATGATCGTATGCACGCTCACACCGGCGACCGTTCCTGCCGCCCAGATTCCGGGGACGCCAGTTCGTCCGTCCTTGTCCACTTCAATGATTGATTTAATACGGGGCTCACGCCCGGGAACGACTTTGAGGCCGATTTTTTCTGCGAGATCCGTCCATAGACCGGTCGTCAGGATAACCTGCCGCGTCTCATACGTTTCGCCGGCTTCTGTCTGAACTAGCAGCGCATCATGTTCGGCATCCCGACGAATGTCGGTGATCTGTGCTTCCTTCCACTGCGCTCCATGCATTATGGCCTGTTTTTTCCCCTGCTCTATGAGCTCAGGCCCGGTAATCGGACCACCTGTTCCGTAATGGTTTTCAATCCAGGCTTTTTTCGTGATGCTCTGACCGCTATCGCAGACCAGTACGTTCAGTCCTGCTTTGGCTAAAAAAATAGCAGCGCTCCCCCCTGCAGGTCCACCACCTACTATAACCACGTCATATCTTTCCATCGTACGGTTTCCTCCTTTATCGTTTGCTTAGCCTCGCTTAGTTTAGCTTAGTTTAAGTTTAGCTTAGCTTTGCTTAGCCTTGCTTAGCCTCGCTCAACCTCGCTTAGCTTAGTTTAGCTTTATAAACATCAAGCTTATGTGAGTTTCTTTATCAATGATAACATAACTGTCCACCTCATTGCCAATCGTTCATCCGTCTGAACGGTGTTTGATGGGAGGTGAAAACAGCTTCTTCCCTTCTAATAATTACCTCGGATAGGTATTGTCAACTAACACTGACTGATATAAATTAATATCAGGTGGTGATTTTTATGAAGTTATACACGGTAAGCGAGTTCGCC
>PEBX01000216.1 GCA_003050645.1 Candidatus Carbonibacillus altaicus
TGAAATGCCCCCCGTTGTCAAGACACAAAATCGGAAAAAATAAGTTAAGTCCTCCTTAGCGATTAAGATGCGATTTGCTTAGCTTCATGGGTGTAAAACTGTATGGGTTTGGCGCCGCCGAGGGACTGATGAGGACGTTCCTCATTGTAAAACTGGACATAGCGGTCTATCCCTTGACGTAGCATACGAGGGTTCTCGAATTCGTTGATGTAGATACATTCGTATTTGAGCGAGCGGAAAAATCGCTCCGTCCGACTGTTGTCCGTAGCCCGGCCCTTGCCGTCCATTGAGACCTTGACGTCTTCTTTCTCCAGGAGCTCAAGGTAAGTGCTGTTGGTAAAATGTGAACCTTGATCACTGTTCATGATTTCCGGTTTACAGTGGCTGAATGCCCGCTTGAGACAGCGAAGTACAAAACCCTTCTCTAGGGTGCTGGAAAACTCGTAATCCACCACTTTCCGGCTGTACCAGTCGATGATCAGGAACAGGTACATAAAGCCTTTTCCCATCCGCAGATAGGTGATGTCAACTCCCCAAACCTGATTTGGTCGGTCGATGGCCAAACCGCGAAGCAGGTAAGGACGCGTATAGGTAGCATGGAGGCGTTTGCTTAGATTTGGCTTGGGATATACGGCTTCGAGCCCCATGACTTGCATGAGTCGACGCACACGCTTGCGGTTGACCGCATGACCCTGATCACGAAGGAAACTCGTCATGCGTCGATAGCCAAAATAGGGATGCTTCATGTAGATCTCATCGATCCGGTGCATGAGCTGGACATTCTCTTCACTCTCACGTTGTTCTTTGGATGGGCGGTATACACTTGTTCGATTGACACTCAGCAACACGGATTGGCGTTTAACCGTAATCTCTGGGTTGTTCCGTTCAACCATTGCTTTACGTACTTCGAGTGGTTCATTTGAGGCCAGATTTTTTTTGAGCCAGTCGACTTCAACCGTGAGTTGTCCGACCAGCTTCTCAAGATGTTCTTGCTTGGCTTCGTACTCCTTTCGCACTTTGTCGGCTTCACTCGCCTTCTTCTCGAAGACGGTTGAAGCGCGCTCTAAAAACTCGGCTTTCCATCGGCTAATCATGACGGGACTGAGTTCATATTTCGCTGCAATCTCATTGACGGTCTGCTCCTCGCGGAGTACTTCCAGCACGACCTTTGTCTTAAACTCTGCGGTATATCGATTTCGTTTTTCCATAGCTTCATTATAACTTATTTATCACTCTCCTGTGTCTCAACCTATGGGAGCATTATAATCCCCCTAGAGCCAAAAAGCGGATACTTGGTCCCCATTCTTAAAAAAAAGGGCTTTCTCGGCGGATTCTCGTAAAGGCATATTGTAAAGGAACCTGCTTGAGTCATCGCCAAAGATCTCGCCATTTATAGGTGACTATAAATATTGAAATCTGCAAGGTGAAATATAGAAGTCGTGCTGGAAATTTGGCTTAAACAATCACTTCCCTCGGACTTTAAAGGTTTCAACATCTTTTAACTTTAGACTTGTAGGTACTTTCAAGAGGTCTCTAAGGTTATTGAATTCATTTACATTAGATTTCACGTATATTTTATGAGCAAGAGTATCCAAAATGTAATATTCAACCTTTGTTTCGTCTGGGATTTCATAACTGTTATTACTTCCGGAATATGCAGGTTTAAGTTTATACCTTTTTGCTAGAATATATCTATCATCAAATGCCACTTCGACCACTTTGGCTGGTATCATCAAAGGTGGAGTGTGTGGATCCCACCCCTCTTTGGGGATAATACTAATATCATGTCGTGAACTTCTAACGATCTGATATCCCCCAGGCAAATCATAAGAGTAATCAGCCGGCCCAGGACCAAAACCAATAGTCCCAACTATAATAAATATAGAAATAACTAAGATAAAAAAAGCAAACACCACAATCAACAGTAACTTAATTAAAGGCATTACTTTTTTTATTTTATGTCACCTCTCCTTGGTTTAACCTTTTAACTGAAGAAGCAAAAAATGGAATGGATCCCTTATTACATATGATATTTTAATAAACATTATATTAGTGACATACTCCCACTACCTTCGCTAACCCTTAGAGGTAGGATCTTCTCGAGTAATCCCATCTCATGATGGGAAATGGACCGAGTTATCCCCGTGCGTCCCACGGTTAATATAACAATCTTTCATTTAATTATATCATAGCACAAAAAGGACAACATTAAGATACGCCTAAACCGATATGTGTTAGTCAAGTGAATGTGGGCAACCCTTATTGCACTATATTCATTGTAGCATATCGTGCATTTTCTAATCCTTTTTGTATCACTGAAAGTGAGATGATCTTG
>PEBX01000217.1 GCA_003050645.1 Candidatus Carbonibacillus altaicus
TGCGCGTTCACACCTTTTGTTCGGTCCGTCCCAGTAAGACGACCGACAGGAAGGAGACGGCGATGATCAAGAGCGCATACGGTGCGGCTTGCGCCAGCCGCTCATCGCTCGCATATTGAAAGGCGCGGGTGGCGAGTGTATTAAAATCAAACGGTCGCAAAATAAGGGCAAGCGGAAGCTCCTTGACGAGATCGATCATCGTAAGGGCGATCGCGGCGAACATTGCGGGTCTAAGAAGCGGCCACTCCACGCGAAAGAAGGCTTGCCACGGGGAGAGGCCGAGAAGCCGGGCGGCTTCCATATACCGTCTTCCCAGTCGGGCGCTCGCGCCGGAGAGTGCACTGTATCCGACCGCCAGATAGCGCACGAGATACGCATACAAGAGCATAAACGGTGTGCCGCTAAGACACGGCCGATTGCCACAAGGCCAGCCGGTAGGGTGGATGCTTAGAAGGAAATGTTCCAGGGGAAGAAGGAGGGCGAGTACGCCTATGGCCACCACCGCCCCGGGGATACTGTAACCGGCTAGGGCGACCTGTGGAAAAAGGCGGGAGAGGAAATTAGACTCGTGCCGTGCGACCGTACTCAAAAAAAGTGCGAGAAGGGCAATGATTACAGCACTTAAAAAGGCGAGCGCAAATGTGTTTACGGCAGCTTCTCGGAAGACGTGCACCATTTTGGAAAAAGTGAGTGCGCCGGATGGGGTGTCCCGTGCCGCCAAAAGTTTGATCAGCCAGTCCGTGAGCCGGGCGAGCGGCAAGATGAGCGTCAGTAAAAAAAAGAGTCCGTGCACGAGATAGATCACGATGAGCGTACCACCGCGCGCTTTTTTTGCTTGATACGGGCGGGGGCGGCTCGTCCCTGTTTGGACCCGACGCTTCCTCAGCCGATCCCAGGTGAGCATCATCACGCTGATCATTAAAAAGATGCTGGCAAGGCGCATCGCGGCAGGCAGATCGGCCATACCGAACCAGCTTTGAAAAATGCCCGTCGAAAGCGTCGTAAGGCCGAAGTGACTGGCCAGCCCGTAGTCGCTTAGCACCTCAAAAGCGACGAGGAGTCCCCCGGAGAGGATGGCTGGTCGCGCGAGCGGCAGGATGACGGTTAACGTTCGTCGCAGGGGGCCGGCACCGAGCAGGCGGGCTGCTTCGATGAGTCGCAGATCTTGGCGCAAAAGATCCGCTCGCACGATCATAAAGACGTAAGGGTAAAGAAAAAGGGTATAGATGAAGATGGCGCCCGGCATATTGTAGAGACTAATCGCGCTGACTTCCGCTGGCAGGCCGAAAAGCTTATCCAAAAGATGCGGTATCCATCCGGTGTAGCTTACGAGATCGCCGTAAATAAAAGCAGCGATATAGGGTGGAATGGTAAGCGGCATAAGGAGTCCCCAGAAAAAGAGCTTTCTTCCCGGGTACGTATAGGCGACTTGCCACCAGGCAAAAAGCGTCCCCAGCGCCATGCTGAACAACATGCTGCCGAAGGACAAAATAAAGGAATGAAGCGCGTAAGGCACAAGCCAGTACGCGCGTATAAAGCCCCAGTTCTCTCCCTCCGGCGTAAACCAGACGAATAAAAGAAAGAAAAAGGGGAGCGTAAGAAATAAAAGGAGGAGTGTGCCGATCCAGGTCAGTTTCATGGAACTCAGTCGCAACCATTGTGAACGCATCGCACCGCGTCGTATCGAAATAAGCCGCATCAGTTCCGCTACATTCAGTCGCACTTATTTCCAGCCTACCTCTGTAAAAATTTTGACTGCCTCTTGATTGTAACGTCCGAGATCGGCAAAATCGATCGATTGCGACTTAAACGTGCCCCAAGCCTCAAGTTCCTTCGCCCAGACCGCATCCAGGTTGACCGGGTATTCGTAGTTTAAGGCACTCAGTTTTTCCTGCGCTGGAACCGACGTGAGGTATTGGATAAACTTGATAGCATTATGGGGATGCGGAGCACCTTTTACGATACCGATACCGCTTATGTTCATATGCGTGCCGGTCGTCTCCTGATCCGGAAAAAAGACGCCGATGCGTTCACCGACGGCTCTTTCCGCGGGATCTTCGGAATTTAAAAGCAATCCGACGTAGTACGTGTTTACGATGGCTACGTCGCCCAGTCCCTGCACGAGCGCCTTCATCTGATCACGATCGCTTCCTTCCGGGTCGCGGGCGAAGTTCCGGACGATCCCAGAAGCCCAAGCCTTGGCTTCATCCCGCCCGTTTAAGGCGATGAAAGAAGCGAGCAGCGACTGGTTGTAAAGACTCGTCGCGGAGCGGACGAGAATCTTTTTGCGCCACTTTTCATCGGTAAGCGCGTCATATGTGGAAAA
>PEBX01000218.1 GCA_003050645.1 Candidatus Carbonibacillus altaicus
TAGTCATTCGTATAGACATTCTCATTCGTCGGTTCAACGCCGTCGATTTTAAGCGCTTTAACGGTATCATCCAGATAAGAGAAGGCGAGATAACCGATCGCACCGGGTGTTTCGGCGACGATTTTTCGCACCGTACCGGATGAATCTTCTTCGATCCCAGATGCTTCTTCAGCTCCGTCGAGCGCGTACTTTTTAAATGTCGCCCGTGTACCAGAGCTCGACGGACGGTTGACGAGCTGGATGTTGACGTCTTTTCCACCGAGTTCTTTCCAGTTGGTGATCTTACCAGTGAAAATATCGATCAGTTGTTGCTTTGTTACATTATCTACACCAACATCCGGACTGACGACCGCAGCCATCCCAACGATCGCTACCCTATGATCGACCAAGTCTTGTGCCTCTTCCGGTTTCAGCTTTTCTTCGGCAAAGACGTCGGAATCACCGATATCCACTGCGCCGGTCGCGACCTGGGAAAGCCCTGTTCCGCTACCCCCACCTTGCACGCTTATCGAGACTTTCGGATGTTTCTCCATAAACATTTGGGCTGCCTTTTCGACGAGTGGTTGGAATGAAGTTGCCCCGGAAACTGTGATATTCCCGGTCAGCTCCTCATCCGCAGGCGTTTCTGTATTCCCTTGCGCTTCATTTTGCGTGGCATTTCCTGTGTCCGCACCGGTATCTGGCGTACCCGTATTATTCTGGGCCTGTCCACAGCCTGCCATGACAGTTACAACCATCACTGCTACAACCAGGAGAAAAAATTTGCCTTTAAGACTTTTCACCTTTCATGACCTCCCTTATGATCTCACGCGTATTAAAGATGCGGCAAATTAAGCTTGCCAGTTCTTAGTATACACCATTTTTTTTAACGTATCGTTAAGAATATGTAAACGTTTTGTAAAGATGCTTGATCACCTGTAAAATAATTCAAAAGAATAGACCCCCATAACGCATTGGGGCACCATCCGATGATGAAATGTCGCATCCTATTTCAGGATAGACCTTCATGCCGTCGGGGCGACACCAGCAGAAGGATGAAATAACGCTTCTTATTCAGGATAGAATAAAAAACGGGATCTGGATATCATCTTTACAAAAAATTTACCATTTATTTACCTATAATTTACAAAACTGCCATCATTCCTTAACATTACTCTGTTACGATAAAGTTCGAAGCCTGTCCATAAAGGACAGCATCGATATAAGGAGGTTTTGAACATGAAGCACACCAAACCATGGGTGCGCACCGCTATGATGTTTTTATCCTTTACCTTAGCGTTCCTAACGTTTTCACCGCTTACCACGTTTGGCGCTGAAGGCTCGGTTACGCTCGCCGCACTCAGCGGAAAAATTACGGCAGGTGGAGCGACCGCCATGCAGCCCCTCGTCGAACAGGCCGCAAAAATATTTATGGAAAAAAATCCTGGCGTATCTATCAGTGTACAAGGCGGCGGTAGCGGAACGGGGCTTTCGCAAGTCGCAGCGGGTGCGTTCGATATCGGTAACTCTGATATTTTTGCCGAAGAAAAATTAAAACCAGAGCAGTACAAAAATCTCGTTGACCACCAAATTGCTGTTGTCGGTATGGCTGCTGTGGCCAACCCCAATGTCGGTGTGGATAATGTGACCAAACAGCAACTGATCGATATTTTCACCGGTAAGATCACCAACTGGAAAGAACTCGGTGGAAAAGACGTCAAAATCCAGCTCGTCAACCGTCCGTCAAGCTCCGGTACACGGGCGACATTTAAAAAGTATGCGCTCGACGGTGCTGAAGAAGCATCTGGTATCGAAGAAGATTCATCCGGTACGGTGCGAAAAATCGTCGCTGAAACACCCGGTGCGATCGGTTATCTCGCCTTCTCTTATCTGGATGGTTCCGTCAAAGCGCTTAAAATCGACGGTGTTGCGCCAACCAAAGAAAACGTCGTTACTAATCGCTATAAAGTATGGGCCTATGAACACAGTTATACGAAAGGTGAACCGACCGGTGTCGTCGCTGCTTTTATCGACTTTATGATGAATGATCCTGCTGTGCAAGGCCCGGGCGGTGTCGTAGAAAAAGCCGGATACATCCCGACCGCCGATATGGAAGTTATTCGTGATGTAAACGGCAATGTCAAGCCGTTTGTTAAGTTTACAATCGGCAATAAAACATACACCGTAGGTGGAAATAAAAAGACGATCGATGGACCAGCACCGTTCATTGAAGCTAATCGGACCATGGTACCGCTAAAGTATGTGGCAGAAGCACTCGACGCAAAAGTCGATTACGATGCAAAAACTAAAAAA
>PEBX01000219.1 GCA_003050645.1 Candidatus Carbonibacillus altaicus
CATCATCGCCGAGGTTCCAAATGGAGGTTCCAATGAAAGGAGTACCGTCCGCTCAGTCCAACGTATCACGAAGAACGTAGGCGAGATCAGATTAAAAAACATGCAATTTAGATGACTTATTGATGAACAGCTCCGACATGAAACCCAGCTTCCTTCAAGCCTTGCGTCAACCCGCCGCAACCCGAAAACAAATCGACGGTCAAAAAAAGATCGACGGCCGAAAACAGGTCGACGGTCAAAAATAAATCGACGGTCAAAAAAAGGTCGAAAGATCGTCGGAATAAAACAAATCGACGGTCAAAAATACATCATCGTCCAAAGGAATGTCGTCAGCCCACATGCGACTCTAATTTCGAAACCGTATCCTATGACCGTATTCGACAAAAGCGACCGAAAATCCTTCTCCTACTTCACCACAGATCCCTCACGCTGGGCTTGCGCCCGCACCCGGTGCACGCCGCGTACGTGACATACCGACTAAACGTGCAGACCACATTCGGATTCCCGCAATGTTCTCAGTAGAGATTCACATGAGATCCACAGAGATTCACATGAGATCCACATGAGTAGATTAAGAAGAAAAGAGGATTGCAAAAAATCACATGGATATCAAATGGTTTCACCTCTACACCTCTATAAAAATGCAGAAAAGCCGCCACATTTCTGTGACGACATATGGTCTTGTGCCAATTTCCGACTTGGTTTTTTAATATTCTTATTACAACAGCCAGCCGTAATCCTGCCTGCAATCCACTACATAATCCACATAAACGGTATCGCCTTTGATCTGGGAAATGAGCATATCGCTTGCCCATAAGGAGCTTTCTGTACTTACCGGAAGGGATGAAAGGATCGGAGAGCCAAGGGTTTCGCTCTGGAATTTCCTCCAGAGATTTTGCTTTCGCACTGAACTCAGCTACGAGATCTAATGCGATTTTTTCACTAACTTGAGTCAGAAAACGGGAGTGATCTACCAGCATCTGCGCCGCCTCATTGGAGATAATCACTTTGTATATTTTATCATCGCTGTCCATCCAGTACCTCCTTGATGGCTGCTTTCATCATGGAAGATACCTCGTCAATGGAATAACCGCTTTTGCCGCGCGAATGGCGTGCCACGGCTCTTGCGCCACGCTGAGATGGGCGACCAGCACTTCCCGGACCTCGGGCATCTCATCGAAGCCCCTGTGAGGCTCATCCCCGGCGTCTGCTTGGCCTTCCATGTGCCGCCGCACCCAAAGGGCATAGCGGACGGCGGCGTGCATAGCCTCACCCCGGGTGCTGTTGATTGAGAGCGTGGCGGGTCCATGTTGGAGCCACCATAACGCTCCTCGTGCTCCGGCGTAGGCTCGGGGTCTTCGCTCAATGGTTTCAGAATATGCCACACCTTTACGCGAAGGCGGATGGGGATGCTGCCCGGACCATCGTCAAAGCTGGTGGAGAGTAAGTCCGCGATCGTCTTGCGTGTCCAGCCCCAGTCGGGGTCGGTTTCCATTTTGCTCTCTTAGAAAGCGATCCAAGAGTTGAATTCCTTTGATACTTTTTAGCTCAGGGTGTTTCTCGGCGTGTTGAAGGACTTCGAACCCTGGTCGATCAATTTCTGAATTCGCGAGGGAGTATCTTGCTTTTTGAGTTGATGCAGGAAATGAGTCTTGTCATCTGCCCTTTGGTAGTTAAACGCATACTCATCCAGCAAGACTTCATCAGTGTATTCCCGGATTTCTTTGATCAAATCTAGGCCCATTAAAAATGTTGACCGGAAAGTTGGGACGCCCATTGTCGCTAGAATAGAGTGGCGCAAAGAGAATCTCATCAATCTTGCAGAAAACATGTTCATAGAACAGTGCAGCCCAAGAATTCTGGTTTATACTTAAAAATTCAACGTTAGGAGGTAAATATCCTTCTTATGAAGGTTAGTTTACAGGGTTTTTGCAGTGAAATCATAAATAACATAAAATTGATCTAGCATAGCATAACAGCCAATTGAGTCTTATGAATTGGGGAAAGCCTTGATGTTAATACAATCAAGGATCTCAGCTTTATAAAAACTGTAAAAGTCGGGTCGATGATTAGTGCCATAAAATGATGGATATGGTATAATAGAAGTACAGACGATCGTACAAATGATGAGTGGCCGTGGGAGGGGATGGTGTGACCAAACTCATGGACTTGAAGGTTGACTTTGCCTTCAAGCAGTTGTTTGGAAAGGTTGGCAACGAACCGATTCTCCTCGCCTTTCTGAACGCAGCCCTTCAGTCGACCCAAGGAAGACGCATC
>PEBX01000220.1 GCA_003050645.1 Candidatus Carbonibacillus altaicus
GTGCTCGTCCTGCTCGGTGCGGCAGAATTTTTGGGCCTTATTCGCGAGACGTCGCAGCTGTACGGTTTTAGTCGTCGAATCGGTGCGAGCAGGGAGCGAATGAAGTAACTTAAGAGGTGGGAGCTTGTCACGGATAAGTCTGGTATTGTTCTGCACGGCGCAGGCCGTGCTTTTTTTGTCTAAACCTTTTCCCCTGCACTGCCGATACATAAGGTAAATGGCCTCACGGGCACCGTGAATCATGATGAATGCGAGAGCGGGGGGAGCTTATATCATGCACCGACGTGCAATCTTATTGCGTTTTTTAACCGTGTTTTTAACGTTCACGCTAATTGTGACGGGACTAGGAGAAGCTTTTTTAGTCTTACCGTCTGTCGCTGCTGCATCAAACGCCATTCAGATTGAAGGTTTTGAAGGTAAGGGTGATCGTCCGGATAATCCGGTCATATACGGCGATCCATATTTGACGCTTACCGGTGTCGTACTGGCGAGTGGTATCAAAGCTGAAAATATTCGTTTTAAGATCAGAGAATCTTCGGAAGATTATTCTAGTGTCAAGCCATCTGTTGAGGGGGATCGCTTTACCTTTAGCAGTATTCCTCTAAAAAGCGATCTTAACACGATCGTCTTTTACGAACAGCAAGGAGCGGTCGAAAACACCCTTCTCACGTTTTATGTGATGTACAACGACACCCCGCTCATTACTGCCATTCGTGTAAACGATATTCCACTTCCGCCGCTCGGCGATCAGGAAACGATGGTAGAGATCATGAACCCGGATCGCATGATGCTGACGATCATGGGGGAAGGGAAAAACATCGACCGCATTGAGATTAAAAACAATCGCTCGAACGAGACGCCGGTCGTCGATGTCGTGTCGGGGACGTTTGCTACCCGGCTTCCGGCTGCGGTCGGTCTGAACGTGCTTAGTTTTCGTGCCTTTAAAGGAAATAAAGAAGTGTATTACATCGAACGTAAGATTATCGTAACGCTTGCCACGGAAGGTGGTCATCTGCTGTACGATCTCGTGGCGGGAGGAGGCTCCAAGGCCTCGAATCCGATCGCACTCGACCCAGAGCGGACGACAGAGGTGCCGGTTAAGATATCGGGAGGCATCGTGGAAGATGACACGGGTGCAGGTGGCGCAGGCTTTTCCAGTCTGACCGGGAAGCTGGTGATCAAGTTTACAGACACTCAACAGGATAAGCTTGTCGGATACAAGATTATCGCGCGGCGCGGGGCAGAAGAAAAAGTGTTACTCGATCAATCGGCCCAAACACAGGGTACACCTTACAGCTGGAAGACTTCCTTAGGCGGTCTTACGGCGGATGGCGGACCATGGCAAATATATGCGGCCTATGTCATAAGACATTATGAAGATCCGAACAATCCAGCAGTTTTTACAGAAACGCTTAAAACTGTCCCCGAACATCTATACTCGATCCTGCTCGTCGATCAAAGCCAGCCCCGGTTCTTGTCGGTCACCGATCGCCGGACTGGAAAACGCTGGCAAGACGGCATGTCGGTCGATGTACCGGTGCTTCCTCTCACCTTGGATCTAGAGACGTTACACATGGGGAATGCTTCCGACATGACGCTTACATTTGCCGGAGAACAATTAAAAGCAGGGGACGATTATACTTTATCCTTGCTCAGTCGGGATAATGACAGCGGACGCGCGCTATACCGCTTGACCATCAACCGATTGCCGGCTAAAAATGGCGTCTTTACCATCGACTATACAGACGCTCAAGATGCTTCAAAACAGGCGCGTTTTTCAGTGCAGATGCGCGTCCTTATCACCCCGTATATATCACTTTTTGCGACGATCGATGGAAAAAGAAACGTTGTGGATCGGAATATCACCTTAAACCCCGGTCAATCGA
The DNA here is from genome assembly GCA_003050645.1 of Candidatus Carbonibacillus altaicus. Taxonomy (GTDB): domain Bacteria; phylum Bacillota; class Bacilli; order Thermicanales; family DSM-22653; genus Carbonibacillus; species Carbonibacillus altaicus. The sequence continues at coordinate 1,887 of PEBX01000220.1, forward strand.
TCGGTGGTCTTGAAGCCATCGTCTACAATTATACGCTTAAACCGGACGGATCGAATATCCAGCCATCGAACGTAGCGCTCTTCTTAAACGATACTGATCTTTCCCATCTGTTACGTAAAAGCGGCGACAAGCTGACCATTGATGTAAACCACCAAGATTTTAAATTAAAGCCCGGCACGAATACACTTAAAATCATATTGACGGATGCGCCGCGCACCGAATTCACCTACGACATTCGCTTTTTAAACGAAGCCATCTCAATGATTACCGATACAACCCTTAAAGTGATCGAAAATAAGAAGACCGTGGAACTCAAACCCGCTGCCGGGAGTACCGTCTATCGCACCAGCGCCATGTTTTTAAGCGAGTTTTCGTTCCGGGTCAG
>PEBX01000221.1 GCA_003050645.1 Candidatus Carbonibacillus altaicus
CCATTCACCTGGGTGAAAGTCGATGGCGGGAAGGATGCTTATGTGCGACTCATCACCGGGAAAAAAGCAAGCGTACTGGTAGAAAAAGGTACGCAGATTGAAGCGCCTCAAGAAGACCTTATCCTACCGGATAATCTACACGCGCCTCTGACAAAAGGGACGGAAGCAGGAAAGCTTATTGTCAGCGTGGCCGGTAAGACGGTTGAGATACCGCTAATGATCGAAGCCGATGTACCCAAAGCAAATCTCGGGACTGTCATGAAACGTACGCTGCACTGCGCCATATTTTTCGAGGAGGAAAAACCACCCCAAGTGGAGCCGGAGCACGCACCGGACGTACATGATGAACAGGACAAATCCATCAAACAAGATCCATCATAACAGGATCCGCCTTAACAACACCTGCCTTAACAGCACCCGCCTGGACAGAAACAGTGTATAGGCTACCAAAAGGTGGCTATACCACCCGTATGTCAGAGGACAGGCGGGTGTATTTTTTACATATTTTTTCGTGTATATATGCGGATGTGTGCGGGCATACTGAATGACATGTCTGGAATTTTTGTAACATTGACCTTTGCCAAAAGACGCTGCCTAAAACATCTATTTTTGTTGAAATGAAGGAAGGTTTGTCGTCCGGCAGGAAAACGCCCGGTAAGAGGAGAATGCATAGGAAAGACATAAAAAGCATGCTGAGTAAAGACACTATAGAAGTCAGAAAGGGTAAAAGAAAGAAAGGGTAAAAGAAAGAAAGGCTAAAGGTTATACGTAGTAAACTTTTAACGTAAGCAAATGAAAACGAGGTGAGGAAGATGGCGCTTTCCATCATGAGCGAACGCCACGGTCGGGTGATGGTGAGCCGACTCGTCGGTGAGTTTGATCAGCAAAGTGCGGTGCTGGTCCGCGATACGCTGGAACAAGCTATTTTAGTAGAATCGATCGATCATCTCGTCCTGAATTTAAGTGGTCTTACGTTTATGGATTCGACCGGTATCGGCGTTCTATTAGGACGGTATAAACAGATTACCCAGCGCGGTGGCAGGATTGTCGTCTGTGGCTTAAGTCCGACCATCGCGAGGCTCTTTGAACTATCCGGGTTGTCGAAAATTATGATCATCGCCCCTTCGGAAGAAGACGCGTTACAGGTGCTGGGGGTGGCTTAAAATGTTAGGGGAGAGACCGGGAACGATGGCGCTTAAATCCGGCTACAATGAAATGGAACTAAAGTTTATCGCCAAAAGCGGTAACGAGGCACTCGCACGCATGGCCATTGCCGCACTTATTGCACCATATGACCCGACGCTGGAAGAGCTGGATGAGATAAAAACGGCGGTCTCTGAAGCGGTTACCAATGCCATCATTCACGGGTATGAAGACGAAAGAGGCGGCTATGTTACTTTACGCGCAGTGGTCGAAGATGGGGTGCTCTCTGTGACGGTCATCGATCAGGGGCGCGGGATCTCTAACCTCGATCTGGCCAGAGAACCGTTGTTTACCACACGCCCGGACCTGGAACGCTCCGGAATGGGCTTTACGATCATGGAAAATTTTATGGATGAATTAATCGTAGAAAGTTCTCCTCAAAAAGGTACGACGATCATCATGTCCCGTCGCCTTGGATCTGTGCATGACCCGTCGCAGCTCAGTTAGGGGTGGGGATATGGATTTAACCGATGAAAAGACGCGCGAGCTTATTCATCGTGCACAACAAGGTGAGACGTCTGCCCGCGACGAGCTCGTCCATGCCAACTTGAAACTGGTCTGGTCGATCGTTCAGCGTTTTTTAAATCGAGGTTATGAGGCGGATGATTTATTTCAAATTGGTTCGATTGGCCTGATGAAGGCCATCGATAAATTTGATTTAGAATATGACGTAAAATTTTCGACGTATGCTGTACCGATGATCATCGGTGAGATTCAGCGCTTTTTGCGCGATGATGGGACGATCAAGATCAGTCGGTCACTGAAAGAAACAGGCCATAAACTGCGACGGGAACGCGAGCATCTGGCCAAGCAGTTCGGACGGGAACCAACCTTGCAAGAACTGGCAGAGGCGATGCAGATCAGCGTCGATGAAGTGATCATGGCACAAGAGGCCATCCGCCCGGTGCAGTCTATTCATGAAACAGTCTATGAAAACGATGGCGATCCCATAACCTTGCTCGATCAGATTGCCGATGAAGCGGATGAAACATGGCTCGATCACGTCAATTTGCGCGATGTGATCGAACGCTTGAATGAACGGGAACGGCTCATCGTTTATTT
>PEBX01000222.1 GCA_003050645.1 Candidatus Carbonibacillus altaicus
TTAATACATCGATCAACCGTACATAATTGAGAGATTCACTGAAACTCCTTTTGGCTTTTTCTGCGTACAAGAGGGCATGAGAAACATGAAAGAGTCGGCTATGTAAATTAGCAAGTTGATAATCTAAATGGGCATCTTCAATCTTAAGTTCTTTAGCAATCTTTTGCGCCTGCTCAAATGCCTTTAATGATTCTTCATGTCTTTCCTGCCATGTATAGTACGTTCCAAGGTTTTGATAATAATGATACAAAGTAGTACTAGAGAAATGATCAATTTTTTGTTCTAGATGTTTTAAAATAACTGCAACCTGATCTAAGTTTCTTTTAATAATAAAATATCGTACAGATAAAATATTGAATAAATTATATAAATCTAAATTAAGCACTACTGATTTAATGTCAGTACTTAAAGTAGTATATAAAGACTCAACTTCGTCCATTTGTCGCCGTGTCATTGCGTCGTTCCAAGCATTTAATTTTTTTTGTATTTCTTTCTCTTTTTCACCAAATAAGACCAAATGATCGATATCGTGCCCGAGTTTTTTAAGTAAATGAAAGACTGTCTCTTTATTAGGAACGATGACGTTATTTTCAATTTTACTAAGGTACGAGACTGAACAAATACCTTCCGCCAGATAAGCCTGCGTCCAGCCTAGATTTTTCCGTAGTTGGGCAATGATACCTCCAATTTGCAAAGCATAAAACCCCTCTCACTAATATGCCCTATAGTCATCACTATAAGACAATAAGAGGGGTTCTTCAACATGATGCTTCAGATTATTGACCAAAAAATTTTCTTTACTCTCGACTACTCAAGAAAAGGATGTTCAATCTGCGGCAAAATGTCACCGCCTACCGAAGGCACGACCGCCAGAGCAAGTGCAAACGCAATGGCAAGCATGGCAAACCATTTTTTCATTCGTCTTCACCTCCCCTGGTGAACGTTAGAGTAGCGTTCGATAACATCTCCAGACTGACGAAATTTCGCATGATTTCCAATGCCATGATTTACTATTTTTTCTAACGGTTTCATTGTAACATGATAGTCGATAAGACAACAAGACCCCTTTGCTATGAATGGCGACATGATTTAGCAAAAAATGACGTATTCACGTCGAATTTAAGAAATATTTCTTATTCTAAGCATCGATAGGGTACTGAAAAACTTATTTCCAATCATATATTTAACAACATGTGTTTTTTACATCTATTGTACTTCCGACTTTTTAGGTATGCACTCAGAGAGTATATATACGTAAACCTGAGGAAAATTTTCCGTATTTCCTTTGCTTACAGGTCACCTTACATAAAAAGAATCTAAAAATATATCAATACACACTTATCTGATATTATGTTATACTGATTCTAGATGAATTGAACGATTGATATGTACTATCCGTAGCCGTTTGATTTAAATCCACGCTTAAAACAGGAGGTGCCACTTTTGCAAACATCATCGACCCATCACAACATTCCGGTGCCATGGCAAGCCTGGCGTGAACAAATTGAAATCGATATTGCCGAGTGGAACAAAACATGGGAAGCGTTCAAGAAGGATAACCTTGAAAAAAATTTTTCATTGTGTCAGTATCCTAAAATACAACTTTCCTTGGATGATTTTGTGCGAACGTTTTGGGCATATACCGACTTAATTAATCATGTTGAATCGAAGCTCAACGTTTTACAATCTATACCTGCTGCTCAACAAGTCGTTATGTTTATCACTACTCCCTATCTCGCTACCTTGCGCATGATCGGCCAGAAAAAAGCACTGGAAACATGGTATCATGTGGGGATCCGGTTGGGCATGTATTTTAGTATGGAAAACATCGGTTTACACGCCATCAACCTGGCCGAACTAACCAAAAAACCGCGTATCGTAAAAGGTCTGGAACACTCTTGTCGCTTCTTTCATGACGCCTGGAGCATCGGCATACCCCTTCACAACCATGAAGGTGAAATCATTGCTTATTTGGGTTTAATGGGCTCACTTGATCACGATCCAGATATCATTTTCTCTTATCTTTACTCGATTCAATCCACTTTAGGAAACTTAAAACTAAGGGACAACTGATAAATAATACTGATCAAGAAGATAGTAAATAAATAGTAAACCGTCGCACCTATTACACGAAGCGACGGTTTTTTGATAACGTTCTTTTTTCCACTTTTATATATATGAGATTTTCTCTTCGGTCTCAGCGCCCGATATCCTGGCGGTACATAACCGGTGCATTATCCGGTACAAGCAACGCCAGTG
>PEBX01000223.1 GCA_003050645.1 Candidatus Carbonibacillus altaicus
AAACCTACTCAGGATGGCCAAGTGCCGCCATCAACGTCCGCTTCGCAACCGCATGAAAAACAGCGTTCCTTCCTGGAGAGGATCTGGGACTTTTTCTCCCACCTGTTTCAACGATAAGGGCCATTGTGACCTCCTCCCACCCTTAAAAGGGTGGGCTTCCCCTTTCATTGAAGAAAGCTTACGCGGATATAGGGACTCATCCCCAAGATCCGAGCAGCGGCCTTCTTCTCCGGGGGCTTGAGTTCGGGCCGGTCCAGCCCTACGGCCTGATCAGGGCTCAGGCCAATCCCTTTCCTCAAGATGACCCTGGCGGCATTAACGTCCCTGTCGCAGGTCCAGCCACAGTCGCATTTGATGACTCTGTCTGCAAGAGATAGCTTGTGTCTCTTCCCGCAGGCATAGCACTCCTGGCTGGTAGGTTCAAACCTGTCCACGGGAATAGGCGCCACGAGGCTGTTTCTCAACCTCGCCTTCAGTCCGCCTATTCCCGAAGAGTAGACCTGCTTGCCGAAGAGCGCCGCCCACCCCTTCACAAAATCTTCCTGGAACACCACTTTCTCGTAGAGTTTGAGAAAGGCCAGGATCTTGTTCTGGGCGTCTTTTCGCCTGCCCTTTATCTTTTCATATTCCCTCCTCAGAAGGTGCCGGATTTTTCTTCTGTTCTTTGAACCCTTTTCAGACTTTGCAAGTTTCCTCTGGAGCTGCTTAAGTCTGGGAGTCTCATGCAGTTCGAAATCTATCTTGATCCCGTTGGACAGAGTGAACTTGGAATCAACGCCAAAATCGACCCCTATATCTTCCCCGAGTTTGCATGATGAATTGGCGAAAGTCGTCGAAAGGTAGGCGGTCACGTGGATGTAATACCCGCTGGGCCTCCCCACCAAAACGGCGCTCGCTATCTCCGCATCAGGAGGGATCTGATGAAGCCCCAGAACGCGGAAACTCCCCAGTTTCTGTATCCTCACTCTATTCCGGGCGAAGTCCAGGCTGTAGGTTACGCCGTATTGCTTTAAGGGTACGGAGTTCACGAACTTCTTGGGTTTGAGCCGCCCCACCTTGTGGCCGTTCTGTTTGAGCTTCGCAAGTGCCCGGAGGTTATCTTTCAGCCTGTCGGCTATCTCCTGCTTGATCTGGGAGCCAAGGACGACAAGCTGCCTCTCCTCAAAAGCGTCCTCTACCTTAACCTCCACCGTGCCCACCTTGTTGGCCGGTAGGTTAAGTCTGTCCAGATCCGAGACTAACCAGTTGTACAGCCACTTGGCTTCCAGGAAAGCCTTTTTGAGGGTTTCCGCTTTTTTCCTGGACAAATTCTGGAGTTTGATTTCGAAGACGACGGGTCGTTGGGTCTTCCGTCGTTCTTTTGTTTTTTGAAGGGAGTTTTTGATCCGCTCGGCTTTGGTCACGGCTTACTTCCCTTTCTGGTCTTCGATGTACTTCCGGATGGTCTCTTCCGATATGTGCCCTACCGATTCGCAGTAGTACGACCTCGTCCACAGGGAGGGAAGGCGACTCTTTAGGGAAGGAAACTCTTCCCTCAACATCCGGGACGTGTAGCCTTTCAACTGCTGCACGATGAAGTGGGGGCTGTTCGTTGGAACGGTCTTCACGAACAGATGTAGATGGTCCGGCATGATCTCCATCTGTACAATCTCCACTTCGATCTTTCCGGCCTTCTGGGTCAACAGCTCTTTCAGGCGTTCCGCCACTTCACCCATCAGGACCTTGCGGCGGTACTTGGGGCACCAGATGAGGTGATAGCCGATGTTGTACACTACTGTTTTTGATCGCTTCCATCGTTTTCCGTTCATATCTTTATCATAGCACAACCATTAGAGAACTGTAATGCATCTAACGAAAAAAGCCGCCGCCCGTCCCACCCTTAAAAGGGTGGGCTTTCCCGGCGGTTTCTCGTAAACTTTCTATAGTTTTAATTTTATCTTGACAATAATTAATAAAGCACATATAATTATTATAGAATCCGTTATTGAGAAAGGAGGTGTTGACCATGGGAAGCCGTTTTGTGAAAGTCGCCGTCATTTATTTTCTCATCGGCCTAAGCCTGGGGATATATATGTCTTCATCTCAAGATTTGCGCTGGGGCAGTTTGCACGCGCACATTAACCTGCTTGGATGGGTATCCACAGGCTTGTTCGGCATCATTTACCATCTTTTCCCTAAAGCTGGCCATCACCCGCTGGCCAAGTGGCATTTTTGGCTTCACAATGTAGGTTTACCCTTTTTTATTATTTTTCT
>PEBX01000044.1 GCA_003050645.1 Candidatus Carbonibacillus altaicus
TATAAAAAAGGTGCCGCACGCGGCACCGAAGCAGATCATCGATATACACATCGTTACCTTTCAAATGAAGCGCTCTTTTAAAGTGTTGGCACGGTATATAAGTGAGGTATATAAATCTCTTTACTTATGCTCCGCCAACCAGGCTGCAACCGCCTTCGCCTCGTCTCCTTTAATCAACCCGGCCGGCATCGCTCCTTTACCGTTTTCAATCACGGACAAAATCTGAGCCTCGTCTAATTGTGACCCGATATGTTGCAAATTAGGACCGACACCGCCGCTTAAATTATTAGCATGGCAGCTGGCACAATTCGCTTGAAACACCTGTTCGGCATTGACGGTCGAGGTGTTGCCAGTACCCTCGGTGCCCGTAGTTCCGGATGTGCCCGACCCATCATTTGTGGACGACCCACCCCCACAAGCCGCCAGAGTCAAAACCGTCGCGCCGATGATGAGAGAAAGCAGAGTTTTACGCATGTGCATGCCTCCTTAACATTTTACACCAATGCGTCTCCATGTTATTATACCATGTATGAAAAAGTTCATACAATATCAGTATGTCACCTTTTAGACATATTTTTGACGGTCTTGTGAACTGTGTCGCGTCTGGATCGTCAAAGATAGCCGATTTATAAGGATCGATCATTCAAATCCGTTACCACGTGATCTCCATGCCGGTATGAACGAGTGCCACCCGGCCGCCAAAGTGTTTTTTCGCTTCTGTCAGAAGATCTTGATGGAGACCCCTGTGTGGCAAATGCGTGAGGTACAGCCGCTCTACCTGCGCCGCTTCTGCCAAGCGCGCGGCCTCATCGGCACGGAGATGACCGGAAGAGCGGGCCACCTCGCCATCTTCATCTGCATAAAAACTGCTTTCGGCTAAAAGAACCTCGGCACCCCGAGCAAAATCGATGAGTTCGGGAAAATCATGCGTATCCGCCGTATAGACCAGACTTTCGCCGTTTTTGCCTTCAAAGCGCATCGCCAGCGTCTCAACAGGATGGCGTGTACGCAAAAAGCGGACGGTGAGATCATCCAATGATACGACCGCATCACTTTGGATCGTTTGCATCGTACTGCCCCGCACATCTTCATACAGCACACGGTGTGCCTCCGGGGTCGCCGGCGCATAGATCGTAAGATGCGCCGCACTCTTACGTTGATAACTGTTCATCAAATAGGCGTACTGTAAAACACCTAAGTCCGCACTGTGATCGAAATGAAAATGCGAAATAAAACAGGACTCTATGTCTTTTAAACGCACGTATTTAAAAAGCTGGGCCACTGCGCCGCTGCCGCAATCGAGCAAATAATGCTTCTCCCCATAGGACAAAAGATAAGCGCTCGTCGCCTCTCCTGCTTCCGGGTAGCCCCCCCAATATCCGAGCACTGTTAGTCGCATTTTAAGTCTTGTCCTCCTGCTAAAAAAGTTCATCGATCGGTCGGATACTTCGCATCGTTCCGATGATTTACATCGATCACACACCTTTGTTACCGATTACGACCATCAGCCGACCTCGCCGCCGGTGACATCGATTACAAGAACGGGCAGTGCGATGATGGCAGTCGCCGTCTTCCCGTCTTGGGAACTCTTGAAAGATCGTACCAGCTTACGTCTCAGTCAAATCGATATCCAAACGCGTACGCACCGAATATTGCGCGTTCTTCACCTCCACAGCTTGCACGCGGTTCGGCTCTTCTTGTGAGGCCTCGGCACTGGCCATGCGAAGGTCATGAAAGATCCGAAGTCGTGATGGATCTTCGGCAAAAAATTGCAAAAGATCGCTTAACGCATCGAGCGTCTCCGGGGATACATGATGCTCCATGCCTTCAACATCGCGCGCCACAACGTCTTCCGGCAGGTTTAAAAGCTGTAAAAATGACTCCAGCAGTTCATGCCGATCGACGAGGCGCTTGCCCAGCTTCTTCCCTTTATTGGTAAGCATAAAGCCGCGATACTTTTCATAGACCAAATATTCATCTTTATCCAGGCGTTGCACCATCTTAGTCACAGAAGAAGGGTGCACGTCCAGACGTTCGGCAATATCGGCGACCCGTGCATATCCTTTTTCTTTTATCAAATTAAAGATGGTCTCCAAATAATCTTCCATCGTCGGTGTACGCATCCGTTTTTCTCCTCCTTGCATCCTTATCCACATCATAGCTTTTTTTAGAAAACGGTGCAAGGGCATCCGATCAGCCGTTCCAAACAAAAACTGCAGCACGTGCTGCAGCATCATGCGTGTCCATATAACACGACACGCTTCATATATCACTTAACGATAAGACTAGGGCTCTAAAGCTTATGGCTGGCCATCTATTCCTTCCGGTACCTCACCGTATGATGCATCGACCGGAGGCAAGTGTCTCGGAATCCCTTCATGAAATTCTTTCGATTCGAACTCAAAAGCCGATACGCGATGATCATCCTGTGACCACTCCCGCGCCACTTCCATCTCCATCGGCGAACCATAGGGCCCTTCAGGGAACTCTTCCGGTAAAAGATCATGGCGATACGAATGTTCCGTTTTTAAATGCTCCGAGTCACGCCATCTATCACGCTCGTCATTCTTCTTAAACCTCTTAAACCACGGCCAGAACATACACGAACGCCCCCTCACACATCGCCGGGAGGCACACAAACGCTCTTTCTTTCTGGCGGCACACCCTTAGCGATGGGCTTTACCCATAGTATGGTCTTCCCGCGGCAGAAAATATACAAGCGGCATGTTGATGAGGGCAATGACGAGCATAGAGAGGAAGACGCTATGCATCCCTGTGGCAAGCCCCTGTTTGAGAAGCGTATCAACAACGGAAGGTGCGCGCACAGAAGCATCAGAACTCGGCAAACCCTGCACTTGATTTAAAAGTTCATTGATCGCTTGCATGTTTTCGGAGAGCGCCATACCAGTTACACCGTGGTTTAGGAAAAATTGCGTGAGGACGTTGTTTAAAATAGCCCCCAGCACACTCGCCCCGATCGTTCCACCGAGCATGCGCATAAACAGGTTGCTAGATGTCGCCACTCCGCGCACATTCCAGGGCACACTATTTTGTATCGTAACGATATAGGCGGTATTGGTAAAGCCCATGCCTACACCGATCAGAAACGACCCGCTCATCGCCCAAAGCACCGGGCGTTCAGGGGAAAGCGTAGCAAAAAAAATCGAACCGAGCAGCAAAAAAACCGAACCGATGAGCGACGTACGCCGGGAACCGAGGACGAGGAGAACGCGCCCGGCTACAGTTGAGGCGAGCGGCCAACCGAGAGACATCACGGCCAACGCATAACCCGCCGTCCGCGCCGACGTCCCCATCACCCCTTGCATGTACGTCGGCAAAAACGTGGAAAGACTGATCAAAAGACTGCCCGTGATGAGCGTCGCCACATTGGCGATGGCGATCGTCCGCATCCCCCACAGTTGAAGAGGCATCATCGGTTCTTCCGCTCGCTTCTCCTCCCTGATCAATAGCCAAAGACTTAAGGCAAAGACGAGCAAAAGAAAAGCGCTCTGCCAAGAGAGCCAGGGAAAAGCCTTGCCGCCAAACATGATGAACAGTAAAAAGCTCACGATCGCAACGAGCATCCAAAATGAACCGAGCAGATCGAGGGAGACACGTCCGCTTCCTAAGTGTTCCTTGAGAAAGAGCGCGATAATGACGAGTGACGCCACGCCAATCGGCAGGTTGATCCAGAAAACCCAGGGCCAGTGGCCGAACTCGACGATAAGCGAGCCCAAAAGCGGCCCCACCACTGCCGAGATGCCCCATACACTGGAGAGAAGCCCCTGCACCCGAGCCCGTTCTTCTCGGGTGTATATATCGCCGACGATCGTTGTGGCGATCGGCATCACACTACCTGCTCCGAGTCCTTGAAAAGCTCGAAAAACAATTAATGCCTCCATAGAAGGAGAAAGACCGGATAAGAGCGAACCTAATAAAAAGATGGCCACACCGATCAGAAAAACCTTTTTTCTACCATACAAATCGGCCAGTTTGCCATAAATAGGAATCGTAATCGCCTGGGTCAGTAAATAGACCGCAAACACCATACTTAAAAGCTCGAAGCCCCCGAGTTCACCGACGATCGTCGGCATGGCCGTGGCCACGATTGTCGATTCAACCGCCGCCATAAACATCGCCAGTAAAACGGCAACGAGGATGAGCGGACGGTGTTTTTGTCGGTTCACTCCATGCGCATCATCCAACTTCGCTTCCAACTCCGTTCCCTCCCTTACTTGACACATGTTTACACGTCAAGACATGCGGACGAGCGCTTGGAAAGCCTGAGAACTTTCATGTTTCTCTTTTCTATCGCCCGTTACCATCTACGGTGCCTTTATCGACAAACCTTATTTATCTTAACAAAAATCTCGACTAACGAAAAGTAAGAAGAGGGATGAAGATGGAATTGACGCAAATACGTTATTTCGTCGAAGTCGCCAAACGCGAACACGTCTCCCAAGCTGCAGATGCGCTGAACGTCGCACAATCTGCCGTAAGCCGGCAAATCGCGAATTTGGAAGAAGAACTGGGCGTGGCCCTCTTCATGCGCGAAGGGCGAAACGTACGCCTCACGCCGATCGGAAAAATTTTTTTAGAACACATGGAAATTGTTTTAAAAGAAATCGACACGGCCAAACTCCGGATCCAAGAACTGATGAATCCCGAAACAGGGACGATTCGCCTCGGTTTCCCATCGAGTATGGCCAGTTATATGCTGCCGACCATCCTCTCCTCGTTTCGCAAAACGTACCCGCGCGCGCGTTTTGAACTCCGGCAAGGCTTGATCAAAGATTTAATCGAAGCTGTGCGCGATCAATCGCTGGACATGGCCTTTGTTACCCCCGTACCGGTGAATAAAAAAGGCCTGATAAGCGTGCACCTCTTTGATGAAGCAATGAGCGCGCTTATTCCAGAAGGTCACCCGCTCCTCGCTGAGACAGCGCATGCGCCAGGCGAATCCTTGGAACTTCCGCTCGCACAGTTAAAAGATGAACCGCTAATCTTGTTCCGACCGGGGATGCTTTTACGCGAGCTCGTCGATGATGCCTTCCGGCAAATAACTGCCGTCCCGCGCGTCGCCTTTGAAGGCGAAGAATTAGAAACAATAAAAGGCCTCGTTGCGGCAGGCCTCGGGATCGCTATTTTACCCGATATATCGCTCATCGAAAATATCCCGCGCGGTGCGCGAAAAATACCGCTCATCGACCCGGTCATGCGCCGTTCTGTCGGCATCCTCTACACCAGCGAACGCCCGCTCACACCGCCGGAAAATGCGTTTCTTACGTTTGTGCGCGAGTTTTTCGATCGTTTTCGCCAGTTTCAGGCCTGATGGCCATGCTGAACCATCCATATAGTTCGCTGTATTGCACAGATCGAGCCCATCATTTCGTGACTTTTAGTTCCGATCGCTCAACTGTAGTGCGGATTTGAGCGCAGCAAGCTGCGTTTCGATCGAAGTTCGACCGGTTCCGCCGGCGCTCATCCGCCGCCGAATCGCCGTCTCTGGATCAAGAAGCGAATAAACTTCATCCGTAAAAAGCGGATGCGCTTCCCGGTATATTTCTTCAGATAATGCATCCAGACGTTTTCCTTCCGCCATGGCCCGTTTGACGAGTCCTCCGACGATGTGATGCGCCTCGCGAAAAGGGACGCCTTTTTGCGCCAGGAAGTCGGCGAGCTCCGTAGCGAGCGCATAGCTTTCCCGGACAGCATCCCGCATACGCTCTCTATGAAAGACGAGTCCGCGTAGCGCCTTAGGAAGCACGAGAAAAATCGCTTCCAGCGTCTCCACGGTGTCGAAGAGGCCTTCTTTATCTTCCTGCAAATCTTTGTTGTAGGTAAGCGGCAACCCTTTCATCACCATCAAAAGTCCCATTAAATGACCCGTGACGCGACCGCTTTTACCCCGGATGAGTTCGAAAAGGTCAGGGTTTTTTTTCTGCGGCATCATACTCGATCCGGTCGCATAGGCGTCGGGAAGGGTAACAAACTGAAACTCATCGCTCGCCCATAATATGATCTCCTCAGAAAGGCGCGAGAGATGGATCATCGTCACTGTCGCTGCGTACATAAAGTCCAGCACAAAATCCCGGTTGGAGACGGCGTCCATACTGTTCGGATACGTCTCCGCAAGGCCGAGGAGCGCGGCGGTTTGCGCCGGGTTGATGGGGAAGGTCGTCCCGGATAGCGCCCCGGCGCCGAGCGGGGAGCGATCTGCCGCACGGTAAGCCGCTTCAAACCGCTTTTTGTCTCGTTCCAGCATCCAACCGTAGGCGAGCAAATGATGAGCCAGGGAGACCGGCTGCGCCCGCTTTAAGTGAGTGTATCCGGGCATGACCGTGTCGATATGCGCTTCGGATAGCGCGATGAGTGCAGAGACCGTTTCTCGCACAAACTCTATCATGCGTGCGCTTTGTCTTTTGACGTACAGGTGCATATCGAGCGCAACCTGATCGTTACGGCTGCGCGCGGTATGGAGTTTACCACCGACCGGACCGAGCCTACGAATAAGTTCTCGTTCAATATTCATATGGATGTCTTCATCGGCGAGATCTAAGACAAGCTTACCCGCTTGAGCCTCAGCATGCATACGTTTGAGTTCAGTAACCATCGCCTCAGCTTCTTCACGCGGTATAATGCCTTGCGCACCGAGCATCGTCGCATGCGCCATACTGCCTTCTATGTCTTCTAAAACAAGCTTTTGATCAAATGGAAGCGAAGCGTTCAGGCGGTTGAGATCCTCATCCGGTCCTTCCGAAAAAGCACCGCCCCATAACTTTTTAGGTGACGTTCTGTTCGCAGGCGATGCATCTATCTCAATATGTTGATCCTCTGAATCTGGAAAATAATCTTTTTTATGCATGCGTGTGAACCTCTTTAGAAGAAGGATTGGATGTCTCATCCTTTGAATTTAAAGGGGATAAAGAAGCAGATTGGTCTTGAACTTCTCGGAACACCTTCGTCGAAAGACCCCATAATTTAATAAATCCAACCGCAGCTTGATGATCAAAAGCATCGCCTTTCGTATACGTAGCGAGTGCTTCATTGTAAAGACTCCGCGCACTTTTCCGTCCGGTGATTAAAATATGGCCTTTAAACAGCTTCACTCGCACCGTACCACTGACAGCGTCTTGCGTTTTGGAGATAAAAGCGTCCAGCGCTTCTTTCAATGGTGAATACCAAAGGCCATTATATATGACTTGCGCCAGTTCATGCTCGATCAGCGGTTTAACGCGCAACACTTCTTTCGGCAGCGTAAGAAACTCCAAGGCACGATGGGCTTCAATCAAAATCATGGCTGCCGGTGCTTCATACACTTCACGTGATTTAATACCGACCAGACGATCTTCAATATGATCAATGCGCCCGACACCGTGCATACCGCCTAGACGATTCAATGTCTCGATGATCGCTACCGGTGAAAGTGTCTCCCCATTTAAGGCGACCGGGAGGCCTTCGTGGAATGTGATCTCGATTTCAAGCGGATCATCCGGTGTCTCGTGAAGCGGTCTCGTCCAGTCATAGGCTCCCTCCGGCGGTTCCGTCCAAGGATCTTCTAACACGCCCGCTTCACAGGCGCGTCCCCAAATATTAGCATCAATCGAAAACGGGTTATCCAGATCAACCGGAATGGGAATCCCATGTTTTTTGGCAAAAGCGATTTCTTCATCGCGCGTCATCCCCCACTCTCGCACAGGTGCTACGACTTTAAGATCGGGAGCCAGCGCTTGGATAGACACTTCAAAACGGACCTGATCATTGCCTTTACCGGTAGAACCATGGGCCACCGCTTCGGCCCCATATTGACGCGCCACTTCTACCAAATAACGAGCAATCAAAGGACGTGACAGCGCAGAGACAAGTGGATAGACACCTTGATACAGGGCATTCCCCTGAAGCGATGGGAAAATATAGTCGCGGGCAAACGTATCCTTCGCGTCAATCATGAGCGACTCGATGGCACCAACGTCTAAAGCCTTTTGACGTAACAACTCGGGATTTTTACCCTCACCTAATTCAAGACTTAAAGCAATGACATCGTAACCGTATGTTTCCTTTAACCACTGAATGGATACCGAAGTATCGAGTCCACCTGAGTAGGCTAAAACAATTTTTGGTTTATGCATGTCGCCACTCCTTTTCAATATCTTAACGATTGATATGAACGTCATAGCATTATACGCCCATCCGTCATACGAATAACGAAAATAAGCACCTGCTCAGGGGCTGTTCGGTCAAATCAAAGCCTTATCTTTTACCGAGGCGTCCTGGACGAAAGCTTCTATGTTTTGACCGCTTAGCAACCAGAGCAAAATGGCTTTGTGCGCATGAAGCCGATTCTCAGCCTCATCAAAAACGACAGATTGCGGACCATCCATGACCGCTTTCGTCACTTCTTCGCCGCGGTGAGCAGGTAAACAATGCATGAAGATAGCGTCCTCTTGAGCATATTGCATCGCTTCTTCATTGACTTGATACGGTTTAAGGTGCTTCAAGCGTATGTCTCGTTCTTCTTCCCGCCCCATACTCGTCCATACATCCGTGATGACCACATCGGCGTTAGAAAGTGCTGCCCTGGGATCATCGGTCAACGCAAGACGCGCACCACTCGATGCTGCAAACGTACGCGCTTTTTGGAGGATCGCCGGCGATGGACCGTACATCTCTGGTGCCGCTATATGAAAATCAAGCCCCAACAGCGCTGCTGCAAAAAGCCAATCATGGGTGACATTATTATGTGCATCCCCCACATACGCAATTTTAAGATCGCGGAGCCTTCCCTTATGTTCAAGTATCGTTAACAGATCCGCCACAACCTGCGTTGGATGATGGATATCAGAAAGGCCGTTGATCACAGGGACTTGACTGGATGCAGCAAGGGCTTCTACGCGCGTGTGTTCACTCGTCCGTAGCAAGATGATATCGACATAACGGGAGAGAACCTGTGCTGTATCTTCAAGGGGTTCACCGCGACCAAGCTGAAGTTCTTGCGTTGTTAAGGAAAGCACGCGCCCCCCTAATTCTTGCATGCCTACTTCAAAAGAGATACGAGTACGGGTCGAAGGGCGCTCAAAAATCATCGCCAAGGTTTTGCCAACAAGCGCTTCGGAAAAGACACTTTTTTGATGACGCACGTGTTTAATACGTTGAGATAATATGATGAGCGCATCAAGTTCGTCTTTCGTTAACGCCCCCAAATGTAAAAAATGTTTCACTGACATCTTGTTCTCTCCCACGTTTTTTACTAATTATACATGACTATGCATGATTATGCAAAGAGCATATTTTGCATAATTTTGATGATCGTTTGTTTCGAAGCCTATGTACACTTAGATGATAGATCTATGTCAGAATCATTAAGATTCATTATAAAGAGTCATATTTTTTTGAAACCATCATGCCGCAATATTACTGGCTTTAAAGTTTTTTTAGACGATAAATACTCTAATATACTTTGAATAAACTTTTATTTTCTATTTTGATTTATGCTCTACACTATTTATAAATTTCTGGATATAGACTAGAAATACATCCAGAAAAAATGTCAAAAAAGCATAAAAATAAGCTCCATGCCAAGAATTGTGATCAGGCAATTAGTAGAGCTGACGACAGGAACTGTGCCGCCAATCGATCAGGCGGTGAGGTTTTTTTTCCTCAAACACCACCGTGCGTTCAGTTCCGTCATCCTACTATCGGTATTGACACGTCGTCTGATGAAGCGACCTTTTCTCTTCTTTTTTTATCATTTACCTCTATCATTTACCTCTTTTTAGATTTTGTAGCAAGATCTCGTCAATGTGGACATAAATGTTTTTGATCACGCTTACAGTACGTTTATTCTGTATAGGTCTGCTCCATCAGAGAGGAAAAATGAATGCCAAGTTTCTTCACACAGAAAAAATGCCTGTCCTATTTTTGGGAGGACGAATAAAATAAAAAAAAGCAAAAAATAATACTTTTAGTAGGACAGAAAAATAAAGGAAGAGATAGTATAATACTATTTGAAGCGAAATCGTGTAAGAAACATAGTGTTGCCATTTGTTCAAGCTCAGATTTTCAGTGTCGGTGGTGACTACAAGATGGATATCAATGTTTATGACATTGACGTCTCACCGGCAAAGAAAGTATCTGAGACTTACTTGGGTGCAGACGAAGGAATGCATTAGATAAAAGCTAATTCTATGAGGCCAATCACTTCACTTAAAAATCAGTATCCATTTGGTAATTTAGCAATAATACGGCGGCAGGTCACATTTTCCGCTCATTTCTTTTTTAAAATTTAACATTTTAACATTGTGCTTTGTTACTTATGAGAAGGGAACGCATTGCCGATGACCAAACTTCAATTGTTCGGGATGGTCGCTAATCATAACGAGTTAAGATGTAGTGATAAAATACAGGCTGTTACATCCAGTTTGCTCGATACGTCGTATATATTAGACAGCAAGATAGTCACACGATCGTGTCGATAAATTGCTAAAGGGAGGAGATGCCCGTATATTGAGCAACACCAACGTTTTCGGCAAGAAAAATATCCAAAGTTTACAAAAAATGAGGAGGAAAAAGCCCGTGAAGAAAATATTTGCTCTTGTGTTATCTGTGGTTATGATGTTGACCATTTCTTCTTCCGTCTTTGCACATTCTAGTGACCAAGGTAAAGGTCGTGGAATGGAACTTTCTGAAGCTCTTGTAAAGAGCAAGAATGCAATGGTTGATTGGAAAAATCTCACGGATGCTGAAAAGGAAAGTGTCCGCGATTTTGCACGCGAAGGAGCCCCGTTGCTTCAGGAGTATTCGCGTTCACTCATGAGCGAAAAGGATCTTCAAAATAAGTTAGCGGCACTTCCCGAAGATCAAGCTCTTGCTGTGATGATCAATCTTATTCAGGTCGATTTTGTTGAAGGAACGGAACCCACGGCATCGCTCACTTCCGTAACCACGTACTCCGCCGAAAAATATTATAAAGGAACAAATGCTCTAGGAGGCGAGTTGTTTCGGTTGACTCACAAAATTACGTGGAGATCAGATGGAGATTGGATCGTTTCTCCGGCTCCATCCCGAGAAATTACTCCTTCAACCTCAATGATTGGCTGGTCGTATGAAGGAACAACGACAGACGATCAACGGGGCGGCGTAGACTACAACTTTTATGAATCAAATGTAATCGGCCACTTTAAGTTGAATGTCGTTTATGATGTTCAAAATGTTTATCCCAGAATCTTTCTCAAGGGTCGGGCATCTGGGGTGTATGATTACATTATTAGTTGGTAACATAGCCTGTTTTTGTTTTTTGTTCCAACTCCTGAAAAGGTGTATGATTACATTATTAGTTGGTAACCTGTTTAGCTGATTTAGGGAAAAATTTTTTGTCTGGAACGTATTTAAAATAAGACTAACAGCTGAATATTCTGGATGAAAGGAGAATGGGGTTATGACGATTACCCTTTTTATCGCTGCTGCATTATTGCTGTTGTTGTTTGCAGGCAGTCCGAAGCTAAGAAGGTATGCTGCCTATGGATTTTTGGGATTAGCCGTGGTCAACATGATCTTTCTCGGTCTCACTATCTCAGTAGGATCCAAAACGGAGCAAGGCTCGGGAAAAGCAACTGTCGTTCAGGAGCACAAAGTTCATGAAAATCAGAAAGAGTAGCACCTGATTCGTGAAACATTGGCATCGGGGCTGTCCCATAAGTCATGAAAAATGACTCAGGGGCTGCCCTGTTTTAAATGAAACAGCCCCTATGTTTAGTTTATCGTAATGACCGTTGGCCACGGTACTTTCGCTGAGTTTAATCTGGATGCCCCCTCACTAGGTCATCGAGTTGCCCTGCGAGGATGGACAGCTAACTGGACTGTTGTTCACGTGGAGTACTCTGGGCAGTTTAGAGCGGATCATTAAATATAGATTCATAAAGGATATAACTAATGCTTCTGTAAGCGTTTGACATTTGTCAAACGTTTCTTTATAATTGCAAAGAATACAGTTTTTCTAGGGAGGGATTTGATGGCAATCGAATTGCAAAAGCTGCTGAAACGTAAAGTGACGTATGTGAGCCTTTTTACCTTGATCCTCCTCGTGGGGCTTGCTGTATGGCAGGGTTTTAGCGACTTTAAAGAAGAATTCGATGTAGCCCAAAGAATAAATGGCGATTTTGCGGATTCGGTTGCTCTAATATCTCCCAGTCAATATTGGGTTGGCTTATCGAACGCTTTTTTTTCCTCCTTTTTCTATTTTATTTTTCCTCTGCTCGTGTCCTTGCCGGTTGTGGACAGCCTTTATCAAGAGAGGGAAAGCGGCAACATCCATTATCAATTGATTCGCAGGAACAAGTGGGATTATTATGGCAAAAAGTTTCTTTTTACCTTCTTTACCGCCTTTTTCCTTTTCTTGATGCCATTGTTGATGGGGATTGTTCTGATGAACTTTCTATCGGGAACGTGGGATTATTCATCGTTTTCCGCCGCATATGACCGACTCGTTCGCGGTACCGCTGTGGTTGGCGATTCTACCGCTCTCTCAAGAAAGAAACATTTGTTTTCAAATCTCTTAAGCATATCGCCATATCTGTACATCATGGTTTATTATATCATCGGAGCATTATACGCCGGCGCTTATGCAACTTTTGGGTTGGCCACGTCTCTATTTATGAAAAACAGGTACCTGATCTTGTTCATGCCGTTCTCGCTCTATCTTGGCGGGTGGTTCATCTTTAGCACGATTCCTCTATTGAATTGGGATCCGTTTAATTTTCTTGATCCCCGCCAACCGGTAGGGAGATTATTCTATGCGCCCTTCGCCGTTGACTTCGCGGTTCTGATGGTGCTCACAGTATCCATCTATCTCATTGGAGTGAGAAGAAACAGTGATATCCTGTCGTAATATCCTGCGCTTTGTCCTTCAAGATTTTCTATTGAAGAAGAAAATCAGCATAGTCATCCTTGGGTTCATTCCCTTCCTCTTCGTTTTAACTGTTTTATTTTCGAATGCTGGGAAAACCTTATCGTCCGTAGAAGAGCTCATCCTGTGGATCCGATTTGAATTTTTTTACAACCCATTGTTCATCCTTTTGCTGGGCATGAATCGCAATGAACATGTTGTGTGGATGATCAGACGATATCACCGCAGGGAAGATATGGCCGCCCATATGATATGTTTTGTCATTCTACATGCTTTCCTGTTTACATTGGTTGTCCTTTTAACAGGGATAGTGACATATAGTATTTTTCACCAACTGCTGTGGACAGTGCTCGCGCCGCTCCTTCCATTCGCGGTCATTTTCTTTCTACTGCTTGTAATCATTGGGCTTCTCTTTGTCTCTATAGAAGCGGGAAGCAATCGGATGACAGCGTCTTTTGTGATGATTTTTTTAGTCATTCTTGATAAATTTACCGTTCTTGTCATCCCCTTTATGTTACATGCCTGGTATCGGACCATGCCAATGGTGCTCATCATGGTGTTGCTTCTTATGATCGTATTGGTTACATGGATCATTAGGAAACAAATGCAGCAATTGGATTATTTTTAATAAGGATGTGAGCCGTTGAAACTCGTACGGTTGAAATTTCGTTTGCTCCGCCAAGATTTCATCAAGATCTTTTTGTTATGCTTTGGTATTCCGATTTTTACTTTTTTACTCATCGCAGGGAACGAGATGATTACTTCCGAATGGACGGCACACGAGTTTCTGCACGTGTTTTTCGGTTCGGTTATGAATTTACCTTTAAACTGGATGTACTGGATTTTTCTCAGTTTCGGGTATGTATTGCTTTTACAAATCGTATGGAAGCCCCATGTTCATATGTATGAAATTTACCAAATCCTCCGTTATAAAGACATCGGTCTTTATTGGCAAATCGAACTCGTTGTGGGCTTTCTTTTCACCGTTTTTTACCTATTTTGTTACTTCGCTGTGATGTTCACCGCTTTGTCAGTGCTCCGTGTTCAAGCCCTGTGGGACGTTCAATGGGTGATCATCTTATTCGCTATAACATTGAACCTTTTTATCCACGCTCTGATTTGGCTCACACTGAAAATGTATACACTGGTGGAAGTGGCCAATATCGTCTCCGTACTCCTCTTTTATACCGGTGTGAGGATTGCAGAACCGTATATCCCTCTTTACTACGCGATGGTTGACCATATAAAGGGATACATCCTTTCAGTATTTGCGATGGAACTCGTAATCATTTTGATATTGGCGGCTTTTATCATACGAAAAGCAAAAACGATGGATCTTGACTAGGAGGGTTATAAAAATGCTTGCTGTTCAGTTAAATCAGGTCAGTAAACGGATCAAAGGTAGAGAAGTCTTAAGCGATGTGACGCTTTCGATTGAAAAAGGCAAGATTGTCGGTTTCGTCGGGCGTAATGGCTCTGGAAAGTCGATGTTGTTTCGCGTCATGACTGGTCTCGTCAAACCGACAGCCGGTGAGGTATCTATATTCGGAGAGACGCTGCATCGAACGATCTCTTTCCCGAGAAGTGTCGGCCTGATCTTGGAAAAGCCAGGATTTTTAGAAAACTATTCTGGCTTTGATAATTTAAAGCTGCTCGCCGATATTCAGAGAAAAATTGGTCCGGAGCGGATTAAAGAAAGCATGGTGCAAGTGGGACTGGATCCGGGCGATAGACGGCGTGTGAAGGCATATTCCCTGGGCATGAAGCAAAAGCTGGCGATTGCTCAGGCCATTATGGAGGAACCGGAACTCATATTATTGGACGAACCGACGAACGGATTAGACGAAGATTCCGTAAAAAAGGTGTATGACCTGATCAAAAAAGAAAATGAACGAGGCGCCACCATATTATTAACCTCCCATCATAAGGCAGATATCGAAACCTTATGCCATGAAGTGTATAAAGTAGATGCTGGGAAGGTCTCGAAAGTAGAAGGATCCTCATAGGAGGATGTTATTGTTCGAATCCATTTTGTATGATGATACATGATATAGATGTAAATCATGTCGCGATCGGTTTTACAACACCTTCAGTCTGCGGCATCTGGCGACGCAGGAGGGGTAGGTATTGTACAGATCGAATGATGCTCAGCAAAATGATCCGGGTATACATGGTATCCATGTAGGAAGAGAGGAGCTGATGGCGCTTTGGGAGGTGTTGAATGATCAGAGGAACACTTCGGACTGTAATAAACAGATTGCCTCAACTGACTCAGGTAAAAATAGAGAAACCAATCAAACAAATGTTCTAAAAGACCGGCAACAGATGGGGACAAAGGAACTTGAACTTCTTGAGATGGTGTCTTCTTTAATAGCAGAACGGGTTCACCAGAAGCAGCAATTGCAAAGAAACTTTTCGTCGAAAAAACAACAGTTAAAACCTATATTCAACGCATTGCGTTGAAATTGAATGTAGAAAGTAATATTAAAGCTTTATCCCGCTACATAGACGATGTGAATCGCCAAGGATGAACCCATGAAGGTTCTAAATATCGCTCTTTGAAAAGAGGCAGCTGGTTACATCCTCATATGTTCTACCAAGTTTACAGAACAATTTAATAGATGTATCTTTTGATAGTACTCTCTATGGCGTAAAAACGGAGGCAAAAAGGCCGGGGAATGATTATACCCTTACCTATTGTTGCATGCAGCAATCACTTGCCTCAACTTGTCTTAGACAAACAAACCAGGTATGATGATAAAGAAGTAGAAAGAAGGAGTTAAACGATGGATCCAACCCAATCAATCAACACGATGCA
>PEBX01000045.1 GCA_003050645.1 Candidatus Carbonibacillus altaicus
AACCGGACCGAGCTGGTGGGCCAAGCCTACGAAGCCTTAAAATACGAAGCCTTAAAAACCGTAGGACTGCAGCTACCGGCGCGGGTGCAGCCGATGCCACGTCCGGAGACGACCCCCGCCGGGTAGTATAGTGGTACGCAGTCCCCGTGTGCCCAAGAAAGCCTTATGTCTCAAGGGTCCCCGAGGATCACGGTGTCAATGTTGGGGAATGGATTAAATCGGCTTGTCTGATCTTTGAAATTATGATCATTTACAAAACAACAAGTAAAGATGCTAAGACGCACAGGAAAATGATAAACTTTCTGGAGAGCGGTTTGCTGTTCGACTCTCTCAGCAGTTCGACTCTCTTAGGTGGAAGCACCTTAGGCTTGACGGGTCCAAGCCGCAAGGAGGGTTAGCTGCGTGATCAAACTTGAGGACTTAAAACCGCATGCCCGGGTGCGGGGCATTTTACCGAAAGACCCTGTAACCATCGTCAGCGTTCATTGGTATAACGACGACGCCGTTGAACTTATTTACAAAGACCCCTCCGGCAAGGTGGACAATATCTTGCTCTATCGCAGTGATGAACCGCGTCTGGAACTCATTAGGGATGAACGGCCCTGGAGCTTCGATGGTGACGGGAGTCTTTTTCGTCTTGTTTCGGAAGCCCGCCGCATTCATCTCGCCTATCTGTTTGACCCCGTTCTTGCGGTACACACCTCTCTTGTTGAACCGCTGCCGCACCAGATCACGGCGGTCTATGAAACGATGCTCCCGCGCCAACCCCTTCGGTTCTTGCTGGCCGACGATCCGGGCGCCGGCAAGACCATCATGACCGGCCTTCTGATCAAAGAGCTCATCATTCGCGGAGATGTGCAACGCTGTCTTGTCGTCTGCCCGGGGAACTTGGCGGAGCAATGGCAGGATGAGCTCTATCAGCGATTTCATCTTCCCTTTGAGATCGCGACGAACGACAAAATTGAAGCGGCGCGAAGCGGCAACTGGTTTCTTGAAAACAATCTCGTCATCGCCCGGCTGGACAAACTCGCCCGTGACGACGCCGTGCAGGCTAAGCTCACCGCTCCCGATTGCACATGGGACCTGGTTGTCGTCGACGAGGCCCACAAGATGTCGGCCACCTTCCTCGGAGGCGAGATCAAACGAACCAAACGCTTTCGGCTTGGACAGCTGCTCTCTTCCCGGACGCGTCACTTCTTGCTCCTAACCGCCACACCGCACAACGGCAAGGAAGAAGACTTTCAGCTTTTCCTCTCCCTTCTGGATCCCGATCGATTTGAGGGCCGCTTTCGGGAAGGCGTCCATCGCGTGGACGTCTCGGATCTCATGCGACGTATGGTCAAAGAACGGCTCATCAAGTTTGACGGCACGCCCCTTTTCCCCGAGCGGATCGCCAACACCGTTCCGTACCGGCTTTCCGATTTGGAAGCTCGCTTGTACAAAGAAGTCACGGAGTACGTCCGAGAGGAGTTCAACCGGGCGGACAACCTCGGCGACGAAAAGCGCGCGGGAACCGTCGGCTTCGCCCTCACCATCCTTCAGCGGCGGCTGGCATCCTCCCCGGAGGCCATCTACCAGTCGCTTCGCCGAAGAAGAGAACGGCTGGAGAAGCGGCTTCATGAATTTGACCACATGAGAAGGGACAAATCACACATTCCGTCCCCGTTCTCTTCGCTAGATCCCGAAACTCTGGACGATCTGGAAGAAGCTCCGGAAGAAGAACGCGAATCGGTCGAAGAAGAAATTCTCGACCAGGCCACGGCGGCGCGCACCATCGAGGAGTTGCGGGCGGAGATCGCGACCCTGAGACGGCTCGAAAAGCTCGCTCTGGAAGTGCGAACCCGCGGGGAGGATCGGAAGTGGCAAGAGCTGGCCAACCTGCTCGTTGTTCTCTTTCAAAAACCGTTCGGAGCTACGGAGACTGCCGCAGGTTTGGCCGGTTCCAAGTCGGATGACTTCAGCCCTGACTCCCCTGCACCGCTGTCCTCTCCCCATCAAAAGCTGGTGATCTTCACCGAACACCGCGACACCTTGCATTACCTGGCCGAACGCATTCGAAGTCTCCTCGGTCGTCACGAATCCGTCGTGACGATCCACGGCCACATGTCGCGTGAAGATCGGCGAAAAGCCCAGGAGATGTTCCTTCATGATCCCGAGGTACGGGTGCTCGTGGCCACCGATGCGGCCGGCGAGGGGATTAACCTGCAGAGAGCGCACCTTATGGTCAACTACGACCTGCCGTGGAATCCCAACCGTATCGAACAGCGCTTCGGCCGCATCCACCGCATCGGTCAGACCGAGACCTGTTTCCTCTGGAACCTCGTCGCCATCGACACGCGGGAAGGGGACGTCTATCACACCCTTTTTCGGAAGCTGGAGGAAGCCCGCAAGGCGCTCGGAGGCCAGGTCTTTGACGTACTTGGGAAGCTTCAATTCGAAGGCCGACCTTTGCGGGATCTTCTGGTCGAAGCGATCCGTTACGGGGAACAGCCAGAGGTGCGGGCCAGGCTCCAACAGGTGGTCAGCGATGCCGTGGACGTACAGCGCCTACGCGAACTGGTCGAGGATCGAGCGCTGGTGCACGAGGTCATCGATGAACCGAGACTTCGCCAGATCCGCGAGGATATGGAACGGGCGGAGGCGCGACGGCTTCAACCGCACTACATCGAATCCTTCTTCGTAGAGGCTTTCCGCCGCCTCGGCGGGAGCATCCGGTTGCGCGAGGAACGACGATACGAGATCACCCACGTCCCCTTTACGATCCGGGAACGGGCGCGCATGCTCGGCGCCGGAGAGAGGGTCCTTTACCGTTATGAACGGATTACGTTTGAAAAAAACTTGATCAACCTGCCGGGTCGCCCCATCGCCGCCTTCATTAGCCCGGGCCACCCGCTCCTCGATGCTACGATCAACCTTATCCTGGAACGTCACCAAGATTTGCTCCGAAAAGGCGCGGTGCTTGTCGATGAGCAAGACGGGGGAGATATGCCGCGGGTCGTTTTTTACTTAGAACACGCCATTCAAGACGAAAGCCATACCCCATCCGGAGAGCGGCGCGTGATCTCTCGACGGATGCTCTACGTAGAAATCGACCGAGAAGGAAGGACCCGTCCGCTCGGTTACGCTCCTTACCTGGACTTTCGGCCTCTTCGCGAGGACGAGCCATCCCCGGTAACCATTCTGGCGCTTCCGGAATGCGCCTGGATCGACCAAACCCTCGAAGCTCGGGCCCAGCAGTATGCGGTGACCGCTTTAGCATCCGAACATCTGGAAGAAGTCCGTCGCCGGCGGCTGGAATGGATCGAGAAGACTCGGGATGCGGTCAGAGAACGGCTCAGCAAGGAAATCGCTTACTGGGCCCATCGATCCGAAGAGCTGCGGCTGCAAGAAGAGGCCGGCCGACCGAACGCCCGCCTCAACTCCCAGGAAGCGTTCAAACGCGCTGAAGAATTGGCCGCCCGGCTCAAACGGCGTATGGAACAGTTGGATCGGGAGGCTCAGATTTTCGCAGCGCCTCCGGTGGTGGTGGGTGGATTCGTAGTTGTTCCGGCCGGCCTTTTGGCCAAGATGACGGGTCGTTCACATCCGGATGAGCAACCGCCCGCCGATCGTCAAGCGGTCGCCGCTCGCGCCCGCGCCATCGTCATGGAAATCGAGCGCCGCCTCGGATATGAACCGGTGGATCGGGAGACCGATCATCTCGGCTATGACATCGAAAGCCGGGATCCTCGAACCGGCCGGCTCCGCTTCATTGAGGTCAAGGGACGGGAAAGCGGTGCCGACGTGATCACGGTCACCCGCAACGAGATCCTCACGGCTCTCAACAAACCCGACGACTACATCCTCGCCATCGTGGAATTCCTGGAGAATGGCGCTCACCGCGTGCACTACATTCGCCGTCCGTTCCAGCAGGAACCCGACTTTGGAGTGACGAGCGTGAACTACGACTTTCAGCAACTCCTGGCAAAGGCGGAAGAGCCGCGATAAAGGAACCTTCGATTTGTATCAAGAGTCACATTAACCTTCCGGGAGGACGACGGGCTTGACGACGCCGTATACGAAAAAGCTCATTGAAGTGGCGCTTCCTCTCTCGGAAATCAACGACGCCTCGGCGTACGACAAGATGCCGGGCATCGGGCCGCATCCGAAGGGCATCCACCACTGGTGGGCCCGCCTGCCCCTGCCCGTGGCCCGGGCGGTTCTGTTCGCCTCCGTGGTGGACGACCCCTCCAGCCATCCCGACCGTTTCCCCACGGAGGAAGCTCAGGCTCAGGAACGCGAACGGCTCTTCGGGATCATCCGCAAGATGATGCAGAAAAACCTACACAAGCATCCCGAAGTTTACGCCGAGGCACGGGCCGAGATGCTCAAGCACGCCGACGGGAAGTTGCCCCCCGTGCTCGATCCATTTGCGGGCGGAGGTTCGATTCCCCTCGAGGCGGCGCGGCTGGGGTTCGAGGCCTACGCGGGAGACATCAACCCGGTGGCCGTCCTTCTTAACAAGTGCAACCTGGAGATTGCGCCCCGGTGGGCAAATCACCCGCCCGTCAATCCGGAGGATCGAGATCACCACAAGATCGGCGGGACGGGCGGCTGGCGCGGCACGGCCGGGCTGGCGGCGGACGTCCGCTACTACGGCCGGGTGATCCTAGAACGGGCCCGCGAGAGGATCGGCCACCTCTACCCGCCCGTCAAGATCACGCCGGAGATGGCAGCGGAGCACCCTCACCTGAATCCCTACGTGGGCCAGGAGCTGCCGGTGATCGCCTGGATCTGGGCGCGGACCGTCCCGAGCCCCAACCCGGCGGCCCGGGGCGCGCATGTGCCCCTCATGAGCACCTTCTGGCTGTCCAGCAAAAGGGGCAAGGAGGCCTGGCTCGAGCCGGTGGTGGACCGGGCAGCGGGCACGTGGCGGTTCGTCGTGCGCACGGGATCGCCCGAGGATAGGGCGGCGGTAAAAGCTGGGATGAAGACGGGCCGGGCGACCTTCCGGTGTCTCCTGACCGGGGACACGATCAAGGACGACTACATAAAGGGGCAAGGGAAGGCCGGGCAAATGGGCGTGCGCCTCGTGGCCATCGTGGCCGATACGGGACGCGGTCGGGTGTATCTCCCCGCCACCGAAGAGCATGAAGCGATTGCACAGCGAGCGAGGCCTGAATGGAAACCGGAGGGCAGCGTGCCCGAACGCCTTACAGGCGGCACGTGTGCTCCTTACGGCCTTGCGCAATGGGGCGATCTCTTCACCCCCCGCCAGCTCACTGCGATGGTGACGCTGTCGGACCTGGTGCGGGAGGTGCGGGCGGACCTGTGGCGGGACGCCCTCGCAGCGGGTTTTTCGGACGCCGAGGCGGAGGAGTACGCCCGGGCCGTCACCACCTTCCTGGCCCTGGCGCTGGACCGGTGCGCTGATTTCAATAACTCTCTATGCAGGTGGAGCCCGAGCAACCAGAAGGTAATGAATTTGTTTGGGCGGCAAGCAATTCCAATGGTGTGGGACTTCGCAGAGGCCAACCTATTGGGGGAATCGGTTGGTGCGTGGGTGACCTGTAGCGAATACGTAGCGGAATGCATTGAAACGATGGCGACTCTTCTACAAGGGCGAGCCCGCCCCATCGACGCCGCCCGACCGTGGGACGGCCTCAAGGATGTCCTCGTCAGCACCGATCCGCCGTACTACGACAACATCGGCTACGCGGCCCTCTCGGACTTCTTCTACGTCTGGCTGCGGCGCACCATCGGCGACCTCTACCCGGACCTGTTCGCCACCATCCTGGTGCCCAAGGAGCCGGAGCTGGTGGCGGCCCCGGAGCGGTTCGGCGGCGACAAGCACGCCGCCAAGGAGCACTTCGAGCAGGGGCTACGGAGGGCTTTCGCGCAGCTGCGCGAGAAGATGGACCCGCGCTTCCCGCTTACCGTCTACTACGCGTACAAGCAGGAGGACGAGGGAAGTGGCGAGGACGAGAAAGAATTAAACGGAAATGATGGCAATCGTGTAGACCGTACCACCGGTTGGGAGACCATGCTGCAGGCCCTCATCGAAACCGGATTCCAAATCACCGCTACTTGGCCGGTGCGCGCCTCCCAGAAGTGGCGGATGGTCTCCATGGGCACGAACGCCCTCGCCTCCTATATCGTCCTCGCCTGCCGTCCTCGCTCCGAGGATGCGCCGCAGACCGACCGGCGCGGGTTCGTGGCCGAGCTCAAGCGCGAGCTGCCCGGGGCGCTCCGGCGGCTGCAGCAGGGCAACATCGCCCCCGTGGACTTCGCCCAGGCGGCCATCGGACCGGGAATGGCAATCTTCTCTCGTTACGGTCGGGTGCTGGAACCGGACGGCCGACCCATGAGCGTGCGCACGGCGCTCGGGCTCATCAACCAGATGCTTACTGAGGTGCTCTCCGAGCAGGAAGACGAATTCGATAACGAGACCCGCTGGGCCATCACCTGGTTCGAGCAGCTCGGCTTCGGGGAAGGAGAGTTTGGTGAGGCGGAACTTCTTTCCAAGGCCAAAGTTACCACCGTCGGGAGTTTGGTGGAAGCTGGAATCGTAGATTCCAAGGGAGGAAAAGTGCGTCTTTTACCACCGGATAAGTTGCCGAAGGATTGGCACCCGGAACGGGAGGCCCGTCCCACGGTGTGGGGAGCGGTTCATCACTTAATTCGAATCTACTACCACGAGAAGGCAGGAGAAGAAGCTACCGCAAAGGTGGTACGGGCACTCGGCGCGCGCGCGGAACTCGCCCGCGATCTGGCCTATCGCTTGTACGGGATCTGCGAACGGCGAGGGTGGACTCAAGAAGCACAGGCGTATAACGCTCTCGTCCTGGGCTGGCCCGGGATTATTCATTTGGCAGGAACCTCGTTCGAGCGACCTGGTACTCAGGGTACCATGTTCTAAGCATTAGGGGGGAGCTAAGAAATGGCGATAACTAACCACGAACGTGTCGGTCGGGCAATGGATCTGCTTCGGTCGGGACTTGCCCCTTTTGTCGGGAGAGAAGTTCGTCTCGCCTTGAAGCAAGGGGTGATTCAGCAGGACACGATCCGCCGTCTTACGGAGGATCCTCTTCTCGCGGGCAAGGATATCGAGGATTGGGACGTGGCCGCTCTGCTCAAGCTCATGTGGGAGATCTGGAATGATGTCTTCCGAAAAACTCTGGGGTATACGGAACGGAGCCTCGTGTCCGAGCTGCGCGAATGGCGCAATCGGTGGGCGCATCAGGAGTCCTTTTCCGGCAACGATGCGTATCGTGTTCTGGATTCGGCAAGCAGACTTCTTTCGGCCATCTCCGCATCTCAAGCAGGCGAACTTGAGCGGATGAAGATGGAACTTCTGCGAATTCAGTACGACGAGCAGGTGCGCAACGAAAAGCGAAAAGCCGGAGGCTCTTTAATCGACACAGAGGCCAGCAGAACGTTGAAGCCCTGGCGCGAAGTGATCAGCCCACACCCCGACGTGGCAAGCGGGCGGTACCAGCAGGCGGAGTTTGCCGCCGATCTCTGGCAGGTGTATCAGGGAGAAGGAAGTGATGAATACCGCGATCCGGTAGAGTTCTTCCGTCGAACCTACCTCACGGAGAGTCTGAAATGGCTCATCGTGAACGCTGTCCGGCGTCTTTCGGGCCTCGGCGGAGATCCGGTGGTCCAGCTTCAGACCAACTTCGGCGGCGGAAAAACCCATTCCATGCTGGCGCTGTATCACCTGTTTTCGGGTTTTCAACCCACCGCGCTCCCCGGCGTTGAAGAGGTGCTCAAGGAAGCCGCCTTACCCACCGTTCCCAAGGCGCGACGTGTGGTTCTGGTCGGTAACCGGATCTCGCCAGGCAGCCCTTCCGTCAAAGATGACGGCACCGTCGTGCGCACGCTCTGGGGCGAACTCGCCTGGCAGCTGGGAGGACGCGAAGCCTATGAACGGGTGCGGGCCGACGACGAGCGAGCCACGAACCCTGGCGATGTTCTTCGACAGCTTTTCATCGACCATGGGCCCTGTCTCGTGCTCATCGATGAGTGGGTCGCCTACGCCCGTCAGCTTCACGATGATCCCACCCTGCCAGGAGGAAGCTTCGATACCCAGTTCACGTTTGCCCAAGCGCTCACGGAAGCGATCAAAGCAACGCCCCACTGTCTACTGGTCGTCAGCCTGCCGGCGTCGGAAGGCGTGTCCCCCGGCCATGCCGGAGCCGAAGACGCGGAGGTCGGGGGGATTCGAGGGCGGGAAGCCCTGTTACGATTGCGTAACGTGATCGGTCGTGTGGAAGTCCCATGGCGACCGGCGACCGCAGAAGAGAGCTTTGAGATTGTGCGACGCAGACTCTTTCAACCCATGACCGACCCCGAGCAGTTCAAGGCGCGCGATGTGGTGGCGCGGGCATTCGCCGACCTTTACCGCACGCATTCGGGCGATTTCCCTGCCGAATGTCGCGAAGCGAATTACGAACGTCGAATTAAGGCGGCTTACCCGATCCATCCCGAGGTTTTCGATCGGTTGTACGGCGATTGGGCGACCCTGGTCAACTTTCAGCGCACCCGCGGGGTGCTGCGGCTTATGGCGTCGGTCATCCACAGTCTGTGGCAGGGAGGAGACCGGAACCCGCTTATCCTCCCCTCCAGCATTCCCATGGACGACCCCCGGGTGAAATTCGAGCTCACGCGATACCTTCCCGACAACTGGCAGCCGGTGATCGAAAAAGACATCGATGGCCCGGATGCGCTTCCCACCAGGATCGACGGCGAAGTGCCGAATCTCGGCCGCTACTCGGCGTGCCGGCGTGTAGCGCGCACGATTTATCTGGGATCGGCGCCGACATTTACGGCCGCCAACCGGGGCCTGGAGGATCGGCGGATCAAACTCGGATGCGTGATGCCCGGAGAATCGCCGGAGACGTTTGGGGACGCCCTGCGGCGGCTTTCCGGTCAGGCCACGTATCTGTACTCCGACGGCGTGCGCTACTGGTATGCGCCGCAGCCGAACGTCACCAGCCTGGCCGAAGACCGCGCCGAACAGCTCCGGCAGCACCCGGAGTTCGCCCTCGAGGAGATCGAGCGGCGGGTGCGCGAAGCAGTGCGTCGAGAGACGGGGGAATTCAGCCGGGTTCATCCCTTTCCCCGTTCGAGTCACGAAGTGCCGGACGATCCCGATGCCCGGCTCGTCATCTTAAGACCGGACGCTCCGCACACCCGGAATGCCGAGAGCCGGGCCTTGGCGGCCGCCCGAGAGATGCTAGAGTGGCGCGGGAATCAGCCCCGCCTCTATCGCAATGCGCTCGTTTTTCTCGCCGCCGACGAAACACGCCTACAGGACCTCTACGACGCGGTATTTCGCTTCCTCGCGTGGAAGTCCATTTTAGAAGAACGAGACACCCTTAACCTCCCTCCGCATCAGGTGCGCACCGCCGAAAAGCAAAAGGAGTCCGCGGACGTTGCGGTCACGGCACGCATTCCGGAAACCTTCCAGTGGCTCCTCGTTCCCGATCAGCGTAATCCCAACGAACCGATCGAATGGGATGCCATCCGACTGCAAGGCAACGAATCTTTGGCAGTTCGAGCAAGTAAAAAGTTAATCAAAGAAGCCTTGCTTCACAAGGAACTTGGCGGTACATTTCTCCGCATGAAAATGGACGAAATTCCCCTCTGGCGGGGTGATCACGTCGAAATTCGACAGATCATGGAAGACTTCGCCAGATACGTGTACTTGCCGCGATTAAAACATCCTTCGGTGCTCGTGCGCGCGATTCGTGACGGACTTTCGCTTCTTTCCTGGGAGCGTGACAGCTTCGCGTACGCCGAGAGCTACGACGAATCCAACAAACGCTACCGGGGCCTTCGTTTTGCTCAGGAAATTGACCTTCCGGACAGCGCCCCCATCGGTCTTTTGGTCAAACCCGATGCAGCCCTCCGCCAGTTCGAAGCAGAAGCCCTCACCAGACAAGAGAAAAGCTCTGAAATTCCCAATGCGTCCGGTACTCGAGCGGACGAGCCCCTCTCTCCCCAGCCAGAATCCGCAAAAAAGAAGGTCGTCCCTCCTCCAAGCCCGATTTATAAACGCTTCTACGCCGTCAAAGACTTGGAACCGACTCGAGCCGGTCTTGAGGCCAGCCAGATTGCGAAAGAGATCATTGCGCATCTTGCCGGACTTTCTGGAGCCAAAGTCCGGGTGACGCTGGAGATCCAGGCCGAATTTTCTCAGAGTGTCCCCGATCATCTGATCCGGACGCTTACTGAAAACTCCCGGACCCTTAGATTCGATGATTTTAATTTCGAACCAGAATAAGCTTAACCCGTAAGCTAATGGAACGCTTGTCCTATGTCCTATGTCCTATCTTGCCGGCTACAGCTGGCATTTTTCTTGCAAAAATGCATAATACTTTTCGCTGACGAACCCGCGGGCGCCGCGGAGAATTTCCTCCGCATAATGAGGAGGCGGGGGTGTCTCCGGGCCTTTCTCCACGACCGTAAACGTGACCACGTCCGCCACCGTCTCCCCGCCGATTTCCAGATCGACAAACGTCGGGCGGTACGCTCCTCCCCGCACGCCTTCCCGGTCGTACAGATAGTCAAGCGCCTCCCGACCGATCCGGTAGACTTTCCCTTCCACGACGTCGTGCGGCGCCCCCGTCTCCACGATGTCGGCCCGCCCCCGGCCGTCCTCTTGCGAACGGCGGGTAAACGCCAGCGTATGGCCTCGTAACACCCCCCGTCCGACGACATCCCGAAACAGCTCCCGCACGCCGTGCGCTTCGAAGCGCCGGTCGTCCATGCACGAGCCGTAGGCAAAGTACAGCCAGGTATCGGAACCGTCGGCCTGACAATCCGTCGCCGATCCGGCCGACGCCTCTTTGGTCGGATCGGGCAGATGACGGTAAACCTTCCAGTCGCCGAAAGCGATCGGCTTGAGCCCGGTTGCCCGCTCTACCGGGTAGACATAGGCAAACGCTTCCATTTCGCCGGTATCGGTGTGAACGCAGACGGACACGCGATCATAGTGGTTGTTGCGTCTTCCTTCGGCGTACCCTTCCAGCGCATCCAGCGCCGCCAGCACCTTCTCGGAGACTTCCACGAGCTCTCCGTACATTCTCCCCCTGTGCGAAGAAGCCGAAGAACGATCAGAGCGAACGTCCAGCACAAGGGCCGGATAGCCGTAACCCGTATCGTACAGTCTTCCGGATACCCACGCCTGCCGGGCCAGCCAGACCGCTTCGTTCAATCTGAAGGCGTTTGGCTCATGACGGCGCAAGGTTCCGTAGACGAAAACGCGCGGCATGGCGTTCCCTCCTTCGACCTTCGATTCGTGTTCAGGCCATCGTGTTCAGGCCCATCGATCGAATCATTCAAAGGCTTCCGATCAGCGATCCTCAAACACAAGAATCGCGTTGCTGATCGCCCGTCCCGATCGCGCTTCAGGCGCCGCCCTCGGAGTAGGCGTTGAAAAACGTACCGTTGATGGCGGCGACGGCCCCCTGCCGCCGCGCCAGCGCCACCAGATCTTTCGTCCCGCCGTCCACGCCGCCGCCGAGGGAGGTTTTGATTTTCACCCTGGGCTTTTCGGGTTGACATAGACGATCTGCGCCGTTATGGTTTTCCCGCCGATTTTGACCGCCCGAATGGCGTTCCAGACCGTTTTGTTCGGATCGTTGCCGGGGATTTTTTTCCCTTCGCCCACTCTCCCGCTTTCTTTTGCTTGTATGCCTGAGCGTCGGCGCGGTGGTGGCGGTCTCGCGCCAAGGCGCACGCTGGCGTTGACCTGCACCGGCCGCGCCCAACCCGAGGAAAGCCGCACAGCCTGGTTGGGCCGCCGAGTCTCCGGATAGCGCTCGGCCCTGCAACCACTTTTCATAGAGATTCACGACGAGATTCACGACTGAGCTGAGGTTCACTTCCCGAGTTAAGATTCACAACCGCGCAATCGACATCCTCCAACTTCAACGGTTTAAGCATCTCAGCAACAATGCTAAATCCTCCCAGATCCTTCCAAACCGATCGATCGCCGATCACGTAAAAACGTTCTTTCGCCCGGCTGACCGCGACATTCAGCAGATTCGGCTTCTCGGCGGCCCATTCCCTCGCCCCTGAATTCATAGGGCCGCCGCCGCCGAGGACGAGGATGACGACCGCCGCCTCTTTTCCCTGAGTCGTATGGACGGTGCCCACCCGCTCTTGAGGAACCCGAAAAGCAGCGGCCAGCAGTTTCTGTCTGATCTGGCGCACGACATCCCGAAACGGAGAGATAATGTACACATCTTTAGGATCAAAAGATTCGCACTTGATAAGGATTGACAAAAGTTTTTTGAGGGCTTCCCCTTCTTCCGGGACAAAATGTTTGGAATCAATCCGACCGGAGAACGGCACGTCGATCCACCCGCTCTCCGGAAGTTGTATCGTCGACGGCTTGCGTCCCCACACCATCATGTTGTTATAACTCAACCGGTTGCTGATGCTGAACATCGGATTATCGCAGCGGCGATGAACGCGAAGCGGGGCGCCCACCCATACTTCGCGACCATCGAACTGCTTGAGTTTTGTCCCGTAAATCATGGATCGATCGGCCAAAGACTGAACCGAAGCGTGGGTGGGCCACCAGTCTCCTTCGACGTCAAAAATCTTTCCGAAGGCGGCCACGATCCGCTTCGGAAGGGTGACGACCGGCTCAAGCTGAAGCGGATCGCCGACGACGACCACCCGCTTGGCCCGCCAGAGGGCCCCGGCGGCTTCCTGAGGTCTCGCCTGTCCGGCTTCATCGATCAGCAGCCAGCCGACCGAATGCGGTTCAAAGTCCCGAAACATCCGGGGAAATGATGCAAAGGTCGTCGAAACGACGGGAACGACCAGTCCCAACGTCTCCAGAGCGGTCTTCAATCCATCGGCCGGTAACGTCTTGCCACTGAGCCAACGCTTCACCAAAATGAGATTTGACCTCATCTGGTCAGCGGCATTTTCGATAAAGGCCTGGTGCAGTTCTAGAGCCCGAAGAAAGACTTCGATGCGCGCCTGCCTCCAATCCTCATCCGCCCAGGGAGCCTGAAGTTCCGCCTTTGCCGCGTCAATCGATCCGTAGCGCAGGGGAATACGGTCTCCAAAATTTGATTTTAGTTTTTTTATTTTTTCTTTATATTCTTTCAAAAGTTGAATGCTGTTTTGGCATTGACTCTTTGACCGCTCAATCTTTATTTGTTTTTCCTTCCACGCTTTTTCTTTTTCGCGTAGATCAGCGATGAGCTTTTCTTCAAGATTCAACCCCTCCTGGTATTCCGCCTCCAGCTCCTTCAATTTGTGCCGCCACCGGCGATAAGAACGTCCGAACGTCCTTAACGTTTCGAGCCATCCGGGCTTCCTCCTCTTGTGATGAAGCCACGCATCCCTCCGGCGCTGAATGTCGACCTCAAGCTGAGACCGTCGATTTTTGAGCTGTTCGATTTCCTGTTCAAGCTTCGATATTCGTTCTTTGTATTTGTATTCTTGGATCTGCCGCATCTGATTCCGGATTGACCGCCTTACGTCGAGGTAGTGATTGAGGTTCTCGGCCTCCCGAGCGATTCGTGAACGGTGCGCTTGCTCCTTTCTTAACGCCTCTTCAAAGTCCTTTACGACCTCTGACCAAGACTTTTCCGGGGATCGCTTTCCATCCGAAATTTCTTTCAATCGATGGATCAGACCGATGGCTTCGGCACTGACTTCGGAACGATGCAAAACCGGACGTTTTTCCAAAACGATTTGGATAAACTGATCGCGATTTTCTTTTTTTCCGAGTCGAGCCGCAATCAGTCCCCACGACTTTGAAACCGACGACTGTTTTTCCGCCGATTGAAGAAGAGCAATGGCCAGTTCCTGAAAATAAGCTGCCTGATTGACAAAGTTATTAGCCACAGCATCTGTTTTGGGCAACTCTAACGTCACGTTTTCGACCGCTCCGTTATTGCTAGAAGCGACGACGATGGCATGATCGAGATTTTGAATTGGATAATACGGCGGTTCATTTTCGTCATATTTCCTTTTTGGCAAGAAGATTTTACGAGGATCGTCATATTCGGACAAAATCTTTGCCCGATCAACAACGACGGCGGCAACGATATCTCTTAACAGCGTCGTCTTTCCGGTGCCGGGCGGACCGTTTACGGCAAAAAGCCCGCCCTGTTTCGAAGTCAGATGATTCCAAAGTGCATTCACGGCAAATTGCTGGCTTCGCACCAGAGGATAGCCCGATGGCCAGCTGCCTTGCGGAAAATACCGGGGATGAAGAAGCCGAACGACTTCCATTTCGCCTTCTTTCGAGCGAAGATCGATCCTTCGTTCGCCAGAATCCCGGTCTATTATACTTTTGAAGTAACTTAAAAAGGCGTCTCCGCCAAGGTAACTGGAACTTTCAATCCGATGCAGATCCGCAATGTAAAAACTGTTGATCAGGCCTTCCTCCACCGGCCGGGCATCGGCAACGTGATCGACCTCAGACGGGGAGGCGATACGCGGTTGATCGTGCGGATGATCGTGAAATTGATCAAGCGATTGATCGCGCTTTCGGTCGCGTAATTGATCGGGTACGCTATTTTTCTGTACTTTTTTTAGTTGTTTGCTTTTGACGATATAGCGCGGTGTCGTCCCCAGCAGCTCTTCCGTCAAACCGCAATGCCGGATCACCAACCGTGTAAAGTCATCGAACCATGCTTTATCAACCGGTTTTTCCAGCATCCGAACTCGCTCGGCAAGTTCTTTGCGTAGCGCGGCCTCCAATGTATCGAAGCCGGACAATCCGCTTCGCCGTTGGATCTCTTCCCTTCCGGGTTGCGGCAACCCATTGAGGTTGCACCATGTTCCCTGTTGCAACGCGCCGACTCCTTGATGAAGAATGACGCCGGCAGCCCAGCCGGCCATCGATAACGCGAACGTTTCCACAATCGGACGTCCTTTGGCGTCCACCTCAACGTCATACAGCCGGCCGGTGCCGCTGACTCGATCGTACTCGTCGTCTTCACGTTCATTATCCGCAATTAAGTTCTTAACTTCATCTAAAATATTTTCATAAAATTTTCTAATATCATACAAGCCGGCTTGTACGATGTAATGCCATTGATGTTGATCGCGCGGTTGTTTTCTGCGATGTTCATGGCCTTCCATCCAAGGCATCGCACCTTTTTCCTTATTTATCTCATAGCTCGGTTCTATTTTGTCATGTGGATGTGCTTTATCGGCTGTTTGAGGCGTCAACGCTTCCAGAGCAAGCCAGTAGCGTAAAATTTTATTAATAAATTCACGAGAATTAATCATTTATTGACCTCCGCTTTGATTTTTGTTTTATAGTGTCAATACCTTACAGATATTATCGAGGCTTCCGACTTCCGTGACGGAGACAATTAAGCAAAAACAGCTCGCGTTTCATACCCTCATCGGTAGGATCAAAACACCAAAACAGCCACCGCATTCATGTCATCGTAGTCAGCATTTCAATCTCTCATATTCGACTTTGATACCGTGAGGACCCTTGAAACACAAGGCTTTCTTGGGAACACGGGGACTGCCTACCACTACACTACCCGGCGGGGGTCGTCTCCGGACGTGGCATCGGCTGCACCCGCGCCGGTAGCTGCAGTCCTACGGTTTTTAAGGCTTCGTATTTTAAGGCTTCGTAGGCTTGGCCCACCAGCTCGGTCCGGTT
>PEBX01000046.1 GCA_003050645.1 Candidatus Carbonibacillus altaicus
GGCAAAGCGGAGTTTTTGTTTTTTTGGCCAAAAAAACGGCACGCCGGCCGGTGTGAGCATGTCGGCGGCGATGTGGACGGCGGCGCCGAGGGCAAGACCGTAGGCGGGCAGCCAGACGAAATGCCCGAATGCGGCGAAGATGAGCACGAACAGCAGACTGTGCGTGATGCCGCGGTGACCGAAAAGAAAGAGCACGTGCGAGACAACTGGCAGTCGGCGTCCGAGCTTGCTCCCGGGATGGTCGATATCCGGAAGGAGCGACCCAACGATCGCCGCCGCGGCGACGGAAACGTCGGCGCCGGTGCGATAGAGGACGATCCCGGCGAGCGCGCCGGTGGCGAGATGGGTGTAGCCGGTGATGGGGATCACCGCCCTTTCTTGTGATTTGTTTTTGGCCGCTCAGAGCGCAAAAGGAGCCCAGCCGGGCAGGAATAAGGCACAGACAAGCTTTGCTGCCGCAAAAACAAGCAGCAGCGCAAGTGCAACGACGAGAAAAGTGAACAGCATTACCAAGATACTTTGCAGCATCCTGAAGACAACGACCCCAAGCAACAAAAAAACTTCCTCAATACGTTCAGCCATGATCGCCCCTCCGTTCCTTTCGGTATTCGTTCAGATCGATCCAGACAACTACGCCATGTACGGTATGCTTTCTTGAAATTCCGCCGCGCGGACCCTTCCGACAAAGCGAAACCCGCGCGACTTCTTCGTCCGCCAGATCGACACCGCACAAAAAATAATCATCGCCGAGGCGGTACTTCGCCTTTGCCCGGCGTTCCAACTCATCCCACAGTACCTTGCCGTGCATCGCTTTTCCCTTCTTTCCCGCCGGTGACCGTTACCGCCGCCACCCAGGCCCGGACAACTTTCTCCGCCGCGGCCGGGACGAAAAACCGGCCGTCCTTCAGCACGGCCGATCGAATCGAGGCGGCAAACTGTTTCTGCACGGCCGGGCAGTCCGGGAGCTGAACGACGATCCGTTCACCTGCCGGCCGGATTTCCGCCTTCAGCCACGGAAAAACGCCTCGCGGAAAGTCTTTCGCCGCGGGGCTTCCGTGCAGGCGATGTCGCTTCGCCGGATGATAGGCGAGGGACCAGCCGTCGAACCGGTCCAGCGTCTTCCACATGTGATCCAGAATGAGCCGCATCTCCCGATCCCTCGGTTCCCGTTCCCGAAGCGCGTACCGGGCAAAATCGAGGTTTCCGGTCGATACCGCCACGACGTGGCGGGGTCCCGCCTCATGCGCGATGAGCTTCGCCGCCGCAATCGTCCCGAGCGCCGCCGCCATGCGGGCAGAGACGAGGCCGAAGTCGACGGCGAACTGCCGCTCGACCGACCCGCGAATCGCGACATGCGCGTTTCCGGAGTGGACGGCGACGACGCGGATGGTCGTTTTCCGCTGTTCCATCAGTTTTCCACCTCAGTTCCTCAGAAGCACGATGATTAAAGCCCCAAAAGCAAGCATGAGCGGAAAGTCTACGCCAGGCCGGCATCTCAGGCCGCGGGCAGAGGGCGGGAAACCGCCCGCTCAAGACCGCGCTCTCAGCGCCACACCGCCAGCAAGGCGGCGGTC
Organism: Candidatus Carbonibacillus altaicus; assembly: GCA_003050645.1. GTDB lineage: Bacteria > Bacillota > Bacilli > Thermicanales > DSM-22653 > Carbonibacillus > Carbonibacillus altaicus. Next base: position 1,575 of record PEBX01000046.1, read on the forward strand.
CAGACCCTGACGCGATTTTTGGCGTCGATGTACTCCGCACGCGCTTCGGCCAGATCGGCGATGATGGTCTGTTTCTTTTCCCAGACCGGACAGGACGGGCAAACGTCGGCGACCTTTCTGGTGCTTGTGATCCTGTCGCACGGCGCGCAAACGCGGACGACTTCCCGGTAGAACCGTTCCCGTGCCGCCTTCAGGCGTTCCCGCGCGTGCAGGAAGTCTTCTTCGGCGTGTGCGAGATCGACCAGTGCTTCGTCCATCAGACGACCTCCGCCTCATCTTTTTCTTTCGGCCGCGAAAGCAGCAGATCGATCAAAATCGACGCCTCCCCGGCGGTCATCACGGGCGGGACGTCGACGTGGAACCGGGCGAGAAGCGCCTTTTGTTTGTCCGTGACAGGCTTGAACTGCCACGGTTGTGTGAACTTTTGCGCGACCCGCTCCGGCGGAAGATCCAATACTTCCGACCATGCTTCAACCCGCTGCCTTCGGACGTCTTGCAAAAGATCGAGGTGTTGTTCGATGCAGTAGCTCGCTTCGTAGCGTGTGAGTCGTTTCAACTCACGTTTCGGCCAACCGAAGCCGGTTAGCGCCGCGATCTGCCCATCCGTAACGGACGTATCCGGCGCATCGCCCCACCGTTCGCGGAACGCATCCCGCCCGGAAGCGTAAGATTCCGTATCTTCACGGTGCATATCAAGCATCCTCAGGACGTCCCGCCAGTCGTATTCCGGTGGACGGAAGTCGCGGAAGAGATCTGTCACGCGTTCACTTCGTGCGTCAGGCAAGGCTTGTACGATTGCTGTGCGGTATCCTTTCGTCCGTTCTTCTTCATCCTCACGAATGGCCTCGGTGACCCGCCGACCACTTTTCACATCACCAGGGACGCCGATGAGTTCACTGATCGAGATGAGCCGATGCCGCGTCGTTGAATCGACCACATCGATAAGGATGAGACGATCTTTCCCCGGTGAAAGACGCGTACCACGTCCGACCATCTGGGTATACAGCACGCGCGATTTTGTCGGGCGAGCTAAGATGACTGCTTCGACAGAAGGCTCGTCGAATCCTTCGGTGAGCACGCCGACGTTGACGAGCACCGGGACCAAACCGGTACGGAAGCGCTCCAGAATCGATCGCCGTTCTTGCACGGGCGTATGTCCGAAAACGGCATCCGCTGGAATACCAACAGCACGGAACCTATCCACAAGTTGCATGGCGTGTGGTACGCCCGCGGCAAAAATGATGGTTTTTTTACCGTCTGCATGGTGCTGATATGCATGAACGACGATCTGATTCCGCTCTTCCGTATTGATCGCTTGGATGAGTTCTTTTTCTGAAAAATCACCCGCCATCGTTCGAACATGATCAAGGTTTATATCTGTCTCGATCCGATACGCCTCGATGTCCGCCAAGTACCCGGACCGGATGCCATCGACGATACCAAAGCTGTAGACGACATCATCGAAAACTTCCGCCAGTGTGATCCGATCCCCACGGAATGGCGTTGCTGTGACACCAAGGAGAATATCCGGTCGAAAATACTCTGCCACGCGTCGATACGATGGTGCGATGGCATGATGAGCCTCATCGATAACGATCGTCGCGAAACGATCCGGCATCCACTGGCGGAGGCGTTTTTCGTGGAGTGATTGAATCGATGCGACAACGATCTGAGCATCTTTCTGATTTTCTTCGGCTTTGACGATACCGATTTCGGCGTGAGGGATGACGAAACGTATTTTTTCGACCGCCTGCCGGATGAGTTCATCCCGGTGAGCGATCACCATCGCCGTGTCGCCGCGGCGGCGGAGAAGTTCGGAAAAGACGATCGTCTTCCCAAGACCCGTCGCCAACGCGACGACCGGCCGCCGTATACCACGAGTGTAGGCTTCTTCTATGGCAGAAAGTGCCTCTTCTTGGTACGGCCTAAGCGTGATTTTCGACGCTTCAGGTGCGAAAAGGGAGAGTTGCACGCTATAACCTCCTTTTTATGGCGATAAGGTCACCGCCGGTCACTACCTAATCACCACTTCTTGGTGACCGCTCAATCCCTTTAAAATCAATGCTTAGAATAGAATTTAAATACATAGTCACCAAGTCACCACTAACACTCTATATATTTTTTTTATTTTATTTGCGCACTGACATTCCATATAAGTTATACGTGTGCGCAAAATAAAATTAAAATATATATGATGATGTTGTATGGTGACGATGGTGACCGATGATACTTTAAATCGCTTAATGCCGCATCATTACTGGCTTATAAGAAAAAAAGAGGCGGTGACCAGGCGGTGACCAAGTGGTGATTAGCGGTGACCACAATTCAAAATTGTTCGTATTCGAATATGTGTTTGGGAATAATAACCATCCGTGTAGTCTTTTTTTCTAATTTAATGGTCTTTGTCATACGTTTCCGATCTTTATCTACTAAGAGCCATTCCCGCTCATACCATCCATGGATTACGGCGTCCGGATCAAATCCCATTTCTTCCAAAATACGTTTGAGTGCCCCGGGATAAAATGCGATGTATTCCCACGTAGGAGACGGCCAATACCCGAGCCACCCGCCGGGTGGCATGAGTGGTTCGCCGTTCGCCTCCCGGTGGCGTCCTAGGAAGGCCTGTTCGTGTTCGTAGGCATAGCTTACGATTGCGCCAAGTGCCCGTACTTCTGGTGGGGCTGCCTCCGCAGCCGTGGCGATGTCTTCCCACAGACCGGCAAGTGGATCTTCATACGACCATGGAAGGGGCGTACCAGCGTCACGCATAGCAGCGTGTAGGACCGCTGCCGCCGTCGTAATCGCGGCCGCCGCTTCGGCCATTCGCCGGGCGACGGCGGACTGGCTTCCGGCATATTTCGCGACGGTTTTCCGGTACATCTCCCGGATTTTCTCCCAATCCCCGCGATGGTCAAGGAGCCACCGGACGAGGATTCGACCGCTGTGGCCGTAGTGTTCCCGTATGCCGCGGTCAATCGCTTCGATGGTATCTCCGATCCGGTCCGTCCCGAACGGAGACCCGACGATCTCGATCGTCCGAGCCCGGGTCCCGCCGTCCGTCGTGTGTTCAACGGCCTGGCGTTCTCCGCTGGTGATGAGCACCGTATGCCATGTCCGCACCCGGGCCAGGCTCTTTAGATTTCCCCGGGCACGACCGCGCCCGGATGCGACCATGTAGAGAACTGACGCGACGGTCTCAGCGTCCTTCACTCGCTTCGTGTCGTCCAGAATGAGCGGAATCGACGTGAGGACGCCACTTGCCCGTTCGATCCACACTTTAGTCGCATCCCACGTGCCGATGGCCGCCTCTGGCGACCGTTCATCCGGCTGTCCCCACATCGACGCCGCGATGCGGAGGGTGGTTGTTTTTCCTGTTGACGTGCGCCCGGCGAAGTCGATAACGAAGTTTGGTGCACCGACAATTTCAAGGAGTGGGGCCGCGACTGAAGCGTAGAGAGCAAGACGGGGGCGTGGGTAGTGTTTAAGTGGCTCGATGGCTTCTACCCACCCCTCGATAGTTCCAGATGTCCGATATCCCGATCCGATCTGGGCGTCGCCTGGTGCCTGCGGGTGGAAGGAAACTTCCCCTTCGCCAATGTATTCTTCTCCGATGAGGAATCCTTCCGTCCCGATCCACCCGAAACGGGACGATACTTTCCGCTTTGGAAGCACCTCGGCATTTTTGGCCTCAAAAGCGACTAGGTATCGGATGAGAGCCGTCGCCGATCCCGAATCGACAGGAAAGCCGACGCTGGAAAGGACCGTGAGTTTCGCCCGATCCATCACGTGCCCACGATCGACGATTATCTTCCGCCACATCACACCATCATGCCAAGAAAGTTCCAGATATTCAGTTTCCTCTTCTTCATCACGATAACGTGATGTGATGAGAAGTGGAGCATAGGCGATCGTTGTCCTTTCGATTTCCGTCCCGTTTCCTGTCAGCCGACCGCGGTACGTGGCGGTGGCGTCCAGATCGTAGCCTTCCGGTAGAAGAAGTCCTTCCCCACCTTCCGGCACGTCGGGCAGGCATTCCACTACGTGTTTTTCCCGCTTGATGAGCATGAGCTTCCGCTCCTTAATTTTGCCCTGCACAGCCTGTCCAAGTGCACGAATCGACACCTTCCTCCCTCCTGCTTCCCTGATCCTCTCCCGCAGTCGGTGGTACGCCGCTGGATCGGCCTCGAACAGGTCGGCCAGCCGGTCGATGATATCCTCCCGGAGAACGATGTCCGGATCGATGGCGACGGCATCCGGAAGGTCATCCAATTCCGCGGCGATTCTCGCTACCTTGGATACCGCAAGGCCTGCGGGGGCTTTCACACCACACCCTCCCGGTGGGCAGCCGCGAAACCCAAGTTGCGACTGAATATATAGGCATGTGTGGGGTTTTCTTTCCCGCACAGCATGTTTGATTTTGCGATCCGTCTCCGTTGTGGTATACTTAGGATAAGGTGATGATAGTCGATGGATCAGCGCCTCGCCACCTTCGACAACGGCGAGGTTGGCGACCATCGCATGCCACTCTGGTTCTGATAGCACCTCTGCGTTGTCGCGGCAGTGGTGCATGAACCGGCATGTGTGTAGGACGGCTTCCGCCGGGGATGTTTGGGAACGTTCTATGGAAGCCGGTACGAAACGTTCGAACGCCTGAAAAGGCGTTCTTTTTTTGTCGTCCATATGCATGACGACGACCGGCTTCGGCGGATTCGACTTGTGGTTGAACGTCCCCGGGAGTCTCAGCACCCGCGCAAGGTCCGATGTATTGTCCACCTTCCATCCGTGCCGCTCCGCTTCGATCCGGACGATCTCCTGCACTGCGGAAACGATAGCTTTTGCACGCGCCCGGTCGCTCTCACTTCGGATCATAAACATTTCATCAAATAGCCAATAGACATGTAGTCCGTGACCAGAACCGATGATGATTGACGGTTCGATGTCCACCGCCTTTATGAGGTCAAGGGCCGCCTCGACCGTCGGCGGACGCTTCTGATCGACATGACCGGCCCCGGCGATATCGATGTCGATCCACACGCCCGGAATAGCGACAATATCGGCTTCTGTGCCGCGTTTTTGTGGCGTCAGACGGTCTTTTCGAAGGCCCACGCCGAAATACACGTCAATCGTTTGGCTTAATCGCGTCGCTTCGGTGAGTAAAGTCTCGATCTGGTCCGGGCTATAGTACCTCGTCCGTTTGCTTTTTGGTTCCCATAAAGTCAAATATCCGCTCGATCCCGTGTAGAGCGATCCGAGGAAGGTGCGCATCGGATGCTCCAGTTTTGCAGGTAACAAGTTCTCACCTCTTTTCTTTTCAGTTGTCTATCGTGCTAGTTCCGTATTATTTTTTTCTTCGAGATCGCGAAGCCATCTATCGATGGTTTCTTCCCGGAAAAGAACTCGACCCCGGATACGGATATGAGGGATTTCTTTCCTTTCGATCATTCGACGGACTGTTCTTTCACTCACGTTTAAAATTTCAGACACTTCTTTAACATCGTACAGGCGCAATTTGCTCCCCCCGAAAAAAGACAATGCTTCGCCATCCGTCCGCGGTGATCTTTCCGTCCCGGCGGCGGGCACGGCTTCGCCATCCGCCCGCGACCCCTTTTTCGCGTCGGTGCTCTTTATATTTGCTTGTGGCGTGTGGCTTATGCGACCTGCGCTGCGCGGTGTTCCCGGCCGGGGATAAGACGTGCTTCCGTTCCCGACCAGCACCTCTAGCCAGTATCGATTACCGATACCGGCCGGGATACATACGATACCCACCGCACAAAAGTACCGTATGCTTTAATCTTACTATAGTCAAGCACAGTATGTACAAAGCTCATAATGCCCTTGACTTTGTTTTTCTTTTTTTCAAGGAAAGATGAGAAAATGGGTGCATTCAGCTTTTGAATGAAGTCGTTAATCTTCTCTAAGACAGCACGAAGAAACGGTCCGAAGGTCATCTCCTCAGGATCAAATGCTTTAGGCTGCTTTATGAAGAACCCGCAGTCATATAGATACGCTTGAAGTTTGAACCAGATGTTATGATCGATTTCTTCAGTGGAAAGGATGAGTACATAACCGACTGTACCTTTACGAAAATTTTCATCAAGATACTGATACTTCTCTCGCTCGAACGTTGAAACACGGATTTTTTTATCGATCCCCATATGTTGAAAGAAGAGATCCATCAAAACCGCAGTCTCCATCTCCTTGCCGCCCTGGACTTGCGCCATGAATGCATACATTTTCTCACCTCTCTTTCCTTCACAATAACCATCATTAATGCTTTCTGATTTTACGATGTCGAAAGTCCATTTCATCTAAAACCATAATGGCTTCAACGTGCCGTCTACGAGGCGTATGTATATCCCCCGCACTCCCCGTTTCGGTATAGGTATCATCTTCAAAGAAAATCGTCTCAGGTGTCCTGCGATCTACGAAGTGCTCCCCTATCACAGGACGCAATGATCGCTTTGTTGGACGTCGAGTCACGAGGATTACCTCCGTTCTTATTGTTTTTCGATCCACTCGAGCAGCAGCTTTTTCGGAACCAAACGCTTCCTCGCATTCGGGCTGTCACTCGGTGCGATCGATGGAATCTCACCCGCTCGCATTTTCATGCGGACCGTCTGTACGGACCACCCAAGCCAGGCAGCTACCTGCGCGGCCGTCAGGAAGTATGGCAGGTCGTCGGGATGGGTATGGGGGCTAATTTGGACATCTTGTTTAACGTTGAACATGGATCTCACCCTCGATATAATTTTGTTGGGACTGTTTCTCTTCGTGACTTGATGCTTCAAAAAACAAAGTCCAGTTAAAGGAAAGCACGTCAGCTATTTTTTTAGCCGTATCAACACTTGGATTTCTTACACCATTCTCTATTTGTGTATAAAACGATCTATTTATTTGTATTTTTTTTGCTACTTCATCTTGAGTCATACCTTTTTGCTTTCGAAGATCAATAAGCCAATCACGCGGTATCATGTTTTCACTCCTTTTTGTTGCTTATTGAGATTGTTGCTTATTGAGACCTCTAACGATATTTTATGTTGCCATATGCGCCATGTCAAGTCTAAAATAATGTATTTATTGCTTTCTTTGTTTCGTTACGCAATATCACCTTATTGTTTCAATCTGCAACGTGTATAATGAGTATTAAGAGGTGATTGCGTTGTATGCTGACAGGCTAGTTCATCTAAGAAGAACGTGTGGTTTAACACAACAGCAAATTGCGGATAGGCTTAAAATAAGCAGATCTACATATGCTCAATATGAATTAGGAAGAAGGAGGCCTGATTATGAAATTTTAATTGATTTAGCCAACATATTTAACGTATCTGTAGATTACCTCCTTGGTCGTACTGATGATCCTCAACCCATCTCATCGAACCAAACATTAGAAAAAAATTCAGGCTCATCATCTTCCGAACAACCTCAGAAACAACTGATTGAAGAAGCGATCGAACAACTCGAACCGGAGGAACAGCGTTACATCCGTAAAATACGTTCATCGCCAGATTTGAACCTTCAGTTTAAAGATTTCGATTCAGATCCCGTCGAAAGTTTGCGTGACCTCGTTAAAGTGTGGCGACTGTTGCATCCAGAGGATTTTGAGAATGGAACCGAAAATAAATAATTTATACCGTATCTTAGCTATTGCCTGGGAACAATATATCCCGTGCATATCTCCTTATGTTTTTCTAAGTATCATTATATGTTTTTATTAAATGCATGTCAACATTATTTTACGCCTATGTATTTTTAAAATATCAATGAGGTGTTTTATATGGATGCCGACAGATTGATTAAACTTAGAAAGTCTCTGGGTTTGACGCAAAATGATATTGCAAAAAAACTTAATATTACTCGATCTACATACGCTAATTATGAAGCTGGAAGAATCAAACCAAGCTATGATATTCTCATTGCTTTGGCAAATTTTTTTAATGTGTCGGTTGATTACCTAGTAGGAAGGATGAATGATCCACATGCTATTTCTTCAGAAAACAACGATAAAGACAAAACCTTCGATCATCAGAAATCCGCACAAACTATAGAAACAATACAGTCTTCTACTGAAAAGCAACCAGATCTACAATCCTCCCTACAACACATAGAAGCCCGTCTCGATCGAATCGAACATCATCTTGCACTTATTACCGGTTTTGGCATGGACGAGCTCCTTCTGTTGCGTCGCCTTAAAGAACATCCAAAGATGATTCCCTGGCTTATGGAGTTCATCGAAGCACCGGAGGAAACAAAGGAAAAAACGATGCGCGTTTGGGCAGCCTTTCTACCGGAAGATCAGTATTGGGAACATTATCGGAGACTGAGAGAAGAGCTTGGGTTAGAAAACGAAGAAAAGGATGTTAATCATAATAAAAATGATGAAACTTAAATAAAAAGGGATTGATATTATGACTGTCACAATAGATGATAGAAATAAAATTTTGCGGTATTGGTTAATAATCGAAGCATTAACACCACAAAAAGCCGATAGGGAAAATCCTAAAGACAGGCGCGAACCGATTTATAAAATTAATAAGAAAAACGGCCCCATGCCTTGGGAGTTTCAACACGAACACCATCAAAAACCGGTCGTTGATAATAAAAAATGGATTTATACTGTTCAAGCAGGTTTATACTCAGTAAAGAAATTGTTTTGTGACGTCTTAAAAAAAATAAATGCTAATGAAAATGAAACATATTTAAATGAATTAACCGATGATACTGGAAGACTATATGATGTGGAGGTAGATGCTGATGGCCAACCGATTCCCGATACTTTTGCATTATCAATGGCGGGATGGGCTGTTGGACTTGTGCTTCAACATGGCATCGACGCGTTGCTGAAAGGAGAATGGAGTAACCTTGACGGACTACCTCAACCTGGAGATGAGGCGAACAGTTATACCGGAATGCCTGGTTTTGATCGTTTAGAATTTGCTCTTAGAGAAGAATTGCGTGAACGAGTACGTAAATTAAATAATCAGGGCGCAACAAAACAATGGTTTGATGAGTTTACCGCACTGGTTGTTAAAAATTGCGAACTTCCGCCTGCTATGTTCCCAGACACTTTTCAATACATGGTTAAAAGCAGACTTGTATCCAACGGAAATAAGAAACAACAACAAAACGTCCAGCAGTCCACGAATGAACAACGTTTAGATCAATCAAATAATGATGTTCAGGCTAACAGCACCTCTTATAAACCACAAATGGCTGAAGATAGTCTTATAAACAGTTTTTATATATCAGACTTAAAAAGAATGATTGATGACAAATCCACTTCAGGAAAAGCATTTAAAAGTTATTTTATAGACAGTACAGAACATGAACAGAATCAAAAAGTTGATCTTCGCTCGATCGAAGGCGAAATGGAAACCGTACAGTTACTTCAGCCAAAAAATTTTCCTACAGGTACCTGGCCGTCTTCTTATCCTCTGGTACGAAGTCAGCAATTTGCCGTAAATGCTCTCTGGAAACAATTAAACACGTCGAAAGGTGGACTGTTTGCCGTTAACGGTCCACCGGGAACCGGAAAGACGACATTATTAAGGGATATTGTAGCTTCTGTTATCGTTGAACGTGCTAAAATACTGGCGAAGTGTAACAATCCAGAACAATTTTTTGGTGATTCAGTAAAAGAGGTTGGTTATAATTATCCTTATTATCCTGTCAGTCAACTCGATCATACGATTGTCGTCGCATCTAGTAATAACGGCGCGGTTGAAAACGTTACATTAGAATTACCGAAACAAGATGCTATTGATTCGCAGTTTCTTAACCGTACATCCTATTATAAAGAAATTGCAACCGACCTTCTTCAATCTTCCAGTGATCAGGCGACGAAAGATATAACTGCATGGGGTCTTATTGCCGCCCGTTTAGGAAAAAAAGCCAATCGGCAACAGTTTATATACAAAGTTCTGGATAAAGCTAGTGAGAATATCAATCATCCACAACATCAGGCTTTAATGCAACGGTTATTAGACATTCAAAACGGAAATCACTCACCTAGTATATCATGGAAAGATGCCGTCAATAATTTTAATGAAGCCTTGCAGAATGAAAAAAAGTTGCGTGATTCAATCATACAAAAGACCAAAATACTAGACGATTTTTTAAAAGACTGGACTTTAATGAGGAGTGATATCGCGCAATTTAAGAAATATAAACAACAACAATTAGAAATTAGTAAAAAAATAAAAAGTCTTGAAAATGATTTAGAACAGCTCGATTCAAAGATGCAACAAAAAGAAATCGATTTAAGTCATCATAAAAAGTCTAAACCGAACTGGTTCGCTGTTTTAAAATCACTGGGCAAGGACTACTTCCGCTGGCTGTCTTTAAAAAAACAAATTGAAAAAGAACTTCATGATATAGAAGAAGAAATACAAACTTTGAAGGACAAAATTAAAGAGATAAAAACAAAAGAAGATTTTCAAAAAGGACTTAGCTTGGTAAAAAACAGAATTAATCTTTTCAAGGAGTACAGGAAGAAAATAAGCGAACTAAATAATTGTTATGGGGACTTTTTCACTTTACGCGTTGGTTCGATTGATACGACATCAGCCGAATTGCGTTCCCCATGGGCAATCGAGGAATGGCGACTCTCCCGTATCGAAGTTTTTCTTCGGGCCCTTGAGCTTCATCAAGCCTTTATAGAAAATGCTACAAAACCAATGAGAGCAAACCTCATTCTTGTCAAACATTGGTTAAGCGGTAAGGTTTTGTCGGATCAAGCTCTGAAGACTGCTCTGGAAACGTTAGGACTGGTTGTACCTGTCATATCAACGACATTCGCCTCGTTTCCACGTATGTTTCAAGGGTTTAAGTCTTCTTCTATCGGATGGTTATTAATTGACGAGGCTGGACAAGCAACGCCTCAGGAAGCCGCAGGTGCCATCTGGCGTTCTAACCGTGCGGTTGTCGTAGGTGATCCTCTTCAGCTCGAACCGATCGTGGCTCTTCCTCCCATAATCGTAGAACTCATCGGGAAAAAATTTGATGTGAAAGAGGATTGGTGGCCTCATCTTGTATCTGTTCAGTCACTGGCCGATCGTTCAATGAAGTATGGAACTAAAATAACTCAGCTTGATGGCAGTGAGGTATGGGTTGGTGCACCTCTTCGCGTTCATAGGCGTTGCGACAAACCGATGTTTGATATAAGCAATCGTCTTAGTTATAACGACATGATGGTATGGGGGCGTAAGTCGTCTACAATAATTTTGCCAAACAGCGGTTGGATTGATGTGCACTACTCAGAGCATCAACATAATGGTAGTCATTTTATACACCAAGAAGGTGAGATGCTGATAAAGCTTTTAATGGCTATGAAAAAAAACAATAATACCTTTAATTTCAATGATATTTATATTGTTTCACCATTTCGAGATGTAGCAAGAAACATCAGGACAATGATCAGGGATCCTTCAGGTCTTCTAATGAAAAATTCAATCATCATACCATATAAACGTATTGGAACTGTTCATACATCACAGGGAAAAGAAGCAACAGTTGTTATTTTCGTTCTTGGTAGTAGTTCGCCTAATCAGATCGGTGCTCGTGAATGGGCATCAAGTAAACCAAATCTGCTTAATGTTGCAGTTAGCCGTGCAAAAGAACGATTGTATGTAATCGGTGATCGCTCTGCATGGAAGGTTCTAAAAGGCTTTGATATAATAACAAATATGCTTGAAGCACTTTTCCTGGAAGATATCGATATGATAACGTAAGTTAAATAAAAAAAACGAAAGGAGTTAACATTATGGGTTATGGTGGAAAAGATGAAACTATTGGTTCTTGGTCCTTGGAAAAATTAGAATTCATTTTTTCTGAAACTGTTTTATAAAACAAACGAACAACTTTCTTCTTAAGCACCTCCTCTGAGGTGCTTTTCCTATTGCCCGCCCGGCGGTTTCGTGATAAACTTTTTAGAACATATGTTCTTATTTCTCGGGAGGTACGATATGATTTTCTCACTGCTACCTGTTGAAAGGCGCATCTATCGTCATTACGCACGGTACGGTATATGCGATCCGGAAGACATCGATATCAATCTGATCGCAGAAACGTTCGGCATAACGATCGTCATAACCGATGCACACAGTATGCTACTTGACCAAACGATTGTCATTGACCGGAGAATGACGGAAGATAACCAGCGAGAGTCGTTTTTTCACGAACTTGCCCATTTTATACTGCATACTGGAAATCAACTCACGCTGCATCCTCTATTCGTGTCCCAGCAGGAAGTTCGGGCGAATCGCTTGGCGATGTCTCTTGCCGCACCGTCCTGGATGATCTTTAGACTCATCGAAAAAGATCGACCGCTCTTCGACCAGGCACCTTATCTGGCCGGGCGATTTCTCCTACCGCTTTCGTTTATGTTAAAAAGATTGTACACCCTCTACAGGGTGTATGAATCAATTCGAACGGAAAGGAGGAAGTCTTAATGTTTATCCAATATGAAAGAAGGGTTGGGTATGTATCATCCCACACCGTGAGCTGGAGATCGATGATGTGGCCGGGCATTTCGGCTTTCGTATCATGCTAGCCAATGTGGGAAGCCGACGTGTGGGATCATGGATCGTCCTCGCCCGAAGGCTGCCGGTCGAACGAAGGCGGGAGGATTTTTTCCACGAACTAGCGCACGGTCTCATGCACGCCGAACACCAGCTTAATGTCACAATAACCTAGTATGAGGAGGTAAAAACAGTGTCAGTTCGTCGTCGAGGACCAAACGTATATCAGATCGTCGTTGATCTCGGTTTCGATCCGGTCACCGGAAAAAGAAAGCGATACTACGAGACGTTCAAGGGAAAACGAAAGGAGGCACTGGAGCGGGAACGGGAGATTCTCATGAAAGTCACCGATTCACCGAATACATTCGAGGTACCAAAGGACATCTCCGTGGCGGAATTTTTGGATGACTGGCTGAAGGAAAAGGCCAACGCGATTCGACCATCGACGCTTATGTCGTACGAGGAGCAGTTGAAGCGGTACGTCATCCCGTACATCGGAAAAACGGCTCTGGAAGATCTGAAAGCGCAACATCTCGTGCGGCTGTACGAGCACATGCAGGAGTCGGGCCTGTCGAACCGGACGATCCGGTATCTCCACACGATCCTCAAACAGGCGCTCGATAGGGCCGTGGCATGGAACGTCGCTACGCACAACGTGGTGAAAACCGTGGTGCCACCGCGGGACGAAGGAACGACATTTCGCGTGTGGGACGAACGGGAAATGGAACGATTTCTTTCTGAGGCCAGATCATCGTTCTATTACGAGCTTTACTACGTCGCGCTAATGACCGGAATGCGGTTTGGAGAGCTCCTCGGGCTTAAGTGGCGCAATGTCGATTTCGATGCGCGGCGGATATACGTCGTGGAGCAGTACAACGACAAAACGAAAACGTTCGACGAGCTGAAGACGAAAGGATCACGCCGTTACATCGCCCTCGATCTCGGAACGATAAACGTCCTCCAGGAGCGCCAGAAGAAACAGAACGCGATCCGGCTCAAGGCACTCTACTGGGAAGACCTTGATCTCGTCTTCTCTACGCAAAACGGCCTTCCGCTCATGAGGCGAAACGTGTATCGTGATTTTAAGGCACTCATTCGCCGAACCAGCGTGCCCGAGATTCGTTTTCACGATCTTCGCCACACGCATGCGACGTTCCTTCTCACCCGCGGATGGCACCCAAAGGTCGTTCAGGAACGCCTGGGACATACAAGTATCCAGATTACACTCGATACGTACTCACATGTTCTACCAAGTTTACAGGATAAATTAGTAGATGCAACATTTGAAGGTACTTTTTATGGCGTCAAAATGGCGTCAAAACGGCCCGAAAATAAGTATACCCCCGGAGAGTAAATCCCCGGAGGCCTTGATTTACGCGGTATGTATGGTGGGCCTTCAGGGACTCGAACCCTGGACACCCTGATTAAGAGTCAGGTGCTCTACCAACTGAGCTAAAGGCCCATCTTTTTTTGAACGTTCATGGGCGTTACTGTATGGTTGCGGGGGCAGGA
>PEBX01000224.1 GCA_003050645.1 Candidatus Carbonibacillus altaicus
GCCCAGACACGCGAGAGCGGCTCGCTACCTAGCCAGCGCTCTGCGGCAATACGGAAGTGCGCGTAGCCCCAGCCGTGTGTATGCATGACACCTTTGGGGTAGCCGGTGGTACCGGATGTGTAAGACAGAAAAGCAAGATCATCACGGCTTGTTTGTTCACCGGAAAAAGCCTCGTCTGCTTCTTGTGTGAGCGCATCATACGAAAGCCATCCCGGTACATCGCCACCGACAGCAAGCCGGTACTGAACCGTCGGACTTTGCTTAAAAGCTTCATCGAATCTGGAGGTAAACGTATGATGAGCGATGACGGCACGCACCTCAGCGTGGTTCAAGCGATACTCGATATCGCCTGGCATGAGGAGTTCCGACCCCGGCAAGATCACGAGCCCACTTTTTAACAAGCTCATGTAAATGGCGTACGTCTCCGGCAGGCGCGGCATCATCACCATCACCCGCTCGCCTTTTTTAAGACCGATATCTTTTAAAACATTGCCCAGCCGACCGACCATCCCTGAAAGTTCTCCGTAGGTGACGGTCCGTTCATCCCCGGCTTCATTTTCCCAGATGAGGGCCAGACGATCCGACGGTGCTTTGAGTAAATCATCAGCCATATTGTACATATCGGGCGCGATAATATTTTCATAGAATTCAGACATATATGCCCACCTGCCTGCTACACAGGCAGGCAGATTTTCCTCCCTTCTACATGTCACATTTTTTCATACAAAAAGATTTCATCTTTCTTTTTTCATTTTTCTTCTTACTTCTTTGTAGATCGCAATGTGTTCTGCTCAATTTACCTGTTTATTTTTCTTGATTCTTCTCGTTTTTCGTCGTTCCATGTTTTTTTTAACCAAAAGCATCATCATCCGGATCATCATCTGTGACATCTACCATATCATTTAACGCAAAAAGGCAAGTTTCGTCTCGTCGGCAAACGGTTCAAAAAAACGTTCTACATCCTCCGCATTGACTTCATCCATTCGAGCGGGTCGCCATTGGGGGCGGCGATCTTTGTCGATCACCTGCGCCCGAATGCCTTCGTAGAAGTCGCCGTGCTCTAAAAAATGCCGGGACAGGCGCACGTCTTCGATCAGCGTCTCTTCGTAACGCATCGTCTGTGCGCGCCTCAAACCTTCCCAGATGACAAAAAGCGCTGTCGGAGAACGCCCGGATAGTGTCCCCAGCGTTTTATCTGCCCACGCATCACCATCAGCCCGCCCTGCTTCGAGCTTCTGAATGACCACCTTAAGACTGTCCCCGGAAAAATATTGCTCTGTCTTTTGGAAGAATGCCTGCACCTCGCGGTTGAACGCTTCTTCCTTCCCTTGCGCTGCATCTTCCTGAAGCAAGGCATCTTCTTGAGACTGAACGTCTCCCTGAAAACGATGACAGAGCTTGCGTAATAGGATTTCGAGCGCTTCCTGGGAGGGACTTTCCAAGCCCTCTCCGGAAGCTTCGGACAGTGTAGCGATAAGGCGTTCCTGAAGCAGGTCTTGTTCATCCGCGCGCACTTCGCATTCGGCAAGTCCCAGCGCTAAGAGAATCGTACTACCGATCGACTCGCCCGTAAGCGCCAAGTATCTTCCCGCATGGTGCGGCAGACGACTTAAGAAAAAACGCATCCCCACATCCGGGAAAAATCCGATACCGCTCTCCGGCATCGCCCAACGTGTTCGCTCAGTTACGATGCGATACCGTGCACCTGCGGTAAGCCCAACCCCGCCTCCCATGACAATGCCATCTAAAAAGGCCAGGATCGGCTTAGGATACGTTGCCACGTAATGATCGAGCACATACTCGCGTTCAAAAAAACGCCGTGCCGGTAGATGATCCCGTGTCTCGCGTGCCGCATACAGCTCGCGAATATCGCCGCCCGCACAAAAACCGCGCACTCCTGCGCCACGCATGACGACGACCCGCACCTCTTGATCCGCTTCCCAGGCCCGCAGCACCGAAAAAATCGCATCGATCATCTCGATGTTTAACGCATTAAGCTTGTCCGGCCGGTTCAACGTGATGAAGCCTACAGTGCCTTGAATGTCTGTTCGTACGATCGTATCGTGTGTCATCGCCTGTTCCTTCGCTCCTGAAAACTTTTTCATTACAACATGATTTATACCAGTACATCAAAACCCGATCTTACTATCATCGGCCATCAAACCCGGCCTTACAACCTCCTTATAACCTGGCCTTAAACCTGGCCTTA
>PEBX01000047.1 GCA_003050645.1 Candidatus Carbonibacillus altaicus
AAATGGATAAATGCAGTGGCTTTCACAAGTTTATACTTCGCACCACAACGGGAGCGATTCTTCTCGTAAACAGCTTGTCCGGTTTCAGGAAAATACGCCCGATATTCCGTGAGATCCGATTTCCGTTATGTGACGGTGCCGCGTTTTAATTCACGGGAGATGGTCGACTTGTGGCATCCAATCACATCTGCAATTGCCTGTAAGGTTTTTCCTTCGTCACGAAGGGCGCCAATTCGCCCGCGATCATACGGCGTAAGATGTGAAAAGGTACGCTTCTTTGTGTTATCATGGGAGTGAGCCATCGGTCATTCCTCCTGTTATGAGAGTTTTCGTCGACTTAATCATAACGGAATGACCATGGCTTTTGTTTATTTCTTTTGTTGCATTTGATTTTACAATGAACCTCGCTTGAAAAGCTTCTAAATGGTTTGAAAAAAATCTTGCTTTGGCCGTCTGGTTATGCTACAATGACCTCGTAAGCACTGCCGAGCGGCGCTTATGAGTATATTCTTGAAAGGGATGTTTGTACGTGTTTGAAGGACGTGTAAAGTGGTTCAATGCCACCAAAGGTTATGGGTTTATCGAACGTGAAGGTGGCGATGATGTGTTCGTCCATTACTCGGCGATCGTCGGGGAAGGATATCGCACGTTGGAAGAAGGACAAGCGGTTTCCTTCGATATCGTGCAGGGCGCTCGTGGTCCACAAGCCGCGAATGTGACAAAGCTTTCCTAAGTTTTGCCGAGCTTGGGTCAGTGCGCACATCAACCGAGGGACATATATACGATGAACCGGTCTCAACCAGCATAGATCAAAGGTTTTCAGGAAGGACGTACCACTGGACCGTAAGACTGGACGGTAAGACTGGATATGAAGACCCCGAAAAGTTCGGGGCTTTTTTACATATTGTGGTGCATCTCCATAGCCAGACAAGGCGTTTCCATGTATAATAAAAGTAAGCGGTACCAGATGGGAGGCTGATGACATGAAATACTTATTTCGCGGCGAGAACATTGAAGTGACTGAAGCGCTGAAAGAGTATACGATGAAACGAATGGAGAAACTGGAAAAATATTTTCATGAAGATGCCGATGTCGTGGCCCATGTGACGATGAAAGTGTATCGAGACGGGCAGCGTGTGGAAGTGACTGTACCAACACCCGGACTCATCTTACGCGCCGAAGATAAAACCGATGATATGTATGCAGCTATCGATAATGTGGTCGAAAAATTAGGCCGGCAGATCCGCAAATATAAGACACGTGTCAATCGTAAAGCGCGTGAACACGAAGGGCTGGGGAGCTTCTTCAGCCAGGCGCAAGAGGCGCATGAGACGAACGGTGAAGCTTTAGGTGACGAGACGCGCATCATGCGCGTTAAACGTTTCCCGCTCAAACCGATGAATGTCGAGGAAGCGGTGTTGCAGATGGACCTTTTAGGACACAACTTTTTCGTCTTTCAAAATGCCGAGACCGACGATGTTGGTATTGTCTACAAACGGCGCGATGGCACATACGGTTTGATCGAACCGGAATTTTAAAAAACGATGATACTTAACTTATAACACGTATAAAAAGAACCAAATCGAACAAAAAAACGGCAAAGCGCGAACGAAAAAGGCAGGCCACCCTGGTCGGGGGATCTGCCTTTTTGATGTTGGTTGTAATTTACCTCAAGCATTGTTACAATTTGAAAAGGGATGGGCTAGGAAGGAGTCCTAAATATGTTAGGCGTACTGAAACGCTGGTTCGGCTCAACGAACGAACGCGATATTAAAAAATACATGCAGAAGGTCGAACGCATCAATGCCTTAGAGCCAGTCATGGAGAAGCTTACCGATGCAGAGCTCGCCGCAAAGACGGACGAATTTCGTGCGGCGCTTACGCGCGGTAAGACCCTTGATGATCTTTTAGAAGAAGCGTTTGCTGTCGTGCGCGAGGCGAGCAAACGTACCCTGGGGTTGCGCCATTTCGATGTGCAGCTCATCGGGGGGATGGTTCTCCACGACGGCCGCATTGCGGAGATGAAGACGGGGGAAGGTAAGACGCTCGTTGCCACCCTCGCCGTCTACCTCAACGCGCTCCTGGGACAAGGTGTGCACGTCGTCACCGTGAACGATTACCTGGCATCCCGCGATCGAACCGAGATGGGGCGCATTTATGAGTTTTTGGGCTTAACTGTGGGGCTTAACATCCCCGGGATGAATCATGCCGAAAAACAGGCGGCCTATGCATGCGACATCACCTACGGAACGAACAACGAATTTGGTTTCGACTACCTCCGGGATAACATGGTGCTCTACAAAGAACAGCTCGTGCAGCGGCCCCTTCATTTTGCTGTCATCGACGAGGTCGACTCTATTTTGATCGACGAGGCGCGCACGCCGCTTATCATCTCCGGTAATCCCAAGAAAGACGCCGGTTTTTACACCCAGGCCAGCCGTTTTGTGAAGGGTCTTCATGCTGAAACCGACTACACCGTCGATATCAAAGCACACAGTGTGGCACTCACGGAAACCGGGGTAGAAAAAGCCGAGCGTTTTTTTGCCATCGACAATCTATATGATGCGGAACATATGGATGTCAACCATGCCATCGTGCAGGCTTTAAAGGCACACGTGCTCATGCGTCGCGATGTCGACTACGTTGTGCAGGACGGCGAAGTGATTATCGTCGATGAATTTACCGGACGCCTCATGCACGGTCGGCGCTACAGCGAAGGGCTGCACCAGGCCATCGAAGCTAAAGAAGGCCTTAAGATTCAGGAAGAGACGATGACGCTCGCCACCATCACCTTGCAAAACTATTTCCGTATGTACCAGAAGCTCGCCGGGATGACCGGTACGGCCAAAACGGAAGAAGAAGAGTTCAAGTCGATCTATGGGATGGATGTCGTCGTCGTGCCCACGCACCGGCCGATGATTCGCGTCGACCATCCGGATGTCGTCTACAAAGGGCAAAAAGCGAAGTATTTTGCCGTCATCGAAGAGATTGTCGAGCGCCATGCCAATGGTCAACCGGTACTGGTCGGGACGATATCCATCGAAGTGTCGGAACTCCTCTCTGCCATGCTCACGACACCGAAGTATTATCAGGAGCGCCTCATTGAACGGACCGAGCGTTTAAAGGCGCTTCTTACGTCAGACGGTTCAGAGAAAGGAGCGGTCGATGCTGCACTCCTGCGCTTGTTAGAAGCACCAGGGACGCTTTCCATGGCTAAGCTCGAGCCTTATGCGCGCACGCTCGAGGCACAGGGGGAGAGGGTGCGTGAGGCTTATGCCCGCCTTACGCGTGCGCTTCAGACGATCGAGGCGATTCGCCAGGGTGTGCCGCACAATGTGTTAAATGCCAAACACCACGCTCAAGAAGCCGAGATTGTGGCGCAGGCCGGTCAGAAGGGAGCGGTCACCATCGCCACCAACATGGCGGGCCGGGGGACGGATATAAAGCTGGGCGAAGGTGTGGCCGAACTCGGCGGACTGTATATCGTCGGTACGGAGCGGCATGAAGCGCGCCGCATCGACAACCAGCTGCGCGGTCGTTCCGGACGGCAGGGCGACCCCGGGGAATCGCGTTTTTTCGTCTCCTTGGAAGATGAGCTCATGCAAAAATTCGGCGGAGAGCAGATCCGAAACCTCATGGAACGGATGAATCTTCCCGATGATGAACCGATCGAAAGCAAGCTCGTGACACGGGCCATTGAGTCCGCACAGAAAAAAATCGAAAGCATGAACTTCGACCGTCGGCGCATCGTTTTGCAGTACGATAACGTGATGAACCAACAGCGTGAGGTCATCTATAAGCAGCGACGGCAAATCTTGTATGAAGAAAACATTCGCCCCATCGTCGTGGGCATGATGGAAAGCCACCTGCGACGGGTTGTGTCCCTGCACATAACCGATGATCTGGTGCCGGAAGAGTGGGATCTAGCGTCTGTTGTGCGTCATCTTAAGAGTACTGCGTTTTCCGAGGAGGACTTAAGCGTCGAGAAGCTCGAACCGTATCGTCAGTCGGGAGACAAGGAAGCGCTCATCACCTTCCTGCTTAAAATAATCGAGGCCGCCTACGATGAACGGGAAAAGGCGCTTACGCCGGAGGTGATGCGCGAATTTGAAAAAGTCGTCGTGCTGCGCTCGGTCGATGCGAAGTGGATGGATCACATCGACGCCATGGATCAACTTCGACAAGGTATTCACTTGCGCGCCTATGCTCAGACGGACCCGCTGCGCGAATACCAATTTGAAGGTTTCAATATGTTCCAGCAGATGATCGCCAGCATTGAAGAAGAAGTGTCGACCTTTATTATGAAAGCGCAGGTCGGTGTTTCTTCGCTGGTGCGCGTAGCGGTGGCCGAAGGCGAGGCGGCAGGGAAAGAAGAAGAGACGTCAGCTAAAAAGAAACCGCTCGTCAAAGAGCGCAAGATCGGGCGCAATGAGCTATGCCCGTGCGGTAGCGGAAAAAAATATAAACACTGTCACGGTCGCGATGCTTAAAGCACAGGGCTCGCAGCTGCGCGTCATCACGATTGATAGGTTTAGTCATAACATGATAAATGAGTTGAATGATACAATAAGCTTATGGAATGTCAGTTGATGCAATGTCAGTTGATGCAATGTCAGTTGATGCAATATAAAAGTTGGTGCATTGTAAAAGTTGAGGCATGGGATGAAGAAGGGAAAGGATGTAGGTTGATGGATCACTATGAACTCAGGCAGGAGATCAAAAGCCTCAAAGAACGCGTCAGCGGACTCAGGGGGTCTCTTTGACCCGGATGGGAAACATAAGCGTCTTAAGCAATTAGAAGAAGCGATGAGTGCCCCGGATTTCTGGGATGATCCGGAATATGCACAAAAGACGCTTACGGAGAGTCATCGTCTGAAAGAGACGATCGAGATGATGGATGATTTTGACGCACGGCTCGCGGATATCGATACACTTTTGGAGCTTATCAAGGAAGAAGACGATGCCGAACTCACGCGGGAACTCATAGATAGCGTGCGGCGTCTCGCCGGTGATGTGTCCGCTGCCGAGCTCACCGTGCTTTTGTCCGGAGAGTATGACGACGCCTCAGCTATACTAGAAATTCACGCCGGGGCCGGGGGAACCGAATCTCAGGACTGGGCACAGATGATCTTTAGAATGTACGAACGCTGGGCGGAGCGGCGCGGCTTTAAAGTCGACGTGCTGGATATGCTGCCGGGCGAAGAAGCCGGCATTAAAAGTGCGACGCTTCTCATCAAAGGCCCGTATGCCTATGGTTACCTTAAAGCGGAGCGCGGTGTGCACCGGCTCGTGCGCATCTCCCCTTTTGATGCTTCGGGCAGAAGGCATACGTCCTTCTCCTCCGTCAATGTGCTCCCGGAAGTCGATGACAACGTCGAAGTGCACATACGGGATGAAGATCTCAAAATCGATGTATATCGTTCCAGCGGTGCCGGCGGTCAGCATGTGAACACCACGGACTCTGCGGTGCGCATCACCCATCTGCCGACGGGGATCGTCGTCACCTGTCAGTCGGAGCGCTCGCAGATTCAAAACCGCGAACGGGCGCTTAAAATTTTGCGGGGGAAACTCCTGGAACAAGAAATCGCCGAACGCGAAGCGAAGCTCTCCGCGCTCGCCGGTGAACAAAAAGAGATCGCCTGGGGTTCCCAAATCCGCTCCTACGTCTTTCACCCCTACAGCATGGTCAAAGACCATCGCACGCAGGTGGAAGTCGGCAATGTGCAGGCGGTGATGGACGGTGAGATCGACGTATTTATCGACGCATACCTAAGGATGATGGCAAACCATGCTGCCCAAACCTCTTAAACAAGAAGGGGCAGGAGAAAATCGCCGCATTAAAAAACCGCTTCCACCCTCTCTCCGCCTCTTGCACGATTACGGGCTTGTGTTTTTAGGGGCGTTTTTGATTGCTGTGAGCTTCAACGTTTTTTTAAACCATTTTCGTATTGCTTCTGGCGGGGTCTCCGGGGTGAGCATTATTATCCACGCGCTTTTTGGGATTCGCCCGGCTTACACGCAGTGGGCGCTGAATCTCCCGCTTTTTATCCTGGGAACGATCGCCTTGGGGCGGGGATTTGCGCTCAAAACGTTTGTCGGCACGATGGTCCTCCCGCTATTCGTCTACTGGACGGAAGGGGCACCGTCGATCACGACTTCCCCGCTCGTCGCAGCTATCTTCGGCGGAATCGGCGTCGGGCTGGGTCTGGGCCTCGTCTTTCGCGGTCACGGGTCGACCGGCGGGACGGATCTTCTGGCGCAGGTATTAACCCGGCTCACGGGGCTTCCGCTTTCGACGACCGTGCGCCTGTTAGACGGGCTCGTCATCACCTGGGCGGCTTTTGTGTTCGATATGGAACAGGCGCTCTATGCTTTGATCGGCCTTTACCTTACGGGGCGGACGATCGATTTTGTCATGCTCGGCACCCGCCGCTCCCTTGTCGCGTATATCATTACCGAACAGGAAGAAGCGGTGCGCTCCGCCATCCTCTACGACCTCGACCGGGGATTGACGCGGATCGAAGCGATCGGCGGGTATTCTAATTTACCGCGTCCCATGCTCATGTGCGTCGTCGATCAACGCGAGGTCCAGAGACTGAAAGATGCCGTGCAGGCGATCGACCCGCAGGCCTTTGTCATCGTCCTCCCAGCTGCTGAAGTGCTAGGAGAAGGATTTCATCGGATGTCGCCTTAACGACTAACCGATGGAAAAACGAAGATAAGATGAAAGGTGGAAATCACATGCACCCCTCCAACGAGGCACTCGACACCCTTGCTGTCCGCACCCTTCGTATGCTGGCGATCGATATGGTCGAACAGGCGAAGTCCGGCCACCCTGGGATGCCGATGGGGGCTGCCCCGATGGCATATGTTCTTTTTAAAGAAGTCATGCGCCATGATCCGGGCGACCCCACATGGCCCGACCGTGACCGTTTTATTCTCTCTGCCGGGCACGGTTCGGCGCTACTTTACAGTCTTTTACACCTGTCCGGCTATGATCTTGCGCTTACCGATCTCAAATCGTTTCGCCAGTGGGAGAGCAAGACGCCGGGGCATCCGGAATACGGGCACACACCAGGCGTCGAGGCGACGACGGGACCGCTCGGTCAAGGTGTGGCCATGGCCGTAGGAATGGCTATGGCCGAAACACACCTTGCCGCACGCTATAACCGCCCCGATTATACTTTGTTTGACCATTATACGTATGCGCTCGTCGGCGATGGCGACTTGATGGAAGGGATCAGCCATGAAGCGGCATCGCTCGCGGGGCATCTCGGGCTCGGCAAACTCATCGTTCTCTACGACTCCAATGATGTTTCCCTCGACGGTGCACTGCACAAAGCCAACAGTGAAGATGTAGCGGGGCGTTTTCGGGCTTACGGCTGGCAAGTACTGCGTGTAGAGGATGGGAATGACTTGGATGCGATTCGTGCGGCGCTCACCCTCGCGCGAGCGAATCTCAAACAACCCACGCTCATTGAAGTGAAGACGACGATCGGGTACGGGGCACCGACCGTTGCCGGTACGAGCAAGGCCCACGGCGCGCCGCTGGGACCTGAAGAACGCGCTCGCGTCGCAGAGGCATACGGCTGGGACGGCGAACCGTTTACCGTACCGGAAGCGGTGTATGAACATTTTGAGGCGGTACGGACGCGCGGTGCGGCCCTTAGACACGCCTGGGAAGAACGGTTCCGGGCTTACCAGACAGCTTATCCGGAAGAAGGTGCGGCACTCGCAGCGCGGCTTGGCGGGAGCGTACCGGAAGATCTTTTGAGCGTGCTGCCGGATTTCGAGGGCGATCTTAAGATGGCGACCCGTGAAGCTTCAGGGAAGGTGCTGCAAGTGATGGCCAAGGCCGTGCCCGCTTTGTGGGGAGGTTCAGCCGATCTTGCGACGTCCAACAACACCTTGATTCACGGAGAAAACGACTTCTCCCGGGACGAGATAAGCGGTCGGAACATCTGGTTTGGGGTGCGCGAACACGCCATGGGTGCGGTGTTAAATGGACTCGCTTTACACGGTGGGGTGCGTCCGTACGGGGCGACGTTTCTTGTCTTCTCCGATTATTTACGCCCGGCGATCCGTCTTTCGGCGCTCATGAAACAGCCCGTTTTATACATCTTTACGCATGACAGCATCGCTGTCGGCGAAGACGGACCGACGCATCAACCGGTAGAACAACTCTCCAGCCTGCGGCTCATCCCTGATCTCGATGTCATCCGCCCGGCAGACGCCCGGGAGACGGCTTACGCTTATGCTGCGGCGCTTCAGGAAGGCGATCATCCTACGGCGCTCGTGCTCACGCGACAAAAACTGCCGGTCTTACCGGAGACAAAGGGCCGCTACGAGGACTTTACCCGGGGAGCCTACCTTCTCTACGCCACCAATCCTGCGGAAGAAGCGCCGCTCGACGTGCTCTTTATGGCGAGCGGCTCGGAAGTCGCGCTCGCGCTTGGTGCTGCCCGGCGACTGGAGGAGGTGCCGGGCTTGCGGGTCGCGGTCATAAGCGTCCCCTCCTTTTATCGCTTGGAGCGGATGCCGGATACGGACAAGCAGAAGCTTTTCGGACGTCCGGCCCGGCTTAAAGTGGCGATCGAAATGGGTAGCGGCGCGCTCTGGTACCGCTATGTCGGTTCGGACGGTCTCGTTTTTTCCGTGGAACGCTTTGGCGCTTCTGC
Organism: Candidatus Carbonibacillus altaicus; assembly: GCA_003050645.1. Classification (GTDB taxonomy): domain Bacteria; phylum Bacillota; class Bacilli; order Thermicanales; family DSM-22653; genus Carbonibacillus; species Carbonibacillus altaicus. Next base: position 8,679 of record PEBX01000047.1, read on the forward strand.
TCCAGGGGAAACCGTTGTTCGCGCCTATGGTTTCAGCGAAGAAGCCATCGTCCAGCGCATCATAGAGGGGCTCGGCTGAGACGAATGGACGAAAAAAATACATGCTTCAGATGCTTTACCACCGTCTTCAGTTGTGCTATAATGCACAGCATACGGATTTTTTCAACACGCTGGGGTTGCGCGATCGGCGCGGCTCCGGCGTGCTTTCGCTTAGAAGGCCGTATAGGACAATCCAAACAGCAAAGACAGTTAAGACGAGAGGAGACAGGAAAATTATGAGGAAGACCGTATTTCTTTTGTTATTTGCCGTGCTCATCATCGTCACCGGTTGTACGCCGCGCGAAAGTCAGGAAGCGACCAGTCAGAACACGTTGCAGGAGACCAATCAGACGGAGCAGGCTGCAACAGAAGCGCCTGCAGCGGGGACGGCGGAGAGCAGTGGGAACGACACTACGGGCGCGCATCAAGGATCTGTATCGATCGGCATCACGCAGATCGTCGAGCACCCGTCACTCGATGCGATACGTGAAGGCGTTCTGGCAGCGCTCGCCGAAGCCGGGTATGTTCCCGGCAAGACGTTGGCCGTCGATTATGAAAATGCGCAAGGAGATCGTACGGTGGCGACCGATATCGCCCATAAGTTTGCCGGTAAACCGCTTGATCTCGTCATCGCCATCACGACGCCTTCGGCACAAGCGGTGCAGGAAGCGATTCAGGATAAACCGATTGTCTTTGCAGCGGTGAGCGATCCGCTCGCAGCCGGCCTCGTTGAGGATTTAAACCGTCCCGGCGGTCATATCACCGGCTCCAGCGATCAAACACCGCTCGATCAGGAAATCGCCCTCATTTTAAAGTTTTTACCACAGGCACAAACGATCGGCATCATCTATAATTCGGGAGAGGCCAACGCCGAAGCTCAGCTCAAACAAGCAGAGCAGGCTGCCACGGCTCAAGGCATAAAGGTCATTGCCCGCGGCATCTCTCAGGCGAATGAAATTCCGCTCGCTGTGGATGCTCTGGGCTCGCAGGTCGATGCCTTTTTAACGCTGAACGATAATCTTGTTGTAAGCGCCATTGACAACTATCTTGATCGCGCCAACATCCTTAAAAAGCCGGTGTTTGCTTCGGATCCGGAATCCGTGGATAAAGGTGCGGTGGCGACATACGGGATCGACCAGTACAAGCTTGGCGTGCGTACGGGAGAGCTGGCGGTGCGCGTACTGAAGGGCGAAGATCCAGGCACGATCCCCGTCCTCATCGTTCAGGACACTTTTTTAAAGGTGAACGAGGCAGCCATTAAAGGGTTGGGGCTCAAATTAAGCGATGATCTTGAGAAAGAGATCGCGGCCGCACAAGCGAACGAACGGTAAACACACACGATCGATATCATCGAACGATCGACGCCTTGAACAAGATGAGCGCACCATTCATCCGATGCTCGGCAAGATTAACAAGATTAAAAAAAAGCGGCGATCAAGTTTCGCCAACCGTGATCATCGATAGCAGGTGATCATCACTATCGGTAGAGATAGATCGTCATTGAACGTTCAAGCATCGAGCGTCTGCGCGAGTCATAGACGCTCCATGTTTGTGCGGGTATAAAGGGGGTCGTGCCTTGCAAACATTAGATGAATCGATTATCTTGCTGGATACGCCTGCAGACTGGCAGCAAGCTTATCCGCTCATCGCTCAATTGCGTCACCATCTAAGCGAGGAAAGTTACATGGAACATATGCAAGCCATGACGGAACAAGGGTATCATCTCTTTGGGCTGATGGTCAAAAAAGAACTCGTCTCGTTGGCGGGGGGCCTCATTTTGCATAACTTTTATAACGGTCGTTATTTCATGTTATATGATCTCGTCACGAGCGCTACCCATCGTTCGGCCGGGTATGGGGAACGGCTTTTGAGCTTTGTCGAACGCTGGGCAGAAGCACACGGCTGTCAGCGGATCGAGCTGACAAGCGGGCTGGAACGTAGCGAAGCCCATCGATTTTATGAAGAAAAAATGGGCTATTTGCGTACCAGCTACGTTTTTCGACGTACGTTTTAAGCGCTATAGGCTGGATGCGTCTTCATCTCGTCAAAACGCATCCGTAACAATCGATACGCATAGCAGAAAAACATACGGATAGCAAAAACATTCGAATAAACGATACAGGTGTTGTTTCATGTAAAATGGTAGGTTTTTACCTATCATTTTTTTGTTTTTTAGTCGCCATAAGGAGAATTCCGTGCTATAATCATAAACATAGATCATAGACAAAGACTCGCTCCCATCGACAGCATTCTTTTCCCGGGAAATAATTCGACATAGCAGAAAGGGTGCCTCTGTGTTGATCGAGATGCAACATGTGTTTAAAACGTACAAAAACGGTGTGGTGGCGCTTAGCGATATCACGCTCTCGATTGACAAAGGCGAATTCGTCTACTTAATCGGTCCATCGGGTGCTGGCAAATCTACCTGGATCAAACTGCTTTATCGAGAAGAACTTCCGTCAAAAGGTAAAATGTTGGTGAACGGCTTTGATTTTAGTCGGTTTAAGTCTCGACATACGCATCGTCTGCGCAGGACGATCGGTGTCGTTTTTCAAGACTATCGATTGATTGAGCGCTTAACGGTCGAAGAAAACATCGCTTTTGCTATGGAGGTTGTCGAAGCGCCGGCCCGTGATATCCGCAGGCGAGTCAATGAACTTCTTTATCTCGTCGGTCTTAAAGCGCATGCGAAGAGATTCCCCCGAGAACTTTCCGGCGGTGAGCAGCAACGCGTGGCCATTGCCCGCGCGCTTGCCAACAAACCAGAGCTTCTCATTGCCGATGAACCGACCGGGAATCTTGATTACGAGAATTCCCTACAAATCATAAAACTATTGGAAGAAATCAATCTTCAAGGGACAACCGTGGTCATGGCTACGCATGATCGGGACATCGTCAACCGCTTCCGGCGTCGTGTGCTTGAATTGAGTGAGGGCCGTCTGCTACGCGACGAGGCGAAAGGGGTCTATGATCGCCAATGAAACTCAGAACCCTCAGGCGTCATCTGCGCGACGCGTTTCGTAGTTTTCTTCGTAACGGCTGGATGAGTTTTGCTTCTGTGGCAACAGTGGCCATCACCTTGTTTCTCGTCGGCGTCTTTATTTTGGCAGCACTTAATATCGATCATCTGGCACGCCAGACCGAGTCGCAAGTCGAGATTTCGATTTATTTGAAGATGGATACATCTCAAGACGAAATACGGAAAATTGAAGCGGACTTAAACAATTTGCCGCACGTGCACAGTGTACGCTTTGTGCCCCGGGAAGAAGGCCTAGCCTGGTTGAAAGAAACGTATGCCGATGAAGCCGATTTATTTGTCGGCCTGGATGAGGACAACCCACTTCCAGATGCTTTTTTCATCAAGACCGATGAACCGGCCCGTACAGCGGAGTTGGCACAGACGATTCAAAGCTGGCCGCAGGTAGAGACGGTACGCTATGCCCAGGAGGAAGTGGCCAAACTTCTGGAGATTACCACGGTGATCCGGCAGATTATGCTGGTCGTGGTGATCGGTCTGGCTTTAACGGCAACGTTTCTCATCTCCAATACAATCAAACTCACCATTGTATCCCGCCGGGAAGAAGTCGAAGTGATGCGTCTCGTTGGCGCATCGAAGTGGTACATTCGGATGCCTTATTTTATCGAAGGTGCCTTGATCGGCCTACTCGGGGCGGGGATTCCTCTACTTCTACTCGTTTATCTATATCAACAGTATGTCGAAAACACCGAAATTCTCTCCATGTCCGTCTTGTCGATGCAGTCCGTGACCGTACCGCTCATCGTCGCGCTCTTCGGTATAGGGTTACTCATCGGGATCTGGGGGTCTCTTTCGTCCATTCGTAAATTTTTACGCACCTGATAAACGGTGCGTAGTACATACAAAAGGGGAGAGAGGATTGAAAAGAACGCAACAAAAGTGGTTTTCCATCGGTACCATCGTGCTTTTTTTGCTGTTTCTCTGGGGTGGGTCTTATCCGCTCGCCGCTTCTTCCAACACTAATGAAGCCAAACTTCGAGCGGAACTCGAACGCATTAAACAGGAGCAGGCCAGAGCAAAGGTGATGACGCAGCAGCTTACGCAAAAATTATCGCAAAACAAATCGACGCAGAAAAAGTTAAATCAAGAAATTCAATATCTCGATATGAAGATGAATGAGACGGAACAATCGATGAAGCGTCTTCAGAGTGATATTGATGAGACGGAAAAGAAGGCTCAACAGGCTGCAGCGGATCTCGATGCAGCAGAAGCGCGCGTAGAGGAGCGCAATCGGTTGCTGAGAGAGCGCGTTAAAGCGCTTTACGTGCACGGGAAGACGTCTTATCTCGAAGTGGTCCTTACGTCTAAAGACTTCACCGATTTTTTAAGCCGTCTCGATATGATGGGTAAGATTGTCGCCCATGATCAAGATCTTCTGGAAAAAAATAAACAAGATCAAGCGCTGATCGCTGCAAAAAAACAGGAAATCGATCAGTACCTGGCCGATCTTAAGCAAAAATACGCGGAACTCGAGCGCAAGAAGCAGGAATTTGCCAGTATGCATAAAGAGCGAAGGGTTCAGATCGCCTCGTTACAGAGCCAAGCAGTCGATTATGAGAAAGAGATCGAAAAATACGACGAACAGCTCTCTCAGCTTGTCAAAGAATATAACCGCATCAATCAGGAGCTGGCCAAAGTGTACTGGACGGGCGGAGTACTAGCCTGGCCGCTTCCGACGCAGTATACGACGATCTCCTCACCCTTTGGTCCACGGGTCCATCCGATTACGAAAAAACAAAGCTTTCACTCCGGTATCGATCTCCCGGCTCCGGATGGGACAACGATCTATGCCGCAGAAAGCGGCAAGGTGATCCTAGCTGAATATTATGGCGGGTATGGAAACACGGTCATCATCGATCACGGTGCGGGGATGAGTACGCTGTACGGACACATTCGACCGGGAGGCATTAAGGTAAAAGCAGGACAGGTTGTAGAACGTGGACAGAAAATCGCAGAAGTCGGCACGACTGGGCTTTCCACCGGTAATCACCTGCATTTTTCCGTCCTTAAAAACGGGGACTATGTTAATCCGATGAATTACCTCGGAAAAAAATAAAAAGAAGAGGATGAAGGGAGCAGCTTTTTGGGATATAATAGACGAGAGACGATTTTTGCAAAGAAAGGACGATGAATGATGGCGACGCACAAAGGGCTCAGGGCGGCGCTCCTTTTTATATTTGGCATCGTCCTCGGTAGCGCGCTTACGTACCTTTACGCGAATTATCCGGCGCTTATCACGGGTAAACCGAGTCTCGATGGCACGCTGGCCGGTACCGTGCCGGAACGAGAGAAAACGGTAACGCTTAAAGCCCCGGCCGGGTTTAAACGCCTGCTCGAAGCGTATGAGGTGATCGAAGGCAACTACTACGATCCGGACGCAGCCGATCCGTCGAAGCTCATCGATGGGGCGATCCGGGGCATGGTCGGTGCGCTCGGTGATCCGTATACAACCTACATGGATCCGGAAGAACTGAAAGAGTTTCAAACCTCCCTCAGCAGTTCTTTTGAGGGTATCGGTACGGAAGTCACGATTCAAAACAACCGGGTTACGGTGGTGGCACCATTTAAAGACTCGCCTGCCGAAAAAGCCGGTATTCGTCCGAACGATCAGATCATTAGCGTCGACGGTGAATCAATCGAGGGATTGGACTTACACGAAGCCGTAAAAAAAATTCGTGGGCCAAAGGGGAGCAAGGTTGAACTGGGGATTTTGAGGAGTGGCCTCAGTGAACCGATTATGATTACGGTCGTACGCGATAAAATTCCTCTGGAGAGTGTCTACAGCAGTGTCTTTGAGAAAAACGGACATAAAATCGGGCGCTTGCAGATAACCTCTTTTTCCGAAAATACCGATCAGCGGTTTAAAGAGGAGCTAAAAAAACTTAAAGAGCAAGGTGTTCAAGGGCTCGTCCTCGACGTGCGGGGCAACCCCGGCGGGTATCTGGGCGCGGTCGATCACATTTTAAACGAGATTTTACCGAACGGTAAAGTGATGTACCAGATCGAATACCGCGATGGTCATCGGGAAGTCGCCAAATCGAGCGGATCGGGGATCGGCATCCCAGTTGCCGTACTCATTGACGAAGGGAGTGCCAGTGCCTCAGAAATTTTAGCGGCCGGATTAAAAGGTTCCGGATTTCCGATCGTCGGTACGACGTCTTTTGGCAAAGGGACGGTTCAGGTACCGAAAGATCTGACATCCGGTGGAACGTTGAAACTCACTACGGCCAAGTGGCTAGCACCGGACGGAAGCTGGATTCACAAAGTCGGGGTGACGCCGACCGTAGAGGTGAAGCAGCCCGATTATTTCCATCTGCCGCCACTCGCCGTCGACAAACCGCTCTTTCGCGACACGAATGATAAAAGCGTCGCCTTAATGCAGCAAATGCTCGCTGTGCTTGGTTTTGCTCCGATTCGAACCGACGGTTACTTTGATGCGGCTACCGAACAGTCGGTTCGTGCCTTCCAGAGCAAAGAAGGACTACC
>PEBX01000225.1 GCA_003050645.1 Candidatus Carbonibacillus altaicus
AGTCCATCCTACGGGTTCGAAACACCATAGTAGCACGACCTACCTTCGCCAGCCGTAGGAAAATTATACTACACGCACCCATTTTCATCATCTGATGGTGCCGCGTAAGCGGCATGGGGGTCTATCCTGAAAGAAGGTATGACATTTTATTCTTCTGCTGGTGACTCAGTGCGGCTTGGAGGTCTAACAGGTTTTTGGGGGTTCGAGCTTTAAAGCAGCTCTTGCTCATTGATGAACATGTCAAGGGCTGCCTTGCCGTCGCAAAGTGATCCAAGCTTTTAGAAATAGAATTTAAAATCAGACTATTTAAGCGTAAGATCGGTGCAATGCTCCCATTGTCAAGACACCGAGTGAGAAAGAAACTCACTAAACTAAATTCGTTCAGTGAGCGACTGTTAACCACTGTCTATGTGCAGTGGTTTTTTTATTGATCTTAGTATATGAAGATATCAGACGGCGGATGCCCGATGAGAAGAGAGCGTACGAACTTAAGGCATAGCAGCAAAAAATACATATTGATATAATGATCTTTGTTTCAACTTACGGTGCTACGTATGAAGAACGGTATGAGCCGGTTTGGCGGAAAATTTTCCTGTTTTATCAAAGAAAAAAACATAAAAAGCGTTTAGCTCATTTTTAAGTGTGGAGAATGGTTGAAACTTTGCCAGTAAACGATACGTCTAAGTATTGAACAAAAAAATTTCACAAGATTTTATTGGCAATATTTTATTAAAACATCTAGTGAAAATAATCCAGAAGATATCGCGCAGAAATGAAAACATAAAGCATGACAAGGAGGAGGAGTGACGCCGACCATGGATCGTCAAAATTCCGGGGAGACGCCTACTTTTCTGGCGACGCGTGAGGAGATTGCCCAAATACATGACGGTCTTCTAAGGCAGCATGTTCATCCTTCCTGTGGTCAAAAACACGGTCGCTCGACCAAACCACCTGCGACGGTGTCGGATCATCTCCTAATGTTTATCAGTCGCCTGCGCAGTTGCTATCTTCGATATGCTGAGACGGGCATGTTTTTACCGGATTTTCAGCTGGTCATCACTGATTCCGACCTGCGTGTGATTGAAGTTGTAAGAATGTCGGGCAAGTCTCACGATGAGAAACAGTATAAACATGCGGTGAGTCATAGGGGATTTCTCAAAAAGAAGCGTGGCAGTGCGACGGTTAACTATACGGTTACTTTTGAACATCCCGATATTCAGCCGGGAGATACACTCGATGAGGACACCTACGGTGTGAGTGCATTTGTACTGGCTCAGGCGTTCTTAACCATGCGTCTTCTTTCCGGCCCATTTCATACGTGCTCGCAGTTTCAAACGTCCTGGACCGTGGCGGTTCCGTTTGGCTGTCATCGTGAACAAAGTCTACTCGGCGTTGCCGGACGCATATTTTCTGAACGTCGTGATCCTTACGGTTACGGTGGTTGGCTATTTGAAGTAGTGAAGAGAATTGAACGGGAATGTGAAAATGAAGAAAGGCTTGTAGATACGAAAGCACATCACAACGTTTTACGGAATGCGCATGGGGAGTCGACATCATCATGGCACATGGTTCGTCCGATGCTGGCCGTCCGCCTTCCGTATGCTATCATCGAGCAGTTAACCGAACGCGAGAGAGACGTGTTAGCGTTATGGGTAGCAGGGATGAATAGCGTGGAGATTGCTGAGACACTTCATGTAAGTTCTTCGACGATCAGAATGTATTTTACGCGGATCACAGATAAGCTGGGCGTTGAGTCAGGCGTACAGTCCATTCGGGCATTTCTTGAGACCGAGATAGCCAGGGAAAATCAACACGAAAAGGAAAACGTTTGAGTGCACACTTTGGGCAAAAATGTCTTTAGTTTTTGTCGTCAGTGGTGACGACAAAGACTATATATTTTTATAAAAAATCAACAGTACTGACGACAGACAGATACGACGGTGAAGTGATATGATACGAACAGAAAGGGAAAGGCTTAGAGGAGGACATATGAAAAATATATTCAGCGTAAAGCCTTCCCTGTATTTTGAAAAGGAAGGGAGGGGTCGATAATAGAACCCAGCTCGATTACATGATGCAAAAGAATGAGTGAAGTAAAAGATGCGTTGGGCTTTGTCGCAGTGTTGTAAACAACGGTAATTTTAATGCAGTTAACAGGTGTGTTGGCATTCTGGAAAACCCTGCGTATGAATAG
>PEBX01000048.1 GCA_003050645.1 Candidatus Carbonibacillus altaicus
TCGGCCGATCCGGGGACGAATGATCCGGCCTGTGCTACGAGGCTGATACTGATGAAGACGACGACGAGCAACATCACGCGGGTATACTTGTTCACACGATCCACTCCTTGAGCGATTTTTGTGCTAGTTAAGACTAAGACGCATGGTTTGAGACAAATGTTTTATTTACGAAGAAGGACCTTTTAGTAATTTGTATACAATGACAAGCGCTTCGACCCGTCGGAGCGGTTGGCTTAAGCGCATCGTCTGATCTGGGTAGCCAGAGATATATCCGGCGTTCACAAGTTGTATGAGCGGCAGAAGAAGCGGCTCTCGCCAGCTCACATCTTTAAAATATGTGAGGTTCATCGTACTACCGCTTGTAGGCTGAGCGAGAAGACGGTTCAGTGTTACAACCATTTCGCGCCGCGTTACCCAGGCGTTCGGTCTGATCGTCCCATCCGGGTAGCGCTCGAGCCATCCTTCCTGGTAGGCGCGGAAAAGTGCCTCGTAAGCCCAGTTTGAGCGACTGAGATCAGGAAATACTGTGTGTTTCTGATCTTCAAACGAAGAGAGGGGGGCGGAGGAAGGAAAGGCTTTCGTCAAGAGGTCAGCCCACTCGGCTCGGGTGATCGGCCGCTCGGGATAGACCATGTCGTTTAAGTAGCCGAAGGTCACGCCTTCTTCTTTTAATGAAGCAAGCATCGGATACGCCCAGTGCACAGTCGACACGTCCTTGAACAGACCTTTGGTCTCAGGCTGCCAGAGAAGCGATAACGTGTAGAAGGCATTTACACCTAGTCCGTAGAAATTTTTTACGCCGATGATGAGCTCGTCTCCTGCTTCCGCTGTTATTATATACGTTTCAAACAGCTTCTGGTTGTACACCCCGTTCTCATCGATTACGATCGGTCGATCCTTATTTTTTTGCACGGTTAGGAAGAGATCAAGCGCAGGATCGTCGGTTGCAACACGAATCGATAGTTTACCACGACCGGGGGCTGTTAGGCGATACCATGCTTCATCGCCGTCTTCCGGTAACGTACCGGTAAGGATTGCGCGGTCGGTCATCTCTAGCGGCCACGGCCTGTCCCTGCGCGCCTCACCGGGCGCAGGAATCCGCTTTATTTTAAAGGTGCTCGTAAGTGAAAGGTTCACTCGCGCCACTTCGTCATTTTTAAGTTTGAGGCGCATGGTTCCACCTTGAACATTCCATCGAAGCGGCCTCCCTTTTTCTAACATTCCCGACTCCTGAAGCACCCCGCCCGTTGTATACAACTCGAGCTTTATCGGTAATTGCACATCATCGCTTACCCACGTCACCGTCCCGTCGTACGGAATGTCAAGCGTAAACCAGCGGTCGGCACCGCCCGGCACGTTAAGCGTCCATTTTTTATCCAGCGCAAGCGGCGCGCTTTTCTCCGGGCGATCATTGCTTGAAAAAAGTGGCGCCGCATCTTTACTCTTTAGGGCACGGTAGGCATCCACGACGCCAAAACCGATTTTTTTAAACGGGTAGGCGCGATTTGCGATCGCGCTTTGGCGCAAACGGTCGCGGACCTCCGCCGGAACGCTAGCGCCGCTATTGTATAGAAGCGCAGCAATACCGGCGACTTGCGGTGCGGCAAAAGATGTACCGCTGTAAGCGCGATACCCGCCGTCTAATGACGCAGCCACAATATCATCGCCGTAGGCGACGACGTCTAGCCCCTGGCCGTAGTTCGCATAGCTCGCCGGTGCACCGTTTTTTTGTACTGCGCCGACGGCAAGCACGGTCGGATAACGAGCGGGATAAGGCAACATGGAACGACCGTCATTTCCGGTCGCAGCCACGACCAGCACCCCTTTTTTTTCAGCGACAGTCAGTGCATCGGCGAGAACGCCAGAATATACCGGGTCAGTCAAAGATAGAAGAACAATATTAGCGCCTTCTCGCACAGCGGATAAAATACCTTTGGCCACAGTGTACGCATCACCGCCGCCGTATGCATCGAGTGCTTTGATCGGCAGCACCTTGGCCTCGGGCGCGACCCCGCGCATCTCATCTTGGGCAGCGACGAGGAGAGAAGCGAGGGCTGTTCCATGGCCATTATCGTCTTCCGTGCTCCCCCCTTCCTTGATGACGTTGATACCGGGGAGCACGTTGCCTTTTAAGGCGGGATGCGCGGAAAAAACGCCGGTATCGACCACCGCGATGGTCGTGTCCTTTCCTCGTGTGATCTGCCAGGCTTCCGGAACGTGAAGTGCATCGAGGTAGTACTGATCGAGCCTTCGAGCAATGCCGACGCGTGCGTCCTTCCTCTGTATCTCGTAAAAAGGAATGGGCTTAAGCGGCACCTGTTCTTCGATATCTTGTACGTCCGACGTGCTCTTCAGCCGCTCGAGCGCAAGCGACATGTCATGGAAAGCGACTCTGGACCAGCCGGTCTCCGGCGACCAATCCAAAACGGCATAGGACGGATCGTGCAACGGCTCACGCGTCCATTTAACGAAATAAATTGTCTCCGCATTCGTTCTCCCGCTTGCGGATATGTAAGGCATAAGCGTAACCATCAAGCCCATGATGATGGTCATATGAAGCACAATGATGCGCTTCATTTGTGTGCTTCGCTTTGTCAGCATGGTGCACTTAAGCAGATAAAGCTTGAGCAGATTGATTGGTTTTTTTATGTGGACGAACTGCATCCTCGCGCTTCCCCCTCGTCCCTATTGTACCATGCTTACCATATATTCACCAATCTATAATGTTCGTATCTATGATACATTGTTCATAGCATTGTATCTTGTACCAAACATTTAAGGGATGAGGATGATGAGAAAAAAATGCATGCTCATGGTATTGATCGTATCGATCATGACTGTATCCCTGCTTTTTCCTGCATTTAGCGATATGTCATTCGGTGCCCCGGTTCCATCACCTTCATACGGAATCGGTACGGTTGTTTGGCCGCGTTATACGCTTAAGTTTGAACCGAACATCGTGCACGTCGGCGACCGTCTTCATATAACATTACGCCTGTATGATTACGCGACGCATCGCTATGTAGAAGGCGATGCGATCAAGTCTTTTGCCGCTGGGGGACTCACGCTTTTGATAGACGAAGGTGTATTGCAGGGGGCGGATGGTCGGCGTATCGACGATCTCCAATGGATCCTTTCTCCCGATCATAAACGCTTTGAACTAGCGGTCAAAGAGGAAAGAGAAGCCTCGACATCGCCTGCAGACGAAAAAACAATGTTTACCGTCGTACAAGAAGGACGAATCGCTGCATATTTTACTGAATCGCCTTATGCTCAAACGGTTGCACCTGCTATCCTTCCGTTCTCGCTCGAAGACGGCGCGCTCGTTCCAGCCCCTGCTGCATCTCATGGGTCACAGTCGATCCCGACTTCAAAACACGACGGGCCGCTTCTCGCTTCGGCGACGAACGATGTTGTCCTCACGATTCCAAAACCCATTTTTTGGGATGATATCCATCCCGAGAACACACCATTTTCAACTGTCATTAACTTTAATCCACGACTGGTGATATATGAAGATGGACGGCCTTATGCCGTTGACACACTTAAGCCTAGGATGCAGATCATGACAGACGACGTCAAAAATAATGACGCAACGATTGATGACACTACGATTGATGGTATCCAAAAAGAGAACACACATGCTTCATATCTCCTTACCCTCCCTCCTCTCCGTCCTCAACACACCTATACGTTCGAACTGCTGGGCACGTATGGGGATGCAAAAGGTCGTATGCACTATCGTCAGTGGTTGTATGAGCTTGCCATCGAGCCTTTGAGCGCCATCATCCGTGCGCCTACGGACGGTCTTCTTTCAGCCGGTATTAAGGATCGCGTCGTCATCGCTTTACCCGATCGCACGACGGTGCCGTATACAGCGGAACAGCCTCGACCGGCGATGGTGCGTTTTCGCGTGCAAAACGATGAGCTTAACGATCTATCCCGACGGGCAATCCTCCAGCGTGGAACGAATGTCCTTCCTTGGGATCGGTGGATTCCATTAAACGATCTGCTCGATGACGACATAACGTTCTCTTTCGAGGTGAACCTTCCGCCCGGTGCCTCCCTTGCCATCGATCTCATCTGGGTAGATCGAGACTGGGTCGATGACGAATCGAATGACACGCTCACCGTCGATCGCCAACAGCTCAAGCAACCCGCTGATCGCGCAAACGTCATAGGGTATACGACCATCGTTACCTTAAAAGCTCTCCCGGGAACGCTAGACATCACCCCACAGACGATTTTTGCTGGGCGGACGTATCCGCTCACGATCACCATACGCGATATTCACGGTAGATCCGTGCCTGGTGCGCAGGTGTCGTTCAATGTACCGCTCGTCATGCTCGGTATACCGCAAGCATTTGGTTTTTATCCGATACCGTCAGCCCCATCTGCTTCGATCGCTGGCCGTGCCGCGACAAACGATCCGTCCTCTGTTTCAGACATTCTATTGGACGGCAGTCTCACTACTGCTCCGGTTACGGATGACTTTGGCACATTGCGCGTTCACGCTTACCTCCCCTTCCCCGCGACTGTGACCGTCAAAAGTTCCGTCCCAACCGTGCCGGCAGAACGAACCATCGATGTCCGTAAACTTCTAAAGCCATCCCTTCGATGGATGTTAACGCTGAACACGCCGTATATGACCGTCGTCCGGACGGATGAAGAAGATAATAAACAAAAGCATGTGCTCGAACTCCCTTTTTATATGTACAGTGAGCGCGGCCGTGCCCTCCTTCCACTAAAAGTCATAACGGATGCGCTTGGTGATAGGCTTTCCTACGAACCCCGCACAAAGCACATCACCTGGTGGCACGGTGATAAGCGTTATACGTTTGCATTAGGGTCGGATACGGTAACCATTGAGCACACTGTGTACAACAAAAAAGTCGTTTATCGTCATACGATGCCGCTTGCGGCACGGACGTATGACGCGCTTAGACGTGACACCGGTCGGATTCTCGTACCCATCTATACCCTCGCCGAACTACTGAACGGCGAACTGCAATACGATAAAACAACGCAAACAATCTGTTTTACGGTACAACGGTAGACCGTATGAAAAAGAAGAAGGTCCGACATATGTCAGACCTTCTTTAAATCTTTACATCAAAGACTTTATTGATCGTTCGTCCTGTATCTCACACGGTTTGTTTACATTACTTACGCATCAGCCACTGGTAGAGCATCGTCGCGGCTTCTGCACGGGTCGTATGGTCTTTCGGCGCAAAACGGTGATCCCCTTTACCGCTTATATAACCGTTAGACTCCAGCCAAGCTACAGCAGATTGCGCCCACTGTGCAATCGACGCAGCGTCCTTAAACGTCGGCACCGCTGGTTCCTTGTCTTTACCTAGGGCTAAGGCCTGCGTGAACATGACAGCCATCTCTTCACGCGTAATCGGTGCATCGGGACGAAACGTACCGTCGTATCCCTGGGCGATGCCTCGGGCATAAGCGGTCGCAATGACACCTGCATACCACGCTTTGGGATCAACGTCCTTAAACGGCAGCGCCCCATTTTCCGGTTTCATACCGAGTGCGTTTAAGAGCATCGCCGCAAATTCAGCACGCGTTACGCGTTCGTTTGGCGCAAAGATCGTCTCACTCCGGCCCTGAATGAGCTGATGCGCAGCGTCTACTTCGATCATCGCCTGGGCCCAGTGGCCGCGAATATCGGCAAAGGTTTTTTCATAGACAAGAGCAGCGACAGGCTGGAGCGTCGCAAGTTCTGTCGTTATCGTCTGACGCTCGGCATCGTACCGTCCACCGATATAGCGCCAAGTGTTCGCACTGCTCTCCATGTACACAGCGATTTTACGCGTGTCAACGTTCGCGGGAGTTACTTTGATCGCAATTTTTACCGGAACATCGAGTGAGGATCGTGTACCTTTTACGGTAATCACAGGGGATACGAAGTGGATACCGTTCAAAGCAGCGATACGGGCAGATCCGGCGTCTCCCGCCGTTAAGGTAATGCTGACCGTTACACTTCCATCGGCATTAGTAAAGCTATTCAGGGCACCGGCAGGAATGGTTAAAACCACTGCATCTGTCTTAAGCGCAAGGTCGTAGCCTTTCTCCTTCAGTTTGCTAACTTGCTCTGGGGTCAAGATGACGGTTAGCGAATCGCCTGTCTTCATTCCGAGATCGCTAAGATCGAGTGTCACCGTATGACTTTGAGCTTGCTCAGCGGCTTTCCACGCTTTTTCAAATGCTTCGGATGTGACCTTTAGCGTGTACACGATCGTCTTATCCGTGCGTGTGATGGTCACCTCTCCTGCTTGAACGGTCTTACGTTCTTCTGGCTTTGGTGTATCGTCTTTTTTAGGTGGTTGCTCGGATTTTCCTTCATCCGGGAGGGGAGAAGGTCCGGGTGCTGGTATGACAGGGATCGGCCTGATCGGTCCCGGGAGCACGCCCCCGCTATCCGGAGCGTCCTTACGATTGACGTGGATGCGTAGCGTCGTCTTATTCTCGACGCCATCGACAGCTTCCAGTATGACTTCACTTTCTCCGAGCGGCACGTCGATCGTTTGACTAAAGCTGCGGCGATCAACCTCGCCTTCACGATATGGCATATAGGGAAGGAGGACATCCCCGTTCACACTAAAGACAAAAGATGTTAATTGATCTTGGACCGTTCCGCTGAGCTTGATCGATGGCTGATTCGTCGGCCACGCTAAGTCGTAGATACGGTGGGCCGCTGTGCTTTCTTCTTCGTTCAAAACCGGGCCCGGGATACGTCCCAGGTTAATCTCGGGCGCTGTCATATCCGCGTATATCTTGCGATTGTGCTGCGCACTGTTGCCGGCCATATCTGTGATTTCCAAGCGGATATTCTGATATCCTTCTTTCTCGAGAGCGATATCTTCCGCGAAGATGAGCGTGAGATAGCCTAGACCCGGCACGTATTCTGGGTAGTCCATCCAGTATAGTTTATCGCTAACATCTTTCCAGCCGTCATCGCTCATAATGCTCAGTCTTAGCGCATCTTGCTGCCTTGGGTCTATGAAGTTAGCCAGCTCTCTTGGCAGGTAAGCTAGATACGATACATGTCGTCCCGTTTCCGCATTGAACGTTTCAAACGGTTCGGGCGCGAGCACGGTTGGAAGAGGCACGCTGAGTGAACGTCTGAACGTAACTACCTTGCGGTCAAGCGGTACATTGAGACCTTCTCCGTAGAGCGTAAGGTATAGCTCGAGCGAACCTTTATCCGGTACACGTGTAAGATCAAGCGGTGTTGTAAATGATTGATCCTGATAGGCACTAAGTGTAACGGTATCCACTGAATATGCATCGAGTACCTGACGGTTCAAGTCGAAGATGCGCGCGTACAGTTCTACACGGGTTGGCTCGGTATAGACATCTTGACCGACGCTTATATGCCATGTGGCCGTTGCCGCATCTTCACGAGTCGTGAGCGATTGAAGGATCGGATCATCGATGACGATGAGATTGGCTCCCGGTAGATCTATGCGCAGGTGGTCCTGGTCACGGTACACATCACCGTTTACGGTCGTCGCATCAAGCATGACATCTAGGGCACCCAGACCGAAATAGGGTTGCAAGTTAAGCGTCACTGTACTTGTCCGCGAACCGTGCACGTTTTGTTCGAACGTCTGCATGAGTGTATGATCAAACGGATCGATCAAGCGGAGCGTCACATCCTGCACTTCCTGCGTATGCAGAACTTCAATATCTACCGTGTTTGCTGAAGGTCTTAAGGTTTTCTCAGCAAACTGCGCCAGGCGCGTATAGTCGATATTGAGTGTATAGACGGCCTCGCCGGTGATCATCTGCGCGATCGGCTTTTGCGCCGAATCCGTATAAGGAGGTGCCGACATCGTCGTTGTGAGCCGCACCGTATAGGAGCCAGGTACGTCTAATAGAACGTTAAACTCGCCTTGTTTCTGTGCCGGATCACTCACGGACGTTTCTTCTTCGTACAGTGTATCTCCCTGACTGTTATACATCTTAAGCGTAAGCACGTCACTCGACGAGCCTTGAATGCTATAGGGTATGCGCACGGTCACCTTATCTTTATCCGGCGCAAACGTCACGGTTTGGTCCGGATAGTCGTTATTAGGAAGCGCACCGGTGCCGAGCTCGTTTCCAGCGATAGAACGCGATGCGAGCACCTTACCCGTACCATCTAGCGCTTCGATCTTGACCTCCTGGGTCACATACGGAAGCGGTAGAATGACGCCATCGCGCCAGTCACCCGTAGGATAGCGCGCACCCGTAAGCTCGCTCGCCATTGTTGTCCATGATTCGACCTGCTCCGCTTCATTCTGCCAGGTTACGGTAAATCGTACATCCTTCACGGCCTCGCTCACATACCAGGCGAGCTCAAGATCGCTGCCTGTTGTCGTAGTATTAAGCAGCATAAAGTCAAGGTCGCCTTCAACCACGTTATATGTTACATTGCCGGCCGTATCGACGGTCATCGTTATGACGAAGGACGCGCGAAAATCAGACGGTGCGGGTGCTGCTTCAAAGCCGTCAAAGTCAGAAGCATGTAGATGCGCCACAAAACGCGTCGGATCCTTCTCACTTTGCACCGCTGGAAATACCGCTATATCACTCCACCCGGCTTGGGCGTCATACATTACACTATAGATCGCCTCTATCCCAGCTGTGCTATGTGCTGTAAGCGTATAGCTGGAACGGTTCTCATCAGCTGGCTCAAGTACGGTTTGCGGCGCTCGGCTCACCATTTTGACCGGTAAGTCGACGGTCTGAGCCGTTTCTTTGGAACCCTGTGCCGCATATGGGATGGCACTTAAACGGATGATGTACTGACCGTCAGACGCTTGCTTGTTGCTGATGGTACCATCCCAGGGAGTTAAAATGCGGGCGAGAGACGATTCAAAGTCATTTTTCCGTACATCGAGTGAACGTGCCACAGTTCGCAGGACGCCCCCTGAGGCGTCGAGCACTTGTACGGATAGATCCTTCGCATTTCTAAGTAGTGTGACTGCCGGGATAGCGATGTTCCTCGCTCCTTCGAGCGGTGAAATAGCCACATAGTCGTCCCGGTACTGCCAGCTTCCGTCTTCGGCAAGATATAGCCCTAGCGGCCAGAACCAATCATCATAAAGGCCCGTGATGCCGCCATCGTCATAGCCAGCGATGACGTATGCGATATAATAACGCGCATAGCTGTCAGCGCTCGTCCAATGGGCATCGATCACCGGGGGACGGTTCCAGTCACCGTAAAAACCGTAGACCGGCATAACGAGATCGCTTTGGTCCGTTCCTTCTTCCGCATGAAAGACGAGCCAGCCTTCGACAAAACGATCCAGCGGCAGACTTTCTGGAATACGCACCGTCGCCTTAAGCGTGACCGTGCTCTTTGCCGGGACGGTGATCGTCTGATCAGCCGGTATCAGTTCCAATCCGGCCGCTTCCCTTAATCTGAGCAGATCAAAAGTTTTTTCTACCGGCTCATAGACGAGGTTACGTGTCGCTGTCTCATCGGTAAAGAGCATGCCGTCCACGTGGAACGTTTGATCGTTTGCTCCGACATTTTTTAGTGTTACCTGGATGGAACGTTCTTTCGTGTCAAATGCCCCCAGATTGACGGCAGGCTCCTCACCGGATGTAACCAGTACGTCTGTCCTAAGCGCCTGATCAACCTGGATACGACCGCTCCCTTGACGCCGGACCGGATAGGGGAGCCCTGTGGACGGATCCGTTAAAATCTTTGCTGTGTTGGCCAGTGCTGTGCGAACATCTCCTGATGTGTAAGGGATGTTATCTTTTTTAAAGCGCTCTATGACGAGTGCAGCGGCACCTGCGACATGCGGCGCTGCCATGGACGTTCCATCAAATGATGCATACGCTTGCGAGCCGATACTGGAGATGATGCTACCGCCCGGGGCAGTCAGTGTCGGTTTAAACCCAAGGGATGGCTCATAACCCCAGGAGGAAAAATCGGTCATCGTGTCGACGGCAAGTGGCAGATCCGTTTTCTCCAAGGGGAACGATACCATGATCTCTGTGCCGCTCTGAATCGCTTTTAAAATCGTTTCTCCATCGCTTTGCCGGATAGATGCGGCAGGGATCGCTGTCGCGGATCCAGTTCCCATGTTTATAAAATTGTCTCCGGCATTGTTGTAGATAATCGCTGCGACGGCACCGGCATGGATCGCGTTCTGTATTTTTGTCTCAAACGCTACCTTACCACGCTCTATAAGCGCTACATTGCCCGCAACCTCTGTTGGAAAATCAGAAACGGAGATACCGGCGCCTGCAGGAACAAGCTTATACGTACCTTTAAGCGTGCTCGGATGAGGATTAGAACTTGCAGGTAGCATGGGCACGTTTTGTATTCCTTTATTTCCAACCGGCTGATTTAACTTCATCATATCATAGAAACTGGCCTGATTCATCGACGCTGCGACACTGATGCTGGGTGGGTTAATGCTGGGAGATCCGACCAGGGCGATGTCTGGATGTTCGATGAAAGGGAAGGACGGACCCACACTGTAATTGCTGTTTCCCGCCGAGATACTAAAGACGACACCAGCATCGGATGCATTTTTCATCACTTTAAAGAAAGGATCTTCCGGATTAAAGGCACCTGCCGATGATCCAAGGCTCATGTTAATAACCGAAGCGCCGTTGGCGACGGCATGTTCTACGGCGGCGATGTATTCATCGCTCGTCGTCGAGGCGCGATCCGGGTCATTAGAAAAAACTTTTTCGGCTAAAAATTTAACGCTTGGCGCCACCCCGGAGAAGGGCTGCCCGTTGATCGTGCCACTTGAAGTGGCATCATATCCGCCGACCGTTCCGGCAACGTGCACGCCGTGCTGGCTGTCCGTGCGGTCGACGATGTCGTTATTGTCGTCGGCCCAGTTATAACCGCCGATGACGCGTGCGTTGTATCCACCACTTTTCGTTAAATCTTCTGGTCCGCCGAGTTTTAATGTTTCGCGGCCATCGCCACCAAAGGCCGGGTGAAAATAATTAATTCCCGAATCGATGATTGCTACGATCACGTCTTCGCCTTTATACCCGTGCTCCCAGGCATAAGTCGCGCCGATCAGTGGCGCACTGAAATACATCTCCGGCTTATCCCCGGGAATGAGCGGCTCACGCTGAATAGAGCTCGCCAGCTGAACATCGAGGACACCTTGAAGCGCTTTTAGTTTTGGAATGTCGCCATAGCGGACATCGGCACTGAATCCGTTCATCGTCTCAGTGAACTGATGACGGATGATTACTGTGGGCATATTACGTTGAATGAGCTGCAAGATCGCCTGTTGATCTTGTAAGATTTTCTGACGCAACCCGGCAGCTTGTTGATTGTTACTCAACTTCGTGTTCGAGGATAAACCTTTCATGTTACTCAGGACATCTGGACCGCTCAGCGTTACGATGACGCGTACGATCTCATCTGGAGCATGTTTGTCTTGTGCCATAGCTTCCACAATGGGCGTTCTACGCTGTTCTTCTATCGTTTTGGTTCTAGCTTCCTGCAGTTTCTCTTTCGCTGTTTTCTCCAGGGCCTCTTTAACCTGATCCAGTGCGGCTTGATGGACCGGTTCAGCATAAACTGCTGACTCTGTCGTGTAGACCGGTAAAATAAGTGAGAAGATTAATGACATCACGATGCTTAATGATAGCATGGTGCGCATGCGGCGTTTTAGCATTGAATTCAACTTTTCCCCACCTTTCATATTATTTGGTTTAGGTATACATTTTGAGAAACGATATCGCTTAAAGCATTTGCTGCACCCCCTCATTTTTGGTTTATATTGTATATTCGACGGAATATACAAAAATCCTGCTGTAAAAGAGACAAAATAAAAAAATCCTTCAGTGTTACCACTGAAGGATGAATCATTACTGCTATAGCGTGTTCATTTTTTTATGCTAACCAGTCGTTAGACGATTACTCGATGGTCACCGTCTTTGTTTCAGCGTCCCACTTGGCTTCGTATCCAAAGGCATTGACCACGTACTTCGCCGGGACGAAAATACGGCCTGCATCCATACCATTGGCATCCATCGTGGTCGCTGCAGCTTCCATCGATTGCGTGAAGGTGTTTCCACCCTTGGTGATCTTCACAATTTTGCTGCCGACTTTCATCTGCACAGTCGTGTCTCCACGGACAAACGTAGCCGTCTTCGTATTCGCATCCCAGAACACTTGCGCATTCAGACCAAGGGCGATGTAGCTGGCCGGTACGACCGTACGATCACCAGGTGCGATATACGGAGCAGGCGATGTCCCTTGGAATCCTTCCATCGTGAATTCTTTGCCGTTTACCCAGTATTTATCCGAACCAATCACGAATTGTACTTTGGTTCCGGTTTGCTGGGACGGTTTCACATTAATCGTTACCGGTTGTTCAATCGGAATCGTCGCATCTACCTGAAGAGCATTTGCATACTGCGAGAAGAGTGTTGCTGTAACTTTTCCTTCATCTTGAGTTTCAACAGAAGTAGTGACGTTACCACTAGATCCGAAGGAAGAGCCACCTACAGATACAACCGGCATTGAGAAGTTAAGCATTTTACCTTTTACACCTTTACCGTGAACATCTTTCAACGTAAATTCAACGTTATGATATTGATTGGCATAGATAGAATCGGTATTAGCAGTAAGCGTACCCGGTTTTGCCTCAAGCTCCACTGCTTTAAAGACTTTGGTGTAGTCTTTTTGGAAGCCAATCCAATTCCCTTTATTCCTTGGTCCTACGGCAACTCCACCACTGACAGAATCATACGGTCTGTTTTCGCCGAAGAGTGCTGTGTAGTTTGTGTATGCAGCCTCTACCAAAAGTGTTTTATCTTTCGGCACATTAGCGTTTACTGTAATTTCTTCCTTGCCTTCATTAACTTTAACTGTATCAGATATTGGGCTGCCAAACGTTACTTTATACCCATTAGGCAGTCTGGAGTCCTCTTTCACCTTCCGAAGTCCTTTGTCGGTTACTTCGTACCAATACCATGTTTGGTTGTTTATGATTGAAGTATCGACCTCGACCAAATTACCTGTAGTCTCAGAAACGTTATACGGTTTTCCAGCAACTATAAAGCGAACATATTTCTTAAAATCAACGACGTTGTGTTTGCTCGGATCAGCAAGCTTGTTGTCAAGCGTAAATGTCACCGGATCGTAAAGACCCGCAGCAAGGACTTTGTCTTCCGGTTTGATCAGCGTGGATTTACCTTCATCAACAGTCAAGTTGACATTACCAACCGCGTAATAATCGTAGTTGTTACCGCTCGTCCAGCTGCTGACGCGTGCGTAAACTTTCAACGTATATTTTTTGTCAGCGGCAAGTGGCGGAAGTACAACTTTGTAGCCCTGGTATACTCCAGAACGGTCGAGATCAATCAATTCATTCGACTCCAGTTGTACAGTCGCATAATACTTGCCGTCTTCTTCGATTACCGCATAAGCCGTATCATCAGTGTTAAAGTTTGCGTATGGGACACCGATGATGGCCGTCTCAGGGTAAGTCGCTAAAGTGTTTTTATTACCACTCGCGTAAAATACTTGCACCTGGGTACCAGTAAAGTAAATTTTTGCATCTTGTACCGTTTTCGTCGAGCCGTCAATGTTCACCGTGCCGCCGCTAATTTTCACCGAAATTTTACCTGGTTTTGCAACAAGAAATCGCACGAGTTTGCTAGTAAACACATCGGTCGTTGCGGACTGAATGACAAACCCCGACATATCGTCATTGACGCTCAACGTGAAGCGAACACTAGGATCACCTAGAACTGGATTAAAACCATCATAATAGTAATAACCTTCATACGTGACTTTTGTGACGCTGTAGTCTCTTTCGTCAAAACGACCATTATCGTTCGAATCATATATTAGCACGCCTGGATCAGCAAGCAACTCAAGATTTTTCCAAAAATCTTCCAGATCATTACCTGTTACATACTTCTGGGTTTTGTTATTATAAATCTTAATTACAGGCGAAATGACCTGATTTACAGCTGTTACCGCAGGAGACACTACGATGGAGTAATCGCTCCACTCATTGAACCCACCGAAATAATCACCGCTATCGGTGTCTTCCGGTGTTCCGGGGATCGGTTGAAAACTAAACGCAAATGCTGGCGAGACGATCGTAAAGACAAGTGCCAGCGATAAAAGAAGCGATAATGCTTTCTTGCTCTTGTGCATTCAGCAAACCCTCCTGTTTCCACTCTCCGATTTTGTTGCAGCGCACACCGTGCGGCGCGCTATGTTTTCCGCTTCTTCTAGGGAAGCTTTGGGGGAAGCACATTTGCTGCCCGCTTGCTGCACATAAAAAGGACTACGCGCAGACTGTGCATGCTCATGGTGTCCATGATTCGACAGTTCCACACGTCCTTCAGGTTGCCAGCCCGCTCGGCACGCTTCCCTCCTTTCTACGACTCAGACGTTGCTGCCGGCAACATCGCTTGAAGCTTTGATAGAGTTCGCGTTCCACATCTCATCCGGAACAACAATGTTCAGTATACCATATTCGAGCAAACTGGTAAAGTCTTCCGGATGGGTGATAGAACACGGAACTCATTATACTTCTACACCCGATGGGAAGAAAAGTTGCGCGGCGCACAGCAAATATTGTTGCTTCAAACGACGGCACTTATATATACGAGTGATTCGTTAAAAAGTTGCGTTTTCATTGTTTTGGCAGCTTTTTCATCTGGATCATCATCTTCTGCAAGATGACCGCCATCTCCGCCCTTGTTATCGAAGCCCGCGGATTAAAGGCATACATCGTCTTTTTCGCATTGGGATCGAGGGGGGACCCTTCCATGAGACCTGCCTTGTAGACGGCAGCGATGGCCGGAAGAGCATAGACATTCATTTGATTTGTATCGACAAAGACTTTGGCGAGGGTAGCCCGGGCCGCATCCGGGGTGGCCGGAAGTTTTAAGTTCATGGCACGTGCGATCATGATCGCTGCCTGCTCGCGCGTCACCTGGTCATTCGGGCGGAAAAACCCCGGACTCGTACCGCTCACGATCCCTGCACGAGCCGCCGTCTCGATATATTTATACGCGTAATCCCACTGATCGCTGGAAGGCGTGACAT